>SIBK01000035.1 GCA_009695205.1 Pedosphaera sp. | reverse complement strand
CACCTCGGGGCGGGGGCGGTATTGTCGAATATCAAGCTGGCGCCGGAGAACATCTGGATCGAAATGAACGGGGAGCACTTTGACACCGGGCTGCAAAAGTTTGGCGCGCTGGTCGGCGATGGTACGGATATCGGTTGTAACGCCGTCTTGAATCCGGGGTCCATCGTCGGGCGCGGAGCTCTCATTTATCCGAATGTTTGTTGGCGCGGGATTCTCCCGGACAACATGATTGCGAAAAACAAGGCCTCGCAGGACGTCGTGGTCCGCCGGCCGCGTATGAATTGAACCGCCCGTAATATCGGTAATGCCGGGTCGGAGACTCAGGGATCGAGTCCGAAGACAGGGGAAGGCCCGCGTCAGTGGCTTTTGGGCTTCAGTTGCGGAAAAAGGATTACATCGCGGATGCTCTCCTGTCCGAGCAGCATCATGCACAGGCGATCGATGCCAATTCCGAGGCCGCCTGCAGGTGGCATGCCGTGTTCGAGAGCCACCAGGAAATCTTCGTCGAGTTTCTGCTGCTCCCCGCCTGCCTGATGTTCAAGGGCTTGCCGTTGCGCGACCGGATCATTCTGTTCGGTATAGGCTGGGGCAATTTCCTGTCCATTGATGCAACACTCGAAGACTTCCACGGTCTCAGGATCGCCCGGGGAAAGTTTGGCAAGTGGCACGAGTTGCCTGGGCAGGTGAGTGACAAACGTCGGTTGGATCAACGTTGGTTCGACCAATTTCTCGAAAACGGCGCCGGTGACTTCAAAATCTTCGTACCCGGCGGCGATGTCTCCACTCAGCTTCAGATCTTCGATCGCCCTCCTTCTCCGCTCGCTGGAAGATACTTCGAACCAGTCGGCACCCGCCTTCTCGCGCACCAAATCCCTGTACGTCACCCGCCGCCACGTCCGGAGATCGATCTCACGGGACACCTCGCCATCGGAATTCTTATGCTGGATGACCAATGTCCCTAGCACGTTTTGGGCAACACGCTTCACCAGGGATTCCACCAGTTCCATCATGGTCTCGTAGTCCCCAAAAGCCTGGTAGGCTTCGAGCATGGTGAATTCGGGATTGTGCCGCCGGGAAAGGCCTTCGTTCCGGAAATTTCGGCCGATCTCGAAGATGCGATCGATGCCACCGACGAGAAGGCGCTTGAGATACAACTCGAGGGCGACGCGAAGATAGAATTCGCAACCGAGCGCATTGTGCTGGGTCTTGAACGGTTGGGCCGCTGCGCCACCGGGGATCGCCTGCATCATCGGCGTCTCAACTTCAATAAATCCGCGCTCGTGGAAAAAGGCGCGGATTTCCTTCAGCACGGCGGATCGGAGTAAAAACGTCTGGCGAACGTCATCATTCGCCATGAGATCAAGGTACCGCTGGCGGTAACGAATTTCCGTGTCTTCGAGTCCGTGCCATTTTTCCGGAGGAGGTCGGAGGGCCTTGGCGAGGATGGTGAACGACTCGAGTTTGAGGCTGGGCTCACCGGTTTTCGTTCGAAACAATGTTCCCCGTGCTCCGATGAAATCGCCGAGGTCGAGGTGCTTGAAGACGTCGTACGAATCATCCCCCAACGCCTGCTTTTGGGCGTAGATTTGGAGCCGCCCGGTGATGTCCTTGACATCCACGAACTGGCTTTTGCCCATGTCCCGGTGGGCCGTCATGCGGCCCGCCACGGCGACGGGTGTCCCGTCGGGCAATTCACCGCGCTCGAAGCCGTCGCGTGCGGTCCCGCAACCGGTGTCCGGCGTGAACTTGTTCATGAAGGGGTCAATCCCCTTCGCCCGGAGTGCAGCCAGCTTAATCCGCCGCTGCTCGATCAATGCATTTGTGTCGTCCATGAGAAGACTGTTTGTAAACCGACCCTGGCCGCGGCAGCGGTGAGGGCAGAGGCCTTTGAGAGGCGCCCGGGAGGGAGTTTAGTCGCGCCGAGATGCAGTGCGGTATCGCTCTCGCCTCAGGAAAAAATGACCTCGCCGTTGACCTTGGTGAGTTCCCGGAAGCGGGCGTTCAATTTTGCGGTGAGGGGACCCGGCGTTCCGGTGCCTATGACTCGGCCATCCACTTTCACGACGGGGATCAATTCCGCCGCCGTACCGGTGAGGAACATTTCGTCCGCGTTATACACGTCGTATCGGGTGAGGCTGGGTTCGGAGCTGGCAATGCCAAGTTCCTGGGCGCAATCGATCACCGCATTGCGTGTGATCCCGTAGAGGGCGCCAGCCGAGAGAGGGGGAGTCATCAGCCGCCCCTTTTGAACGAGGAAAATGTTGTCGCCGGTGCATTCCGCCACAAATCCTTCCGAGTTCAACATGATGGCTTCTTCGACACCGGCGTTGTTTGCCTCGATCTTGGCCAGGATATTGTTGAGGTAATTGAGCGACTTGATCGCTGGGTTGACCGAATTCACCAGATTACGGGTGGTGGGTACGGTCACGATGGTCAGCCCCTTGTCGTAGTACTCGGACGGGTAGAGCTTGATTTGGCCGGCGATGATGATCACCGATGCCTTCGGACAGCGGCGGGGATCGAGCCCAAGAGTGCCGCGCCCGCGCGTGACGACGAGGCGGATGTAGCCGTCCCGGAGATCGTTTGCCCGGCAGGTCGCGAGGGTGGCCTCGATCATCTCCTGGCGGGACATCGGGATATCGAGCAAGATGGCTTTCGCCGACCAGTAGAGGCGTTCGATGTGTTCGGTGAGTTTGAATACCCGGTTGTGATAGGCCCGGATGCCTTCAAAGACACCGTCGCCGTAAAGCAGGCCGTGATCGAACACACTGATTTTTGCCTCGTTTTCGGCGAGGAATTGTCCGTCGATGTAGACTTTCATGTCCAAAGTCCGGACAGCCTACGGATCTCCTGGATCCACCGCAACGGCGGATTGTGGCTTCCCGTCGCCGATGAAACCGGTAGGATCGTTGTTGTGCAGGGACATTCCTCGTATCGGTTAGGTATCCTGGGTTCCGGCAAGGGCTCGAATTTTTCCGCTCTGGCGGCTGCTATTGATGCAGGCCATCTATCCGCCGAAGTGGCGCTGGTGGTGAGTGACGTGGCGGGTGCGGGGATATTGAATCTGGCTGCCGAACGGAGCTTGCCATACCGGTTCATGCCTCCTGGCTCCTTCCGGACGAAGTTGGACGAACAGGCGGAATCTGCCTACATCAGAGCGCTTCAGGAGGCGCGGGTGGACTTGGTGGTATTGGCGGGTTTCATGCGAATTTTGAAAGGGGATTTTCTCCGCGCCTTTGAGGGGAGGGTGGTGAACATTCATCCATCACTCCTGCCGTCGTTCCCTGGGCTTGAGGCTTGGAAACAGGCGCTGGCGTATGGAGTGAAAGTGACGGGTTGCACCGTTCATCTTGTCGATCAGGGCGTTGATACCGGGCCCATCTTGGGGCAACAGGCGGTGCCGGTTTTGGAAGGCGACACACCGGCGACACTTCATGCCCGGATACAGGGTGCGGAGCGGGAACTTTACCCGGCGGTGGTGACGGAGCTTGCCCGAAGCACGATCCGGGTAAAGGGGCGCATTACCACTGGTTTCTCGCGCTAGGAGTCGACGGGAAACCCTGGATGCGATCGTGTTTGTGTGTTTGGCCATGGACTTCGTTGCAAAAAAAGGTCGCCCCGGCGCCAGTTCTCTGGCAGGTCAACCTGTTCAACGGGGGGATGCTGACGTCCGCCATTGAGTAACTTCTAAGCCCGCATTTGGGAAGTAACCTGAAAATCGACCTGCGATGAGTAAAAAGTCATCCGAGGAACAGCCCGGCAAGCCGATGGCCAGCCCACGGCTCTGCCTTGGGCTACCGAAAGGGTCGCTGCAAGACGCGACGATTGAGAAGATGGCGAAGGCAGGTTGGAATATTTCCGTTTCCAGCCGGAGCTACGAGCCGTACGTCGACGATCCCGAGCTGTTGGTGCGATTAATCCGGGCGCAGGAGATCGGCCGGTATGTTGCGCACGGCTATCTGGATGCGGGACTGACGGGGCATGACTGGATCCAGGAGAATGGGGTGGCGCACGAGGTTCACGAAGTCGGCGAGTTCCTGTTTAGCAAGGCGACTCGGCAGCCCACGCGTTGGGTTCTGGCTGTGCCCGAGGAGTCCTCAATTCGCTGCGTCCAGGATTTGGAAGGTAAGCGGATCGCGACCGAGGTTGTGGGAATGACTACCCGATACCTTAAGAAGCACGGAGTGAAGGCCGAGGTTGAATTCTCCTGGGGTGCCACGGAGGTCAAGGCCCGTGAACTAGTCGATGCCATTGTCGATGTCACCGAAACTGGTTCGTCTCTTAGGGCGAACAAGCTTCGCATAGTGGATACCTTGTTGGTGTCCACGCCGCGGCTGATTGCGAACAAGGCTGCGTGGAAAGATCCCTGGAAACGGAGGAAGATTGAGACATTGGCACTGTTGCTTAAAGGGGCGATTGAGGCCGAGATTAAGGTTGGTTTGAAGATGAACATCCGTGAAGGAGACTTATCGCGGCTCTTGCAATCCCTCCCGGCTTTGCGTAATCCCACCGTGTCCAGTCTGTCACTGAAGGGTTGGGTAGCGGTGGAAACGATCATCGACGAACCGGTTGTACGGGAGTTGATCCCGCAGCTAAAGGCTGCCGGAGCGGAAGGAATTATTGAATATCCGCTGAATAAAGTCGTATACTGACCGCCTGCATCGCACGGTCGACGTCTCGATTAATTAATAAATTATGGGTTCACTGAAGAAACGCCGGAAGGCAAAGATCAACAAGCATAAGCGGCGGAAGAAACTCCGTCTGAACCGCCACAAGAAGCGTACTTGGCAGAAGTAGGTGCCTGCGGCGGCTCGGGGTGGCCTGGGGATGTTTACCGGGGTGCTGACCGACTTGGTGGCCGGCGTTTTGCCACGATTTTCCAACACGGCCCTGCTCCGGCGGGGCCGTGCCTTTTCCAATCGGCAGCGGACTGAAAATCCGACAGGCTGTTTCGTGCCAACGTTGCGCAGGCAGTGGGTAGGCCCGCGCCCCGGCGTCTGCCGGCAGTTGCAGAATCGACGATTTGACTGAAAGTGTTGTCCGTGAAGGGATCTGTGTCCTCGGGTTTGATAGCGATGGTGGCGATGGTGGCGATGATGCTCGCCGCTGGATGTAGCACCACGCCCAATGGCGCAGGTCACCCTGGTTCGAAGGGTGCAAAACCCTCGCGAACCCATGGAGCGAGGCGAGCTCCGGGCTTGTCTGAAACAGCCGATCGAGTCTCTCCCCAAGAATTGGAGCGTCGAGCTCAGGCGCACGCGGCATTCGCGGCGGGGATCATCCACCAGTTGGACGATAATTCCGATAAATCTGTTGAAATGTTCGCACGGTCCGTCGAACAGGACCCAGCCCATGAGTCCCTGGTGTTGGACGTGGCCCGCCGCCGACTGTTGCGAAAAGAGTTCGATGCTGCACTCGAGCTTTTACAAAAGGCGTCGACCCGGCCGGATGCTTCTCTGACGGTATTTTCCTTTTTGGGATTGACCCAATTGCAACTTGCCCGAACGAACGATGCCATCGCCACCTACCGTGCCGCCATCAAGCGGGCCCCCGCAGAATTGTCGAGCCGTGGTTTGCTGGCGCAGATTTACGTGTCCCAGCACCGGTCGGATGAAGCCTTGGCGGTCCTGGATGAAGCGGGCCGTGTGGGAACGGCTGAGCCGCGCTACTGGGCGGATCTGGCGGAATTGTATCTGCAACTCGGGCACCGCTCCACCAACGTTGCTGAACGGGCTCGATCGGCGGCCCGGACGTCCCTAGAGAAGGCGTTGTCACTTCAACCCAATGACCCCGCCTTGCTGCAACGATTGGCGGATCGCTCGGGTGACCTGGGCGACTCTGGCGTCGCAGAGCGTTTGTATCAGCAATTACGGGAGAAGTTTCCGCAGAGCCCGATTCCGACGGCGAAACTGGCAGACCTCTACCTTCGCACCGGCCGCCTTCCTGAGGCTGCGGCGGAGCTGGAAAGGCTGAAGAAGGAAAACCCCGCTAATCCATTGCCCTGGTATTTTCTAGGTGTGATTGCGGCTGAGCAGAAGAACTTCACCAATGCGGTGCAGATGTTTTCCGAAGCGACCCGGGTTAATGCCAACTTTGAACCGGCATGGCTCGACCTTGCGGGTGCTCAGCTGAATCTAGACCGTCCAACCGATGCGCTAGGAACTCTCGACAGCGCGCGACTCACCATTCCGCCCTCTTTCCGGTCCGAATTCCTGGCCGCCATCGCCTCGGGTCGTCTCGGTCGATTGGACGAGTTAAACCGGCGATTCTCGGCGGCCGAGGGGATTGCACGGACTAACCAGCCGCAAATCCTGGATCACTTATTTTACTTTCAGTGGGGTGCGGCGGGGGAACGCCTGGGAGATCATGCCAACGCGGTGGAACATCTCCAAAAATCTCTCGAAATCAGTCCCAATTTTGCGGAAGGACTCAACCATCTCGGCTATCTGTGGGCGGAGAGGAAGGAGAATTTGGAAAAAGCCCACTCCATGATCCGGAGGGCGGTCGAGCTTGAACCGGAGAACGAGGCGTATCTCGATAGCCTTGCCTGGGTGTTGTTTCAGTTGAAACGACCTGCCGAGGCCCTTCCGTGGATGGAGAAAGCCATCAAGCTGGCGCCAAAATCGGATCCAACGTTGTTCGATCACCACGGCGACATCCTCACGGCCGTCGGCCGTAAGGGTGAAGCCCAGGCAGCTTGGCGGAAGTCTCTGGCTGTCGAGGATGATCCCGACGTACGTCGAAAATTGGACGTTCCGTGAATCCTCGATGAGCCAACAATTCAATCGACACTACACGGTGGCTGAAGCCCAGGCGCTGTTGCCTCAGGTCCGCCTCTGGCTTCGCGATCTGCGCCTCATCCGCCAGGAAATCGACGGGATGGAGGAACGGTTCCGCGAACAGCTTTGCGAGGGAGCGGATCTCGGTGGGCGCATGGTCAATGAATGGGTTCGACGCCTCCTCCGTCTTCGGGAGCTCTTTTTCGAATTCACACGGCGCGAAATTCAGATCAAGGATTTCGACCGTGGCCTCATCGACTTCCCTTTCCTCCGCGGGGATCGCGAAGTCTTTCTGTGCTGGGAAGAGGACGATGACGATATCGAGTTCTGGCACGACCTCGATACAGGCTATGCTGGTCGCGAGAAACTCTGACCTTTACTTCTCCTCACGCTGTTCTTGGAGATGTTTTGAACATGACAGTTCCATTCCTGAATCCCGCCGCGCAGTTCGCAGAGCTTCGCGATTCCCTTCTCGCAGCGGTCGAGAACTCCCTGGCAACGGGGCACTATATCTTGGGTCCAAACGTCACCGCCTTCGAAGTCGAAGCTGCCGCGTATCTGGGTGTTCGATTTGCTGTCGGCGTCAATTCTGGATCCGATGCCCTCACGCTTGCTCTCAAAGCTCTTGGGATCGGCCCTGGCGATGAGGTGGTTACCTCCCCGTTTACCTACATCGCCCCCGCCGAAGCAATCCATCAGGTCGGCGCTCAAATCGTCTTTGCCGATATTGATCCGATGACGTTCTGCCTGGATCCTGCAGATGTGGCCCGCCGGATTTCCCCTCGCACCCGCGCCGTAATCCCGGTCCATCTCTTCGGCCAAGCCACCGATCTAGATGCCCTCTCCGGTGCGATCGGAGAACGCAACATTGCCGTGGTCGAGGATTGCGCCCAATCCATCGGTGCCGAACGACAGGGGCGTCGGGTCGGTGGATCGGGTCGAATCGGCTGCTTCAGCTTTTATCCCACCAAGAACCTCGGAGCAGCAGGCGACGGCGGATTGTGCGTCACCGATGACGAAGCGACCGCGAAAACGCTTCGCATGCTCCGGATTCACGGAATTGAGAAGCGCTATCACCACCAGTTGCATGGATTCAATTCTCGTCTGGACGACATTCAGGCGGCCATTCTTCGGGTAAAGTTGCCGCATCTGGATGCGTGGAATGCCCGCCGCCAGGAGATCGCCGCGCGGTACACCAGCGGCCTGGCTAACTTGCCCTTGCAGGTCCCCGTGACGGGTCTCGGAAACACGCACATATACCACGTGTACGCTGTGCTTACAGACCACCGAGATGCCCTGCAAACCCATCTGGCGGCAAACGGCGTTCCCACATTGATTTATTATCCCCTGCCGCTACATCGACAAGAGGTTTACGCGGATCAGGGCTGGAGGGCAGGAGATTTCCCGGTGGCGGAGGCGACATCCGCGCGAATTCTGCCGCTGCCGATGTATCCGGAACTGTCGGATGAACAAGTGGATTGGGTGATTGCGAAGGTCCGCGAATTCTTTGGCAAAGGTGACTAAAGGGCCGGCAAGTTGTCGGCACTTTGAGAGGCTCGATGGACCCAGCTGCAAAGAGTGCTCACGATCGCTCCGTGCATTCCCGCCATGGCCATGGCCATTGCCCGTGTTGGCCTCCCGGAATTGTGACAATTCCATGACAACCGGCCCGGCCCGGTGGAGCATCTTTAAATCCGTATGGCCGTTCAGGTTTATCCGTGGTTGCTGCAAGCTGTCCTCGTTGGGACTGCACTCCTGGGCCTTTGGATCGGACGAACGATCCGACGCAGGCTTCGCGATACCCGCCAACCGAAGGCAGCCTGGGTTCACGACCGATTCATTCCTCCGTTCTTCTCGCAGGGATTCCTGATTCTGACGCCGGTGCTGCTGCTGACGGGATTCGGGCTCGCGTTCATTGTGCGGGATCGTGCTGAGGCGCAGCGCGCTGCCCGCCAACGGGCCGAGGACTGGCTCAATCAGTTGGGTCCGCATTTCGATGGTGCCCTGGGTTACCAAGTAATGAATCCGGCCCATGGCTACGCATCTCTCTGGTTTAATGCTCAGGGGAATGCCTTGTAGGGTTGGCCTTTGGATCCGAACGTAATGCGGAACGTATCGATGTCATCGAACCAGCTCTCGTCCCTGGGGAGTTGGACGGCTTTCGCCGGCGGCTTTCCTCTGCTGGATTTTGCACCCGAGCAGGCTGCCCTCGAGCGTGATCTGGTACTCAACTTCCCGATGTCCGCAGTCCGGGTTCCACAGCCTCCCGCTTGGTTGGACGAAATGACCTCCGAGTGGCGCCAGCAGTGGGAGCGATTGAAATCACCCGATGCCACGGGGATGAACCCATCAACGGGATCCAATCTCCTGGAGCAACTCGGCGATACCACCCGTAATGGAGTCGTTCACTTCAACCTCGATCTGGAACGGGCTCGACGATTGATGTCCACGGACCGTACGGCTGCCCGGCAGGAGTTGGTTCGACTCGCTCGAATGGGTCCCGGGCAGTTGTCGGAAACGGGTGTTCCACTTCCGAATATCGCCATGGCATTGCTTCTGCGCATCACAGAACCCAATGAGGTTGACGAAGAGTTCTGGACCGCGTTACGCGATCAGGTCTTCCACGTACCCTCGCTGTTGACACCCGCGCTGCTGGAGCAAGCGAAGCCTCTGATCACTCGGGTCACCCACCCATCGGGCCTCCCTGCAGCCCTTCACGCACTGAATACCTGTTGGGACGGATTTGAGCGTCTACGCGATCTTTCCGAAGGGTTGCGTAGCGCCGGTGTCCTGAAATCAACGAATGCGGCGGCCGCCTGGATCCATACATCTCGCGGTCGGTACTTGGCGATTTGCCGAAGAGCAGACTAGTTTCGTCTCCAGCGTTTCTCACGAACTACGCTCTCCGATCGCCAGCGTGCGGTTGCTCGCCGAAGCACTCGAAGCCGGGCGCATCCAAGATCCCGCCAAACAACAGCAGTACTACGAGTTCATCGTCCGTGAAACCCGTCGCCTGGGTGACTTGGTCGAAAACGTTCTCGGTCTGGCCCGGATCGATCAGGGAAGCGTGCGATACGAAATGGAACCAACCGATCTAATCCGGCTCGTGGGTGAAACCACAAATGGATTTCAGCCGATCGCTTCATGCCGCAACATCAAAGTCGAATGGTTTGTCAACGGATTGGAACCGTCGTCCGCTGGGTCGAGGAATACGGCCTGCGTTATTCTCGCTGACGGCCGCGCTCTGCAACAAGCATTGTTGAACCTGTTGGACAATGCGCTGAAGCATTCGCCGCCCGGCTCGACGATCCGCGTGGACCTCACACCCCACACCCCGGCGCAGGACGTAATCCCAACAGCGTCCCTCAATCATCGCAAGACCGACGCGGCCGGCACCGTCTTGACCGTCACCGATCACGGAACAGGGATTCCTCCCGAAGATCATCAGCGGATATTCCAGTGGTTCTATCGGCGCGGGTCCGAGCTTCGCCGCGAGACACCGGGAGTCGGGCTCGGGCTTGCGATCGTGTCGCACATTGCCGGAGCGCATCACGGGCGCGTGTGGGTCGAAAGCGAAACCGGCCGCGGCGCAACATTCAGACTTTGGATTCCCATGGGTAACGTATAGTCCCGCTCTCTAACCTATGCCCCGAATCCTAGTCGTTGAAGATGAACCGGCCATGCATACAGGCCTCACGGACCTGCTGGTCTCCGAAGGGCATCGCGTCCTCACTGCAGCCACCGGCGTTGCCGGGCTCGAGATGGCCACTACCGAAGAGCCGGACTTGATCTTGCTGGATGTGATGATGCCAGGCCTCGATGGCTTCACGGTCGCGTCCGAATTGCGTCGCACCGGCCAGTCCGTTCCAATCTTGATTCTCACCGCCAAGGGATTGCTGGATGACCGCGTCCGAGGTCTCGACGCAGGTGCCGATGACTATCTAGCCAAGCCGTTCAGCACGTCGGAACTTCTGGCCCGAGTTCGGGCGCTCCTTCGACGGAATCGGACAGGTCTTACTGCAGTGCCGGACGTTTTGAAGTTGGGCGATGTGGAAATCCATTTTGTCCGGATGGTGGCGCACCGCGGGGAGCGTACGCTTCACTTCACCGCCAAAGAGTTTTCCATGCTTCGTCTGCTCGCCGAAACTCCGGGGGTTCCCGTATCGCGCGAAAGATTCCTGGATGTCGTATGGGGAGTGACGGCCTTTCCGACCACGTGAACTGTGGACAACCACATGGCGGGGTTGCGGGCGAAAATCGAATTAGATCCGGAGCAGCCACGGTTCCTGAAGACAGTGCACGGCGTTGGCTACAAGATGGAACTTCCCGGGAAAACCAAGGGGAATACCCGGCTTGCAAACCCCGCACGACAACACGCGTCAACGCCGAGGGTTTCCGACGAAGAACTAAAACTCGTGGCGGTAAAACTGCAGGCGCTACGCGACCATCTCGCTTCGGTCGAGAAACGCCTTCTTGAAGGGCAGGACGCGCTGACGCGATATCAATCCGTCCCCTCTTCATTAAGACTCTCCCAGGCAATTGCACAGTTTCCTGATTCCAATCTTTCAAAACTGCAGGACCAGAAATTCGATGCGGAACAACGGCTTGCAGCCTTGTCAACCGACTTTGGAGACAACCATCCCGATAGGATTCGTGCGCAGACAGTGCTGAAAACCGTCCTAAACCAGATACACGAGCGATTGGATGAAGTCCTGATAAGCCGACAACGCTTGCTCGAGGCGGACGCGAGACGTCGGAATCAACTTCAGGAAGAGATCCTACAGTCAGCGCACCAGCTCGAGAAATCAACCCGGAAGAACGCAGCAACGGCGACATTCTATGGCGAGGTCCAGGGAATGGTTAAAGTTCCACCCGGCGAGCGAGTTATCTCCCCTAATGCAGTGCTTTATACGGATGCCCTCGGCGAACGTCCCGTTATGGTTCTCGGACACGTTGTTCGACGCGGTCCGATTCCATTCAAGGAAGGGATGACGGCTGGCGACGCAGTCGCTGCTGCCGGAGGACCCGACAAAATGGCAAAACTGCAGGGTGCACGAATCGACCGCCTGAATCGAACGTCAAATCAAACCACAAATCTACCGGTCAATCTTGACTCGGTTATCGTTGGAGGCCGTCGAGAACAGGACGTCCTCCTGCAGCCCGGAGATAATGTTTTTGTTCCCGAGCGGGTACTTTAAATGGACCGATATGAACCCTGGTCATTGATTCACTCGCTGCCTCTCCGTGAACCGTCCCGTCGTAGTCGCGGACGGAAGTCCGCGCAAACCGCTTTCCATCAACCGTTCATGGTCCCAATTCATGTCCATCCGTTGGAAAACTTTCCTTCCCAAGAACCCACCAGCGACTTCAAGAGCTGTATTGGCATGATTTGATTACGCTGCTTCACCCCGCCCTTGTTCATAATGTTCATAAGCGGGAAGCGGAGCGCCACGCCGGTTTGACAGCGTCAGCACGCTTGATTAATTCCCCCGCTGAATTCGTTGGGCGCGGCGAATTCGATGGGAAATGACCAAACTCCAGGGCGCTTCGCGCCTTCTGAGTGAGCTCGCGACGTCGACGACGCGTGGCGAAGCACGCGATGACACATCGAAACAAAAATCGAAACACGTTGCACTCGGGCTCCGGTCGCAAATACTCGACACGGTGCCGCCCGGTTACGGCCATCCTTAATGATCGAATGGAACATTCAGTCCCTCGCCCACGCCTGCAAGGTGTGTGCGACTGCATTTGCCGACGGACAGCCCTACCACACGGTGTTGTTGGAAGAGCGTGCTGGATTTGAGCGGCAGGACTTGTGTCCCGTCTGCTGGAAGGTCCGAACGACACAGGCCGGAGCCCCCATGTTTCTCTCACATTGGACGGGCACGTATGAGTCGCCCCCGGCAACACCTCCCGAGGCGATTCAAAAGGAAACTGCGGAGACCCTTTTGCGAAAGCTGATGGAACCGCGAGAAGATCGGCATACGGCTGCGTGTTATATTCTGGCGGTAATGCTTGAGCGGAAGCGAATCCTTCGGGTAAAAGCCCAACTCTACGAAAACGGGCGGAGAATCTTCCTGTATGAACAACCCAAGACCGGCGACTTATTCAGCATCCTTGACCCAAATCTCCAACTCGACCAACTCGAAGCGGTGCAGCGCGATGTTTCGTCCCTCCTGGAGCATGGTCCTGACGGTGTTATCGCGACCGCCGAGACGCCGTCGCCTGTAGACACTCCAATATCTTCGACACCCGAAACGGATCCACCCGCTCCGGTTTCCGCAACCTCTGATTAATATTCCCGCCGCTCCCAGGTTCTCACACCCCACCATTCCCAATCTTCCAATTCCCAATTTCCAGTCTCCAACGGCCGGCGGCACCGCGAGGATCCGCTGTGAATAGCCGGATGGGGGTTGGAAATCGGCAATCGGCGACCCACTTCTGCCATGCCCTCACTCGACGCCCTCCAAGCCACGCTCGGTTACCGGTTTCACAACACCGCATTGCTACAACTCGCGCTGACCCATCCGTCCCTGGCCCATGAGGTCGGAGCCGGGACCGCCCACAATCAACGGCTGGAGTTTCTAGGTGACGCCGTCCTGCAATTGGTTCTCACCAATCAACTATACCGAAAGTTTCCAGACTATGGCGAAGGACCGTTGACCAAAGCGAGAGCTCAACTAGTCAATCGAACGACCCTTGCTGGACAGGGCCGGCGATTGAAACTTGGCGAATACCTCATCCTCAGTCGGGGCGAAGAAACCAGTGGCGGGCGAAGTCGGAATTCAGCGTTGGGGGACGGCTTCGAAGCAGTGATTGGGGCGGTGTTTCTCGACGGGGGCTATGAAGTGGCCCGTGAACTAATCGAAACACTGTTCACCGATGCCTGGGGTGATCTGGGCATTCTCCCAAATCTGGAAAATCCCAAGGGCGAATTGCAAGAGCTGTTCCAAGCAACCTCGCCGGACGCTCCTTGCTACGAACTCATTTCCGCCAGTGGGCCTGATCACAACCGGTCGTTTGAATCCGCCGTGTTGCACCACGGCGTCGAACTGGCCCGGGGTATCGGCCGGAGCAAGAAACTTGCCGAAAGCGAAGCCGCTTTGGCTGCGCTGCTAAAGCGCCGAGCGGACCGCGCAGTGGCCGCCGAACGGAGTGCCCTTCCGCATTGACGAGGAATCCTACCCGATCGGCACCGGTCGGACCTGACGGAGGTTCGTGACCGACAAGGTTCGGCCAACAATCGCGGACAATCTCAAGAAATGGGAGATTCGGACTGAAGGGAATTCCAGATAGATCTGGCGGCGGCTGCCGGATCCGCCGCTGCGTAGATGGGGCGGCCGATCACCAGCCACGTCGCGCCAGCCTCAAGTGCCTCGCGGGGCGTCAGAGTTCGTTTTTGGTCATCCACCTTTTCGGAGCCTGTGCGGATACCAGGAGTCACCAATTCAATTGTCGGTGGTAGCAGCTTGCGGAGGCGAGGCAGCTCCAGGGGTGAGCAGACGAGGCCCGTGATTCCCGCACGCACCGCCAACGACGCAAGCCGTTCAACCTGAGACGCCACATCTGTCTCTCCACCCAATTCCGCGAGAGCTGCGCTGTCCATGCTGGTAAGCACCGTGACCGCGAGCACCCGGGGTACCGGCGCCATTAATTCGGAAGCCGTGTCCCGAGCGGCCCTCACCGCTGCCCGCATCATCTCGCTGCCACCACTTGCGTGAACCGTCAACATGCGAACTCCCAGTCGAGTGGCCGCCGCAACGGCTTTGGCCACGGTATTCGGGATGTCGTGAAACTTGAGATCAAGAAAAATGGGGATACCGTCGCTCTGAATATCACGGACGACCGCCGGACCGGCACTGACGAACAGTTCCTTCCCAATCTTGACGGCACCGACAAACGGGGCGAGCGAGCGAGCGAGGTGAATCGCCTGCGATGCCGATGGCACGTCGAGTGCGACAATCACGGGATTGGTCTTCACCACAGACAAGGTATCCTTATACATCATTGTGCGTCAAATGGTTACGTGTGACCCCATTTAAACAGAATCACCGCACCCGTCGGTGGAGCGTGAACGTCCCCACATCGTACCGGGAATCATAAGTGGAGAAGAAATTCGTCGGGGTGGCCCATCCGTTGTAACGGTAGATTCCGCCCGCCAGGGGGCCCAGATCCGATTCGCCGTGGAACCGAAAACGGTCCGCCTCCCTTTGGCCCGCCAATTTCACGGTGTAGGCAAAAGAAAAAATTCGCTTATATCGTGCGTGAAAATGAGCTCGGTACGCTCCATCCCCGGAGTCGGTGAGCACCGCTCTCATGGTATCGCTGTGGGTGTTATTCGTGTTTTGCCACGTGCCAATCCATCGGCCGGAGATTCCGTCCGCCGGTACCGGTTCGCGACCCGCAGACCGCCACTCGCGATCAAAGGACGAGCAGCCAGCGAGAATCAACAAGGCAGCGGCTAAGACATTTCCGGTAGACTTCATAGGATCGGAGAGTGCGAAATTGTGTGAGCCATGGACGTTAACTGCCTGCCGGGCATGGCCCAGCATTTCAGTCGATCCGCAGGGAAAGACTCCGACGGTTGGACGCGTTTCAGGAGCATTGGATTATAAGGTTGGTTTTCCAAGTGTCCTATCCCGCCCGACGATCTAGAATCGATGTCAGGATGTCCGCCACCACCTCGGCACGCGGCCGAACGCCCACATTGCCCTTGCCGTGGAGACGGACGGCGATGTTCCCGGCGTCCTTTTCGCGCCCGCCAACCACCAGCATCGTGTGAACGCGTGCCTCCTCCGCGCGAAGGATCTTACCGTTAATCTTGTCGGTACCAAAATCGCCTTCGGCCCGCACCATCCGGCCGCGGAGCTCCTCGACCAGCGAACGGGCGTAGGTCACCAGTGATTCGTCATCACCCACCGTCAGGACACGCACCTGTTCGGGCGCGAGCCAGAGGGGGAAATTGCCTGCGTAATGTTCGATGAGAAAGCCGATGAACCGCTCGTGGGTTCCCAATGGTGCGCGGTGAATGCACAGGGGGGTTTTGTCGGTGTTATCGCGGTCACGGTAGGTGAGACCGAAACGGCCTGGTACGGCAAAGTCCACCTGATTTGTGGCAATGGTGAATTCACGCCCAATGATGCTCCACACCTGGACATCAATCTTCGGCCCGTAGAATGCAGCCTCATTGGCGACTTCGATGTAGTCGATTCCGGAATCAATGAGCACCTGCCGGACCATATCCTCGGTCTTTTTCCAGAGTACGGGGTCATTCACGAACTTTTGCCCCAACCGAGCGGGATCGTGGGTGCTGAAGCGCATTTGATACTTCCCGAGGCCGAAGATCTTGAAATACTTCAGATACATGTCGTTCACGGCGCGAAACTCGGAGGCAAACTGCTCCGCGGTGCAGTAGATGTGGGCATCATTCATCTGCATTGCCCGGACACGCATAAGGCCGAAGAGTTCGCCGGATTGTTCATACCGATAGCACGTCCCGTATTCTGCGAGCCGGAGCGGGAGGTCACGATAGCTCCGCGGTTCCGCCGCATAGATGCGGTGATGATGCGGGCAATTCATTGCCTTGAGATAATAGCGACTCGTGGCGGTATCGCTCTGTGATTCCTTGAACTCGATCGGAGGAAACATCGATTCCGCGTACAGCGGCAAATGCTCCGAGGTGCGGTACATTTTTTCCTTCGCCAGATGCGGCGTGCGGACTCGTACGTACCCCGCGGTGAATTCTGTTTCCTTGGCGAGTTTTTCGATTTCCTCGACCAGCACCGTTCCCTTGGGCAACCACAAGGCCAGTCCGGGACCGACATACTCGGAATCGAATGCAAACAGACCCATCTCCTGCCCAATCTTTCGGTGATCCCGCCGTTTGGCCTCCTCCTGAAGAGTGACCCAGGCTTCCAACTCCTCCTTGTTCTTGAAGGCCGTCCCGTAAATGCGTTGCAGTTGGGGATTTTTCTCGTTCCCGCGGTAGTAGGCGCTCGCGACTTTGAGCAACTTGAATGCCTTGACGTTACCGGTGCGCATGACGTGCGGTCCGGCACAGAGGTCCACAAAATCACCATTGGTGTAGAAGGAGATCGGCTCGCTCTCCGGGATGTCTACCAGGCGCTCCACCTTGAATCGCTGCCCCCGTTCGGCAAAGTACGCAGTGGCTTCCGCTCGCGTTTTGATCGATTTTTCGAAGGTCTGATTCTCCTTCACCACCTTGCGCATCTCGTCTTCGATCCGCCCAAAATCCTCCGGAGCAAATCGATGCGTCAGATCAAAATCGTAGTAAAAGCCCTCGTCCGTGGGCGGGCCGATGTCGAGCAAGGCGTCCGGCCAAAGTCGGAGGACGGCCGTGGCGAGAATGTGGGCGCAACTATGCCGGATGCGTTGCAGTTCGGTCATTCGCTCCCGATCGTCGAGCGTTTTCCTCGTGATATCGTGTTTTGCAGCTTCCATGCAGGGGTGAATGTCCCGAAAAAAAGACAGGAGCGCGAGTTTTTGGCACGCAATAACGAATATTCTCGCCTTCATCTCACGTCTCCGAAGTCTTGCCTCGGGTTTTCTCATGGCGCGGGTTTCTCATGTTGGGGCGCAGGTTTCTCTTTGTCGAATCCACACAGACCCGCAACATGTCGCCGTTTCTTCCTATGCACTTCTCAACTGTGTCCCTGCTTGCACTGTCTGCAGCCACTGCACTTGCTGCGTCGCCCGAACCACGCTTCCGCACGATGGATGTGGATACCAACATCGCCATCGGCTACGGCATTACCACCGCGGATATCGACGGGGACGGCCGACCCGACCTGGTGCTGTGCGACAAGAACCAAATCGCCTGGTATCGCAACCCGGGTTGGGAAAAATACGTCGTCGCCGAAAACCTCACGAAGCTCGATCACGTCTGCGTCGCAGCTGCGGACATCGATGGGGACGGCAAGGCCGAGATCGCGGTTGGGGCGGGTTGGAATCCCAGCGACACGACCAACAGCGGTGCCGTCTTTTACCTCCAAGCGCCGGCTGATCGCACCCAACGTTGGAAGCCGATTGAACTACCGCATGAGCCCACCGTTCATCGCATGCGCTGGGTGAAGGACTGGCAGGGTCGAATGACGCTCGTGGTGGTTCCGCTGCATGGTCGAGGCAATAAGGACGGCGCCGGCGAAGGCGTTCGCATTCAACGTTATGTCAAGCCGATGGGAAGCGGCGATTGGGCGATCACGACGCTTCAGAATACGCTCCACAAAACTCACAACTTCGACCCAATACAGTGGGATGACGATGTGGCGCAGGAGCTGTTGATCGGGAGCAAAGAGGGCGTGTTTGCCATGAACTGGTCGCAAGAAGAAAACCGGAACGTGCTCGAACCTATCGCTGACGGGCGGGCGGGCGGAGCCGGTGAAGTGCGAATGGGGCGCCTTCCCGGAGGCGGGCGGTTTGTGGCCACGGTCGAGCCGATGCACGGCAATGCCCTTGTTATCTATCGGCCACCCGCAAAAGGCGGCACGAATCTTTGGGATCGCCTCGTTCTTGATGAATCGCTGGTCGATGGCCATGCTCTTGGGTGTGGTGACTTGCTCGGATCGGGTCGGGACCAGATTGTCGTCGGCTGGCGAGCAATGAACCGGCCGGGCGCGAAAGTTGGCATTCGGCTATTCATTCCAAAGGACAACGCGGCGGGAGAATGGAGTTCTGTATTGATCGACGACAACACCATGGCTTGCGAGGACCTTTGTCTCGCCGATCTAAATGGGGATGGCCGCCTGGACATCATCGCCGCCGGTCGGTCTACGCACAATGTGAAGATCTACTTGAACGAGACGGCGGCTCATTGACCCATGGCAAAACCAGACCATTTCGAACTGCCCGACGGCACCTCGATCTCGATTCTCCACGAAGACCGGGCATCGATGGCCATCGACAAGCCCCCGGGTTGGATGCTGGGGCCGGATGATTGGGAACATGCCGACCGCAATCTGCACTTGGCGTTGGTCGATCTTTTACGGGAACGCCCGTTCTGGGTTCGAAGTCGCAATCTCCGGTTCTTAAGGCACGTGCATCGCCTTGACGCCGGCACGAGCGGAATCCTATTGCTCTCGAAATCGCTTGGAGCGATTCAGTCCTATTCCAAATTGTTCGCAAGCCGGGAAGTCTCCAAGACGTATTTAGCCGTGACGACCGGAGTTCCGACGCGGGATGAATGGATCTGCCGTGATCCGCTGGGGCCGGTTCCGGGAGATCCCGGCCGGCACCGTGTGGATTTGAAGGAGGGCAAACTCGCTGAAACCGAGTTTCGTGTACTGTCACGGCGGGAGGGGCGGGCCGTTATTGAAGCCCGTCCCCATACGGGCCGAACGCATCAGATCCGTCTCCATTTGTTGGCGGCGGGCTGCCCGGTCGTGGGCGACGATCTTTACGGGCGGGCGGACACCGCGCCTTCCGGAGTTGGTCAGAAGCTGGGTCTGCGGGCGGTGGGCCTTTCCTACCGGGATCCATTCTTGGGGCGACCGGTCCGGATCACGGCGGCAGCGGGCCATTTCCTAAACCGGTTTGGTTTTTCGGAGGAGGCATCCGGAAAATCTCCTCCGGCTTTAGCCCCGACAGCCGTTCGACCCCTTTCATCAGTCGAAACAGGGCGAACAGCATTATTCCGAAGCTGGGCACCACAATCACGGGCCAGGAAACCCAGTTCATCTTCCCCAACTGCGCATTGAACTCCGGCGAACCGGGAGCCGCGGTGAGCAACCATCGAGCGAGAATAAAATTCAGCGCCGCACTGATCAGAAACGACCCTGCGAGGATCCAGGAGGACCGTCCCAGAAGCAGTTCAAACTGCGCGACCGTGTTTCGCTTCGCCAACGCTTGCTGGATGCGATGGGTATCCAACACCTGATCGTTGAATAAGAGAACCTTCACCAGTGGCTGGCGCGTGCGAAGCGATAGCGGAATCGCCAGTCCCAGCAGCAACGGAATCGCCGCCTCCTTAACCGCCACCCAGTATGCGTCTGTCTTCAGGAGGCCGAGCACACCGGTGGCGAGAGTGCTGACAAATCCAAGAATAGAGAAGATGTTGAATGTCCGGCGCGTTGCGAGATCCCAGACACCGTATCCGAGCGGGAGCGCGAGCGACACCACGAGCCCCCAGACGGGTCCCAGTCGCTCCGGCTTTGACAATTGGTTGAGGAAAAAGCCGGGAAGAATGACATTACAGAGAAGATTCAACCAAATGTTCTCTGGTTTCGGTGCGGCAGCTGGCGTCGTCGTCGGATTCATGAGCAATCCGCAAGGCTGGTCGGAAACCTACGGCGCGGCCAAGGCAAATGGGAGGCAATGTGGCAACGCTTTCAAAAAAATTGCCTGAATTGACAGAATCTGTCGCCCATCCATAATACCGTCAATGAAAACGATTCGAACCTTGGTAACTCTCATTGCTGCCACGGCCTCGTTGCTGGCCGCCAGCACGCCTACTGTGCAAGACATTCCATTAAAAGACATTGACGGCAAGGACACCTCGCTGAAGGCTTACAAAGGCAAGACTGTTCTGCTCGTGAACGTGGCATCGAAGTGCGGCCTAACCCCGCAGTACGACGCACTCGAGGCCCTTTACAAGACATACAAGAGCCAGGGCCTCGTAATTCTCGGAGTGCCCTGCAATGATTTCGGCTCCCAGGAGCCGGGGACTCCCGAGGAGATAAAGACCTTTTGCTCAAGCAAGTATAACGTAACCTTCCCCCTCATGGGTAAGGTGCACGTCAAAGGCGGCGAACAACACCCCTTGTACGCGGCCCTGACCGGCAAGAACGCCAAGTTTCCGGGTGAGATCGAATGGAATTTCGGGAAATTCCTCATCAGCCGAAACGGCGAAGTCCTCAAACGTTTCCATCCGAAAGTAACGCCGAATGATGCCACTGTGGTGGCCGCCATCGAAGAGGCTCTCAAGGCGAAGTAGCCTAGCAAGGCATCGCCTAATTTGTCCGCGCCCCAGCATTCGCCGGGGCTTTTTTTCGCTAGTCGGTGGCAATTCATCGTGCCCATATTGACACACTCCCTTTGTGGGGGGAAAAAACGATCCCGAGTTGCCCTCCTCATCCGTTCCAGGTATCCCCCCGCGTGCCTTCTCGCACCCATCCTCGTCTACGGTCCCTGTTGCGCAACGCCGCCAAACGCCGCCTGCTCGTGTTTGGTGACGTCATGCTCGATCATTTCGTCTGGGGTCGCGTTAGCCGCATTTCCCCCGAGGCACCCGTTCCAATAGTCGATTTTGAGCGGGAAAGCTGGATGCCGGGGGGCGCCGCCAATGTCGCCCGAAACCTCTCCGCCCTCGGCATCCAGACCCGACTTTTCGGAGCCGTCGGAAACGACTCCCCAGCCGATCGCTTGACGGCTCTTTTGCGTGAATCCAAGGTGGAATGCTCGGGGCTGCTCGCTCTCGGGACCCGCCCCACATCCCTCAAAATGCGGATCGTGGCAGGGCAGCAACAGATCACTCGACTCGACCGCGAGAACCGTCAACCCCTGGACACGCACGACGCTGATACACTCCAACGGGCTCTCGCCCGCGCCCTTCCATCGGCCGATGGCGTTATCGTGGCCGATTATGGCAAGGGATGCGTGACGCCGGCGGCCCTGGAATCGCTCAAGTCCCTGTGTCGGAAAACCGGAAAATGGCTGAGCTTCGATGCCAAACCGTCGCCGTATCTGGATCTTCGTGGGTTGTCTCTCATTAAGCCGAATCGCGGCGAGGCGTTCGGACTCGCCGGTATTGCCGACACGGTCCGTGACGACCATCCACTGCGGGATGGCCCATTGATGGCCGCCGCTCAGCGAATTCTCGACACCCTGACTCCCGCCCTGCTGCTGATAACCCTTGGAGAACAGGGATTGCTCCTGTGCCGACGAAATATGCCACCCGTCCACATTCCCACGGTCGCCCGGGAAGTTTTTGATGTCAGTGGTGCCGGTGACACGGTCATCGCGGCGTTCACCTTTGCCATCGTCGCCGGCGCATCGCCCGTCGAGGCCGCCATCCTCGCCAATCATGCGGCCGGAGTCGTCGTCGGAAAACGGGGGACAGCGACGGTTACGCCGGAAGAACTCATCGCCAGCTTCGAGCACAACGACTGACGCGCCGACGCGAAACCTGTTACGACGGGGTTTGCATCTTTGCCGCGGCACCGATTTAATCACTGGACCACTTCATATTTCTCTTATGCGAACCCAATTCTCCCGCCGTCAAGCCTTGATCGCTCTTGGCGGCCTTTCTATTCCACTGGCCGGCTGCACCCAGACCGGTCCTCGAGTTTACACCGGAAAATCCACCATGACCCTCGACGTTGAAAACTTTGGGGCACAGCCAAACGGCACCCCCGTCCGCCGCTTTTCACTCCGCAACTCCCACGGCACCACCGCCAGGATCATGGAACTGGGTGGCACCCTGACGGAACTCCGGGTCCGGGACCGCGGAGGCAGACCGGGTAATGTTGTACTCGGGTTTGATAATCTTGCCCGCTATCAGCAAGGCCATCCGTTCTTCGGAGTGATCGCCGGTCGATTCGCCAATCGCATCAAGGAGGGACGGTTTACCTTGGATGGGCAGACCTATACACTGGCGAAAAACAATGGCCCAAATCATCTTCACGGTGGCCTTCAAGGGTTCGACAAAAAAGTTTGGAGAGGCGAGGCGCTTCCCCTGCATGCCGATTACGCGGCGGTGGCGTTCCACTACACCAGCCCGGATGGCGAGGAAGGTTACCCGGGCACCCTCGCCGTCACCGTCACGTATATATTGACGGCAGACGACGAATTACGGATTGACTACGAAGCCACCACCGATCGGGCGACGGTTGTCAACCTGACCAACCACAGCTACTTCAACCTCGCTGGATCCGGGGATGTATTAAAGCACGTGGTTGAGATGAACGCGGACCGATTTACCGCTGTGGACGACGGACTCATTCCTACTGGAGAACTGCGATCCGTCGCAGGCACGGCGCTCGACTTCCGGACACCCCATGCGATTGGTGAACGACACGCCGCGACGGGTTTATCCACGCCGGGCTACGACCATAATTTTGTCCTCAATCACGGAGGCGGCTCGCTCGGTCTTGCGGCTCGTGTGTATGAGCCCGGTTCGGGCCGAGTGATGGAGGTGCGTACCACGGAACCCGGAGTTCAACTCTACACGGCGATTCACCTGGACGCCAGCATCACGGGCACTGGCGGTATTCAATATCCGAAATGGGGCGGATTTTGCCTGGAAACGCAGCATTTCCCGGACTGGCCGAATCACCCGACATTTCCCCAGAACATCGTCCGCCCCGGCCAGAAACTTAAGTCGACGACGAGTTTTCGATTCTCGACCCGAAGTTAGGCGCCGGCGGATCTGGAGCGATGCTTTGTTTGGTCATGCTGTTTGAGCCGTTTTCGCCTGATCACGGCGACCCTCGGCGTAAGCCTCGAACACCCTCTTGATTTCATCTCGCCCTTTGCGGAACACGGCCAGCGTCTCCTCCTCCGTGCCGGTGGCGTGGGCGGGGTCGTCGAACCCCCAATGGTGGCGGTTCATCTGGCCGGGAAACATCGGGCACGCCTGATCCGCATTGCCGCAGACCGTGATAACGGTTTCCACTGGCTGCTGTAAAAAATCATTCCTGTGCTTGGAATGATGGGGGGGAAATATCCATGCGGATTTCCTTCATCTCCTGAATCGCGAGCGGATGGACGTAGCCGCCTGGTTTCGACCCGGCGCTTTGCACGTTCAGCATATCGCCCGCCGCCGCGCGCAGGATGCCTTCGGCCCGATGACTGCGGCACGAATTCCCCGTGCAGAGGATGAGAAGGGTCGGTTTAACTTTTGAGTTTGTCGTTTACATAAATCCGCCGGGTCTTGCTTGAGAATCTTTTTGAGCTGTTTGTTGTCTTCCAAAACGTGCGGGCTGTTGGCGAGCGCCTTTTCCATCCAGTCCAGCGCCTCGCGCGCCTCCACCGAAGCATTCTTCCCCGGCAACTGGTAGTAAATCCAGCGCCCATCCTTGCGCGATTCCACGAGTCCCGCCTGAAACAGAATGGACAGATGCTTTGAGACGGTGGACGGGGCAAGCCCGAACAGTTCGGTGATCTGGCAGACGCACAGTTCGCCCTTCCGTAAGGCCAGCAGGGCGCGGACGCGGTTTTCGTCTGCCAGCGCCTTGGTGATGTTCATAAACTCATGCATCGTTTGTTTCGTCATTTCGCCATACATCGAAATAGAGATACTGAAGCAAGTTCGTGCTGTCAATCTCGGGCGTTGATTTGGAATCGAATACGGTTACGCGGCGGAAGAGCGAAGTCGTGAGGCAAGCACCACAGTTCGCCAAACCTGGCATTCGGCCCGGGCTGACGGTCTGCCCCCCGTCTGAAAGCACCTTGAATTGCAACTTCCGTGCGCGGACCGTGCACCAGAAATCCATTTTGCCAATGGGCCCGATTTCCATGACCGCGGAGTGTCAAGCAAATGCTTATCAATTTTCTTGGAGAGATATCTCCTCTCGCCCAAACCCGCGCGAGAATCCGGCCGCGAATAATGCCGTCACGGTCATTGAAATAGGTTGGACTATGAATCGACTACGGTGTCTGGTTTTCGCAGGGGTGATTTGCTTAAGCGAGTGCGTGGAGGCGATTGCTCAAGGAGTGATCGAGGGCAAAGTCACCTTGCCTCTACGCTCCGCTGAAACCCTCTCGCAGCCGCGCTATGTTATCAAGTCGGGTGCCATCCCCGCGCCGCCTGAACCGCCCTTGGCCGCGATTTACCTGGAGAGAAATTTCTTGGCATCTGCCAGAGCCGACGCTGCTGCGCCTGCTCAGATGGGCCAAAAGAATCTACAATTCATCACGGGCCTGCTGGTGATCCAAAAGGACATGCGGGTGCAATTTCCAAACTTCGACGACGAATACCACAACGTACTTTCCTTCTCAAAAATCAATAGATTTGACCTGGGCCGCTATCGCAAGGACGTCCAACCCGGGGCGATCCTGTTCAATAAGTCGGGCGTCGTCCGGTTGCGGTGCGAGATTCACGAGTACATGCGCGGCACGGTGCTCGTCGTCGATACCCCTTACTTCACCAAGACTGACACGAACGGCATCTATCGTCTGGAAAACCTGCCGGCCGGCAACTACGTCCTCAAAGCTTGGGTGAAAGAAGACATCACCTGGCAACGCCCGGTGGATGTGAAATCCGGCGAAACCATAAAAGTGGATTTTCCGCCAAAGTAATGGGTCATCGCGGCAGCCAACTCATCTTTCATCCTTAGAAAGTTTACCGTGCCAGCGCTGAGTTTCAGACTAAAACTGTTGCTGGCGATGATGTTTGTCGTCGTCGGGGTGACGGGGACGACGCTGTACCTCACAGAGCAGCGCGTGCAGGCCACTTATCAGAACCTGTTTCGCGAATAGTTTGCCAGTCAAATCAACCTTTTCACCGAGATGCAGGCCTTCCGTTTGAGCACCATTACCAACCGGTGCCTGGTGCTAGCCAAGTCCGTCCGCTTGCAGGAGGCCTTGCGGGAAAGCGAAGCGGAGGACGTTTACTAAAACGCCAAAGATGAATTGCGTGAAGTGCTGGCTCCGGAGGTGTCGGGTCAGGGAAAGTTTTATGCGCAGCTGTACTTTTTTCTGGATGCTCAGGGTCAGGTCCTCCCGCCGCCGCCGGTCCCAGAACCAAGCGGAGTGGGGTCTGCCGGAGCAAGCCATCTGGGCGGCATTTGGATCAATCGCCCACTCCTTGAAAAGTGCGGAAGCGCAACAAGTGGATTACCTGAATTTACCCGGCGCCGCGGGCGAGGTGGACCTCATTGAATTCATCGTCACTAAAATCGTCGACCCAACCGACCGTACATTCCTGGGCGCGTTGGTGCTCGGTTTTCCGATGTTGAATTTAGGCGACGACCCCGTCGCCGACCCCGACCTCGACCACATCAAAACAGCCTTCTTTCTCGACGGTCGCCTGCATTCGCAAGATCTGCCTGCGGCCATCCGACATTCCGTGACTCAGCATCTGACGGAGGAAATCAAAGCATCCCGGTCCGCGCGGGACGATCTGGAAATGACTTTGGCCGGCGCGCCACATCGCGTGTTTTACCGTCCTCTCAATGCCGGTTCGAGATTTTCCACCGCGTATCTGGCTGGCTTTTATTCATTGGATAGATCGTTGCGGGAGCGGGCGGAGTTACGCCGGAAGGTTCTCAGTTTCGGTGTGCTGGCTTTGGCGGGGGACTTGCCGTGATCCTGCTGCTTTCTCAAGGCTTGACAGTGCCGATTCGCCAACTGGTCGCCGGCACCCGAGAAATTCAACGGGGCAATTTCCAGGTGAAAAGTCTTGTGCGCAGCCGCGACGAAATTGGCTGGCTGGCGCGTTCATTCAACGAAATGGCAGAAGGTCTGGCGCTCAAGGAAAAATACCGCAGCGTGCTCAACAAGGTTTCCGACAAACGCGTCGCCGAAGAACTCATGAAAGGCGAGGTCTCGTTGGGGTGGAGACCTGCGATATCAGCATCTTGTTCTGTGACATCCGCGGCTTTACCGCATTGACGCAAAACATGCCTCCCAATGAAGTCATTCGCATGCTCAACGAACATTTGACACCACTGGCTCACCTGGTGGACGAGCACAATGGCTTCGTCGATAAATTTGTCGGCGACCTCATCATGGCGGTCTACGGCGCGCCTAAGAGCCACGGGAACGATGCGCTCAACGCCGCTCGATGCGCCCTCGCCATGCTCCGCGAACGAGCGAAACTGAACGAGACTTCGCACTATCAAATAACAATGGGAATCGGTGTCGCCTCCGGTCCGGCGGTGGCTGGCTGCATGGGCTCCCCGGATCGGCTCAACTACACCGTCCTCGGAACGGACGTGAACCTGGCTTCCCGCCTCTGCAGCAAAGCGGGCCTTATGGAAGTGGTGATTGATGAAAGCACCCTGCAGCGGCTCGGTGAGACGTGCAAGGTCGAGCCGCTAGCGGCGCTCGAACTCAAAGGCTTCAGCGCCCGTGTGCGGGCGTTTAAATTGCTCGGAATTCCGTCCGCGATCATCACTGTATGACACCTCAACCGATTTTCTTTATCGTACCCTGGCGTGAACCCCTTTTCACCTTTCTGCGTGCCGCCTCAAGAAGGATCCTTCGCGTTCCGAGGCGTTGGCTTCCTCTTTTTTTCTGCACTCTGCCATTTGCCTCTAGTTTCACAGCCTTCGCCCAAACCGACTGGCTTGAACGCCTCGACGAATCGCTCTTCATTTAATCCACCAACGGTTTCTTTCGATTCGACCTCAGCGGCCTGATTGATTTGGAGGCCTATTATATCGACCAGCGACCCCCGGGACTTATCTTTGGCAACCAGGATTTGTTTAACCCGCGTCTCTCCCTCTTTCTCGATACGCACTTCGGCAAACACTTCTATAGTTTCGTGCAGGCGCGCTTTGACCGCGGTTTCGAGCCAGGCGCCCGGCGCAACGGCGACGCGCGTTTCGATGAATACCTGCTCCACTATATGCCCTTTGACGATGCGCGGCTAAACATTCAGGTCGGCAAATTCGCCACCCTCGCTGGCAATTGGGTGCCGCGCCACGACTCCTGGAACAACCCGTTCATCAAGGCGCCGGTGCACTACGAGAACGTCTTCATCATGACTGACCACGCTGCGCCCAAAGCGCCCCAAGGCTTTCTCGATCGCCGCCGCCGCCCGGATAAAAAGGACCTTTGGCTCTCGACTCTCATGGGGCCATCGTACGCCTCGGACGCTTCCGTTTTTGGGCTTTGGAGAACATTCGATTACGCGGCCGAAGTGAAAAATTCTTCGGTCTCGTCGCACCACCAATCCTGGGACGGCACCGACGTCAACTGGCAGAACCCCACCGTCAGAGCCCGCCTGGGGTATCGTCCGAACGCCGCGTGGGCCGCGGCATCTCGTTCAGCGAAGGCGCTTATATGTTGCCCGACGCGCGTCCGACGCTGCCACCCGGCCAAAACCTGTGTGATTACAAACAATTCACCCTCGACTATGACCTCAGTTACGCTTGGCACCATTGGCAGTTCTGGGGTGAAATATTTGCGTCGCGCTTCGAAGTGCCCACCGTAGGCAACGCGGACACCGCGATGTATTACCTCGAAGCCAAATACAAGATCACGCCGAAGTGGTTCGGCGCCGTGCGCTGGAACCAGCAGTTCTTCGACCAAGTCCAGAATGGCAAAGACGGGGAAGAGCCCTGGGATCGCGACCTCTGGGGCGTCGACACCGTGCTCGGCTATCGCTTCAGCCGGCACCTGCAAGGCAAGCTTCAATACAGTTACAGCCACCAGAAGGGTCTCTTCCAGCAAGGTGAACAGCTTTTGCGGCACAGGTCACGGTAAAGTTTTAGTGCTCGCAGAAATCCCCCCGCCCTATTCCTGCGAAGCGGGTGCAGACTCAGAAGATTCTCGTTGGAATTTGGAATCTGGCCCTGGAATTGCTACAGTGACGCCAACTCATGAAGTATGGTGTCTCTTCTCCCGCGAACCGATCCGCTCATTTCAATGCCTTCGCAATGTCGCTCTGGTGGCTGACCATTCTGCTCCGCGGCGCGGCGACGGACAACTTGGCGTTGGCCAAACCGGTCGAAGCCTCTGGCTTGCTGTGGTCCGACCTCGACGCCTCGACGCTGACGGATGGGAATGCCACGACCTTCACCCATCCGCTCGATCCCTCCGCCACGCTGGGTTTCTATTTCGAGGTGGATTTGGGACGATCCTACCGTTTCGACCGGCTCGTGCTCCGGAACCGCGCGGACGGCTGCTGCCCCGAGCGCCTCAGTAAGTACGGCGTCGAGATCTATGCCGATGCCGGTGGCGAGACCGGCACTTTGAACTGGAGCGCCGATATTCGGGCCGACGGCTCGCACTCGGGCGTCGCCGGCGTGGACACGGTAACGGCAGACGCGAATCCTGCCGGCACGTTCGCCGGACGCTTCGTCCGCGTGGTGAACCGCAGCGGTGACAGCTACAACCCGCAGTTGGCGGAACTCGAGGTCTATGGCGGCGCGACGCCAGCGATCCTCCACTTCGCGCCGGACCAGGACATCGTGACCGCGGGCCAAGGCACGACGCTTCGGTGGGAGATCGTGAACGCCACGAGTGCGGTCATTACGCCTGCCACAGGCCCGGTGGGGGCGGTAACGGGGATCCTCGCCGTGAAGCCGCTGGCCACGACCACGTATGTCCTCACAGCCAGCAACGAGAGCGGAAGCATCACGGCAACCGCCGTCGTCGGCGTGGATGTGGTGCTGTCACCGCCGCAACTCACGGAGTTTCTCGCGGACAACGTGGTCGGTGTGAACGCCCTGAAGGACGAGGACGGCGATATCTCCGATTGGATCGAGCTGTGGAATCCGAACGCGTTCAGCCTGGATTTCGGCGGCCGTTTTCTAACCGACAACCCGACCGACTTGAAGAAGTGGCCGTTGCCCGTCGTCCGGATTCCCCCCGGTGGATTCCTCGTGATCTTCGCCTCGAGCAAGGACCGCCGTGATCCGCGCGCCCAGTTGCACACGAATTTCAAGCTCAGCGCCGGTGGCGACTACCTCGCGCTCGTCGACCGCGACGGGAAGACGGTCCTCCAACAGTTCCCCTCCGATTACCCGGCGACGAAGACGTTTCCCAAGCAGGTCCGCGACATCAGTTACGGCCTCGACCCGGACGGACATGTCGGCTTCTTGCGTCCACCGACACCGGGCGCCACGAACGGTGCCGCCTTCCCGGGTTTCGTCGCGGATACGCGATTCAGTCACGACCGCGGCTTCTACGACACCAATTTCGCCGTCGCGATCACGACCGCCACAGCGGGTGCCACCATCCGCTACACCACCGACCGCACCGCACCGACTGCGACCCGAGGCCTCCTTTACACGGCGCCCGTTCCGATCACGACAACCACGGTGTTGCGAGCGGCGGCATTCAAGGACGACTTCACACCGACCGACATCGACACTCACACCTATATCTTCCCGACCAACGTCATCAATTCGACTGTCATGCGGCGGGCGATCACGACGAATGCCGTCTATCAACCCCAGATGCGCGACGCACTGCTCGACCTCCCCAGCGTCTCGCTTGTGACAGCGACCGCGATCAACGGCACCGCCGAGGCGAAGACCTCCTTCGAATGGGTGCGGCCCGACGGCGAGAAGGGCATCCAGGCCAACTGCGGCGCGCGACTCTATGGGGGCGCGTACACCGATTTCGCGAAGAAGAATTTCCGCATCTATTTTCGGAGCGAATTCGGCCCGACGAAGCTCAAGTATCCGCTCTTTGCCGGCCATGAGCACGGGTTGGCAGCGGTGGAGGAATTCGATCAGCTGGAGCTCAGGAGCGGTTCGCACGACATGGAGATGCGCGGTTTCTACCTGTCGAACATCTGTACCGACGACACCCTGCTGGAGATGGGACAGCTCAATCCGCACGGCCGCTTCGTCCACCTCTACCTCAACGGCGTCTACTGGGGCGTCTATCACCTGCGTGAGCGCTGGGGCGCGGCGATGCACCAGCACTACCTCGGCGGCTCGGTCACGAACTACGAGTCCATCAACGGCAACTTGAACGTCGGCGGTTGGTCGGACGGCACCGTCTATGACGGCAACGGCTCGACCTGGAAACGCGTCAAGAGTCTCCGCAGCGATTACAAGGCGGTGAAGCCGTGGCTCGATGTGGCGCAATTCACCGACTACATGCTCATGTTCCTGTTCGGCGGGAGCGAGGACGAGTATCGCTGCGTCGGCCCAAATGTCCCTGGCAGTGGCTTCAAGTTTTACCTGAACGACGCCGACGGATGGTTTTGCGTCCCGAACTACTGCGCCGCCGGTGATCGCACCGGACGCGGCGCGCCGGGCAAGCTGACCGGCGACGGCCCCGGCAGCCTCTTCTCGATGCTCTTCAAACAAGGAGACCCCGACCACCGCACCTTTCTTGCCGACCGCATCTATCGCGCGTTGGCTAACGGCGGCGCGCTCACGACGGCCCGCACCACCGCTCGGCTCACGAACCGCACCGAGGAGATCCGGCGCGCTTTCCTCGCGGAATCCGCGCGGTGGAATTATCTCACGCCCTCCACGTGGGCGACGCGGCGCGATTCAGCCCTCAAGACGTGGCTGCCGAAGCGCACCTCGGAGGCGCTCAGCCAGTTCCGCTCCGCCGGCTTCTATCCAACGCTCGGCGCGCCGCTTCTGAACCAACAGGGGGGGCTCGTGACGAGCGGCTTCTCCGTGCGCTTCCCCGGCCCGCCCGGCTCGACGATCTGGTTCACGCTCGACGGCTCCGATCCACGCCTGCCCGGCGGCGCAGTCGCGCCGGGAGCGCTCAGCTATAACCTCGGCGGCAGCACGGAGACGCCGGTCCCGATCGGTTCCCGCTGGCGGTGGTTCACGGATGCGACTGGCCTCAGCCCAAGCTCCATCGTCGAAGGTCATCCTTCTTGGTCGGCCACCGATTGGAAACATCCGGACTTCGCCGACGACGCGTGGAAGGAAGGCCCGGCCCAGCTCGGCTACGGCGAAGGCGACGAGGCGACGGTCATCCCCTTCGGCGCGGCCACGAGCAAGTGGGTGTCCTCCTACTTCCGCCATCGCTTCACGCTCGGGAACCTCGAGAGTATCACCGCGCTCAAGCTCGGCCTCAGGCGCGACGATGGCGCGATCGTTTACCTGAATGGCCGTGAGGCTGCCCGCATGTCGATAAGCCCCGGCACGGTCACCGCGACGACGCCCGGCGATTCGCCATCCGACGATGGGCAATCCCTCAATGAGTGGCTGATCGATCCGGCGCTGCTCCGTGCCGGAGTCAACGTTGTGGCGGTCGAACTCCACCAATCGACGCCCACTACATCCGACGCCAGCTTCGACCTCGAACTCAGCATCACGCGCAGCGGCGGTGCCGCCGGAACCTTGCCAGCCCTCACCAAAAACACCGTTGTGAAGAGTCGCGCCAAGAACGCCACCCAGTGGTCAGCGCTGAACGAAGCCTTCTTCCAGGTCGGCCCCGCCGCCCTCGCGCCGGGTGATATCGCCGTCGCGGAACTGGACTTCAACCCGCCCGGCGACGACGGCAGCGAGTTCCTCGCGCTCGCCAATCTCTCGGACCACGCCGTGGACCTGCGCGGCGCGCGCTTCACCGAGGGCATCACCTTCGCGTTCCCCAACCATAGCCCCACGCTGCTCGCGCCCGGTCAACGCCTAGTACTCGTGAACGACCTGTTCCGCTTCCAGCAGCGGCACGGCCTCGACGTGCCCGTCGCCGGCATCTTCACCGGCAAACTCAATAACGGCGGCGAACGGATCACCTTCGCGGACGCCGCAAGCACCGCCATCACGAGCTTCCGCTACGACGGCGCGCAGCCGTGGCCCACCGGCGCGGACGGCGGTGGCTTCACGCTCGTGCTCGCCCATCCTCAGCTCGGTCTCGACAACCCTGCTGCGTGGCGCACGAGCGCCGCCACGAACGGCATCCCCGGCACGACCGACGTAACGACGTTCTTGGGCGACCCGACCGCCGATGCAGACCAGGACGGCCTGCCCGCGCTGCTCGAACACGCGCTCGGCAGCAGCGACACCGACGCCGCGTCCGGCCCCGGAGCGTTGGCTTCCACCTTCGTGGTCGGGAGCGGATTCACCCTCACTCTTTCGCGGAACCTGCGCGCCGCCGACGTCGCATTGGACGTGGAGTTCTCCACGGACCTGGAGTTTTGGCGTCCGGCTTCCCTCAGCTCGACCCGCCCCGCCGGAGCCGGCATCGCGACGGAGACCTGGGCTGTCGCAGACTCGGGACAGGTCGCGCTGTTTCTCCGCCTGCGCACGACCCGGCCTTGAGTTTGGAACTTACTTGGAACTCCTGCGACTCAGGGGGCCACAGTTGCAATCTGGCCTAATCCCGCGATTGTATGCCTCATGCAACGACAGCGAATCTTCGTTGCGCTGGCTGCCCTGGCTGCGCTTGTGGTGGCGGTGCTCTTCGGCCTGATGACTGGTTTCACCGCGAGTCGGCTCCTCCCTGGAGGTGCCGGCCAGCCAGCTATTCGCGATACCGCAACTCTCCTTCGCCAGGTTCAATCTCTGGCACAGTTGGTTACTGTGAAATATCTCCTCGAAAAGGTTGTAATCCTGGAAGACGTCAAGTGGTTCGGGGAAAACCGCCTCATCATGGTAGCCCATGGCGTCGCAAAGGCCGGCTTCGATCTCTCAACACTCCAGTCGGGGGACATTTCGGTTGAGGGCGATCACCTTAAGATCCGTCTCCCAAGGCCACAGATCACAGACGTGTACATCGATGATCGCCGCACGGAGATCGTCGAGCGGTCGACCGGACTGCTCCGGGCTTACGACAAGGATCTTGAACTGGATGCTCGTCGACAGGCTCTCGATAAAATTAAACTGGCGGCGGCCGATTCCGGAATATTCAAAGATGCCGAAGAGCGGGCTCGCCTCCAATTGACGCTTCTCGGCGGACAGATGGGTTTTTCGGACGTTCAAGTGGAAGTGCGAGCGCGGTGACCGCGAGCGTGTGATCGACAGCCGACCGTTCCAACTCAGCGCTTTTCGAAGTCCCGGGAGAAGTCCAGGACGAGCTGCCGCATCTCGCCGTTGCGCAACAGAGCGACGACAGCCCGGTGTTTTGAATCCACGTTTTTTAGGGTTTCCGTGTGGATGACTTTTACATCCCCCAAGCTTTTTACCTCGCGGCCGTTAATTTTCAAGAGGATGTCTTGTTGAGCGAGGCCCGCTGCGGCTGCATTCCCTGGGAACTTCACCCCGTAGATGAACACACCTTCCTTCCGCTGAAAATGGAGGTCGGGATTGTCGAACTGGTTGATAGCTTTCGCTGTGAAATCCCACCGAGGACAGTCCAGTTGTTCTCCCTCAACCTGGCCTTTCTCCCGCGGTGTGACCTCGACCGTTCGAATTTTCTCTTTGCTTATGAGCTCAAACCGGGCTGTTTGACCCTTGGGCAGCAACCCCAAGAAACGCCTTAACCCCGGCAGATCCTCCTGGGTCTGGCCATTAAAGCGCTGTTCGTTGACCTTTAATATTCGGTCTCCCGCCTCGATTCCTGCCCGTCGCGCAGGACTCTCAGGGTCGGTCTCAGCCACCATGACCCCTTCCTCAAAAGGGAAATAAACGTTGCGATTGAAGTCCTTCAGAGGCTGGAGTTGGAGGCCGGTCCAGCTCCAATCCATCTTTCCAGTCTTCCGAATCTGGTTCGCGACTTCCGCCGCCACTTCGATGGGAACTGTGAAGCCGGTGTCGCCGCCAGCCATCATGGCCCGGGTATTCAGTCCCACGACCTCCCCAGCGGTGTTCACCAGCGGGCCGCCTGAGTTTCCCGGACTGATCGCCGCATCGGTTTGCAGCCAGATACTGTATTCGCTGGCGCCCGGCAGGAACCGTCGGGTACACGAAATGATGCCGATGCTCACGCTCCGCGAAAGCCCCCACGGCGCCCCCATCGCCATCACGAAGTCGCCTTCTGTCAGCTTTGTGGAATCTCCGAACGACGCAAATGAAAGGGGAGGACTCCCGGAAGGCAACTGCAATTGCAGCAGTGAAACGTCCGTGTCTTTGTCCGTGCCGAGCACCTTCGCCGCATAGGCCCTGCCGTCCGAGAGAAGGCAACGGACCTCAGTCGCCTTGTCCACCACATGCCAGTTCGACAACACCTCACCGGAGGTGGAGATGATGACTCCAGAACCCGAGACCTCCTGCGTCTGCTTCTCACCGCGCTGCATGTCCTCGCGGAGCACCTTGATGAATACCACTGCGGGAAACACCTTGCTCTTGCCGTCCTTGACCACCCGTCGAAAATCCAACTGGTCCAGACCCCGCAGATTCTCCTGGCCCGCGGCGACCGCGACGATCAGCACGGACAAGCAGCCCGTCGTCAGTTCTCGTTTGGAAATCACTCCGAAGAGCTACCACACGGATTGCGGCGTGTCGAGGTGTCGCAGCGGTTTCAGCTGCCAGAACCGCAAAATGCCTCGTGCGGCCGCTGAATACTGCCGACCCCATTGCTTTCTGCCACGTTGGATGGCGGTCACGACGGCTTCGGTGAGGTCGGCGACGGCGAGCTTTGTGAAGATGGGGCGCCTCCTGCCATCAGGGTTCCTCCGAGGCAGATCTGACATTCAGCTTTGAAACCGCTTCGGCAAGCGCGTCCGGCCCGCCCACGTTGCCGGGAAATACCACGTAGTTGAGTTCGGGAAATTTTGCCTCGGATCCGAGGCGCCACACGGGAATGCCCGGCAACAGCTGCCCGGCCACCATGGCACGTTTCACGCCGAGTCCGCGTGTGGCGAGGTCGCTGGAAGTGATGCCGCCCTTCGCAATGAGGTAGCGCGGACGCACCGTGAGTCGCTGGACAATTGTCACGAGCGCCGCAGAAACGCTGTTACCGATTTGGAGATTGCGCGCGGCATCGTCGCCCGTGACGAGCGCCCGACTGGTGTAGAGCACGACATCGCGTTTCGCCTGTAATCCCTTGTGGAGGCCTTCCATGGCTTTCTCGATGCATTCGGCGCGCCTTGCCTCGTCGAGTAATGATGGCACCGGAAGCTCGATGCGATCGATGTTTGTGTTTGCGAGGAGATGCGTGAGTTGCTGCGTTGTTTTCGGCACGTAACTACCCACGATGACCAAGCCTCCGGTGCCTCCACCTGTCTTCAAATCATCACCGCTGAGCAATGGCCGCGTCTCGAGGCCCAAACGAGCCGCCACGATCTGCGCGGCACTGCGCAGAAGGTAGCGGCAGCCGTTTTGCTCCGCCATCAGCAGACCGAGGGCGAAAACATCCATGTCCGAAAGCGCGGCGGCATTCACGATGCATACGCTGCCCTTTGCCAAGTTCTGCAACTGCTCCAACACGGCCTGCGGGCCACCGACTCGGATCGTCTCCAGTGATACCGAGGCCACCTCATGAGACTTCACGCGGCCCTGCGTCTTCTCCTCGACCCACTCGCGCAGGTTCGAGTGCTGGTAGCCAAACACCGCATCCTTTGCGAAGGGCATCTCAGCTGCGGGTATGAGTTTGTCGCCTTCGGCTACATAGTGGACATCGTGGATCGTGTAGCGACCGCCCGCCTCGAAGTAAGGAATGATCAGTGTGGCATCAAACGGGCCGAGTTCTTCGGCCAGCACATCCGTCTCCAGCGGGAAGTGTCCGCGCAGCGTCGAGTCGCTGCGGCTGACGACGGTGAACGGCTGTTTACCCGCTGCGGCACGCAGATTCGTAGCGATCTCATGGTTCAGCGTTCTCGCATGAGACGCCACGAGGCTGCGTGAGTTCGTGAGAATGTAGAAACAAGCTCCTGGCCGGCTAAACTCAGCTCGGAGCGCCGGCACGTCCCAAGTTGTAAGCACAGGCACCTCATACACCGTTTGCGTGCCGGTGGGATCGTCATCGAGCACGACGATCGTGTGCTCCGGACGTGCGGTGAGTCGTTCACGGATGCGGGGCTTCACGTCTCCCGCATACGGTGGCGGCAGCGCAGCGAAGACTTCGGTTTTCAAAAGAGGAGCGCTCATCTCATGCGCCGGTGAACTCGACGTGGACGCCCTGCGTCGCCGTTTTGTCGAGGAACAACGCGCGCTTGCCCTGGGTGCCCTGATGCGCTGCGGGCGTTGGTACGTTTCATGGCTGCTTCGCGATGATGGCGTAGTAGGCCCCGACCTCGTTATTATCTGCGACGACAAATGCGGCGGCGAGTTGGTGCGAGCCGGCGGTAAGCTTGGCGGTGAAAGTGATTTCCTTGTCGTCCGCGTGGACGGGCTTGGTTTCGAGTTCGCGGCCGTCGAGACGCAGCGCGGCGGTGACTGCGGGGATGGCCCGGCCTGGATGTGCACGCAAGGCTTTGGTCGCGCCGGGCACGTCGGCCCCGGCGGGCAGCGCGCCGGTGATCGGTTGGTCAGCTTCGACCGGCCAGCGGCGCAGGCGGATGGTGTAGGTGCCCGGGGTAATGACTTTCACGGCCCAATAACCGCGATGGACCGACTTTTGCGCGGGCGCGAATCCATCGGCCTGGCGGATGTGCTCCTGGTTCCACGGCGGCGGCGCTTCTTGAATCCAGTCGTGCCCCGTGAGGCTCACGACGGGATGCGCTGGATGGCCGAGATGAAGCTCCGTCGTTTGTGCGAAGGACGGCTCCAACTCCTTCCACCACGCGTCGTAAAAGGCGCGCATCTTCTCCGCCTGCTCCGGGTGGTCTGTGAGGATGTCGCGCTTCTGGCCGGGGTCAGCCTTGATGTTGTAAAGTTCCTTGCCGTTCACCAGTCGCCACTTCGCGGACATGACGGCGGTTTGCTTCCACTTAATGGGATCGCTCACGCGTTGCGAATCGGTGACGAGCATCCGGTCGCGCGGCCAGGTGTCGGTTTTGCCCGCGGGATCCAGCAACGCGCGGATGGAGTTGCCGTCAAACTTCACTGCGTCCGGCGCCTTCGCGCCGGTGATTTCCAGGAGCATGGGCACGATGTCCACGGCGTGGCAGAGCATGTCGCTGACGTGCTTTTTGTTCCAACCCGCGGCGGGCCAGTGCGCGAGGAAGGGCACGCGATGGCCGCCCTCGTATTCACTTCCCTTCGCGCCGCGCATTCCGGCGTTGAACACCTTCGCGCCGGTGGCGGTTCCGTTGTCGGTGGTGAAAATGAAGAGCGTGTTCTGCTCGAGGCCAAGCTCATGCAGCAGCGCGCGGGTTGTTCCCACATTGTCGTCGATGTTGCTGATCATGCCGAAGAACGCGGCGATGTTGGGCGGTTGACCGGCATACAGGTCGAGGTATTTTTGCGGCGCGTGCAGCGGGCCATGCGGTGCGTTGGGCGCGATCCAGGCGAGGAACGGTTGCTTCGTCCCCGCGCACTCACGGATGAATCGCTTCGCTTCCGCGAAGAACACGTCGGTGCAGAAACCCTTCGCGGGGACGACGCGGCCGTTATGAAAGTACTTCCCATCGAAGTAAGCGTTGTCCCAAAGGTCGGGCGTCTGCCCCACGCCGCCGCCGCCGTGGCGATACACCTCGGTGAAGCCGCGGTCCTCCGGGCGATAGGGGAAGTTGTCGCCGAGGTGCCACTTGCCAAACATCCCGGTCGCATAACCCGCGTCCTTGAGCATCTGACCGAGTGTGACCTCGTTTTCACGCAGCATGGAACGGCCACTGATCGTGTGCCACACGCCCGTACGATCGGTCCAATGCCCCGTGAGCAACGCCGCCCGCGTTGGCGAGCAGGTTGGCGCGACGTGATAGTCCGTGAGCTGCGACGACTCGGCAGCAAGCCGGTCGATGTGCGGCGTCTTGATGACCGGATTGCCTGTGTGGCCGAGGTCGCCGTAGCCCTGGTCGTCGGTGAGGACAAAGACGATGTTCGGACGCCTGTTGTCGGCGGCGATGGCTGTGGCGCAAACGAGCGCGAGGAGTACCGTGATGATGCGATTCATTGGGTTGGATTCCGTTTCGCAGTGGAGAGGTTCATGGCTTCCGCGACGGTCTTGATACCGGTGGGCTGGTAGTCCTCGAAGGGGCCGTCCGGGCCGCCCTTCGGCCAGGTGGCGGGGTCGGCGTACTGGCCGTCATCCTTGTATTCCTTTTGGAGGCGGGTGATTTCCGCTTTCAACTCAGCGAACTTGGCGGCCACCTCGGGCTTCGTGGCGTCCGCGGCGGAGTGGAGAAGATTCCGCTGCTCGTTCGGATCCTGAGTGAGGTCAAACATCTCGTAGGCACCCAACTTCCAGTAATAGATGAGCTTGTGCGTGGCGGTGCGGACACCGAGATGCGCGGCGGTGTTGTGATGGCCGGGGTCGTGATAGTAGCGATAGTATATCGAAGTGCGCCAATCGACAGCCTTTTCGCTGCGCAGCAGCGGTGCGAGCGAGCGGCCCTGCATGGAGGCCGGGATGGGCAGGCCCGCGAGCTGGAGAAAGGTGGGCGCGAGGTCGAGGTTGGAAACAAACTCCGTCGGGACGCTGCCCGCCTTGATGCCGGGCCCGCGCGCGAGGAGCGGGACGTTCAAGCCTGGCTCATACATGAACCGTTTGTCATAAAGGCCGAGGTCGCCGAGGTACCAGCCGTTGTCGGAGGAATAGAGGACGATGGTGTTCCTTGCGAGACCGGTCTGGTCGAGATAATCGAGCACCCTTCCGACGCCGTCATCCACACCCTGCACGCACGCCAGGTAGTCGCGCATGTAGCGTTGGTATTTCCATTTCACCAACTCTTTTCCGGTCAGGGTTTTGCCGTCTGCGGTGACTTCCGTGGGCTTGACGTCAAGCCATTGATTGAGCGCGTTGCCTTTGAGGTCAGCGGGCGCTTCGAGCTTGAGATCGCGGCGCGTGAGATCGTGGGCGATGGTCTGTTGATTCATCGGAAGCGCGCTGGGGCGGGTGGCGTAGTCGTCCCAGAGTGTGTCGGGTTCGGGGATCAGCTTGTCCTTGAAGAGCGCCTTGTTGCGCTCGTCCGGTTCCCACGCGCGGTGCGGCGCTTTATAGTGCAGCATCAGGAAGAACGGCTTGTCCTGCGGGCGCGTCTTGAGGAATTCGATACCGAGATCCGTGGTGATGTCCGTGCAGTGGCCTTGGAGGGTGAGCTTGCGCCCGGTGATGAGGAAGGCGGGATTCCAATACGCGCCCTGTCCCGGCAGCACAATCCAGCGGTCGAAGCCCGTGGGATCAGATCCGAGGTGCCATTTGCCAATCATGCCAGTGTGGTAGCCACCCTTTTGCAACTGTTTGGCCACAGTGTCCCGCGAACCGTCGAACCGGTTGAAAACCGGCACGCCATTGAGGTGCGAGTACTGCCCGGTGAGCAGCGTGGCGCGGCTGGGCGTGCAGATGGAATTGATGACAAACGAATTCTTGAACCGCGCGCCTTCCCTGGCGAGGCGGTCGAGGTGCGGTGTCTGGTTCACCTTCGAACCGTACGCCGAGATGGCGTGCTGCGCGTGGTCGTCGGAGAAGATGAAGAGGATGTTGGGCGCGGCCGCCAAAGCCGAAGAGCGAAGGGCGAATGACGAAAGAAAGACGGTGAGGAGAAGGAAGGATTTCATCTGGGTATGTGCTCGGTTTGGTTTTCTATTGCTTCGCTTTCCTGGGAGCCTCCCACGTTGGCTCCCGTTCAGGCAATTCGCACCGTGCGGTTTTCACTTGGGTTTCCCTTTCGGTATCGCGTCGGTTTTCACTTCGGGTTTCGCTTCGGGCGGCGGCGTGAGGCCGTCGGCGGGTTGGTTCCACAAGCGCCACGGGTCGTGGAGGCGGCGCATCTCGGCGAGGAGCAGGGATTCCATTTTCGCGAGCTTCGCGGAGTGTTTCGGGTCGGTGGCGAGGTTCACCTGATGCGTCGCGGGCTTCGCGCCGGTGAGCGCTGCGATCTTGGCGTCGTGATGTTCGATGAGAAATTCCTCGGGGTTGTCTTTGAGGTTGAAGAGCTGCGTCTGGCGCACAGATCCGCCCATTACATCGTATTGGATTAGCTTCCAGTCGCCCTGTTTCACCGACCTCATGCCGGGCTTGGTGCCACCGTTATACACGCCGTAGAGTACGTCGCGGATGGTTTGCTTCTGGCCGGTCAGCACGGGCTTGAAGCTCGTGCCTTCGTTCGTCTCCGGCGCCGGAATGCCCGCGAGGTCGCAGAGCGTGGCGAGCACGTCGAGCAGGTAGATGTTTCCCTCGACACGGCTGCCAGGCTTGATGCCTGGCCCCCTCACGATGAACGGCACACGCCAGGTGTGCTGGTAGAGATTTTGTTTGCCCTGAAGCCCATGTCGGCCGATCGCAATCCCATGGTCGGCGGTGTAAATGACGTAGGTGTTCTCCAGTTCGCCCATCGCCTGGAGCTTCGCGAGCACGCGGCCGATTTGGAGGTCAATGTTCTCGCTGCACGCGAACTCGCGGCCCAGTTCATTTCGGATGGTGCGCTCGTCGCGGTTAGTCCACACGCCGCTGACGGCGACCTCGTCGCGCAAGTCGGGATGGCCGTGGTGAAAGGGATGCGCGGGGAGGTAATTCGGCGGGAGCCTCGGTTGCTTCGGATGCGCGGGCGGCAGGGTAGACGAGTTGGTGTGATTCACCGCGCCGTATTTCGCGAGCAGCTCCGGCATGCCATCGCGTTCGTCGTGCGGATGCGAGAAACCGAAGTAGATGAGGAACGGCTTCGCTTCCTTTGTCGCCTCGCGTTCCGCGAGGTAATCCATCACGCGGTCGCCGTGCCAGGCGCTTCCCGTCTCGGCCGACTCGCCGCGCTTGGTGGCGTCGTGGCGGACGGTGAAGAGCTTGTTCGCCGCCTCGTAGCTGTTGCCCTGTTTGCACGTTCGCATTGTGGCGTAGCCCGCGCGGTTGAATACGGCGGGAATCGTCTGCTGCTCGATGTTCGGCGGGCACAACCCCTTCTGCATCGCCTGCGGCGCGATGGGCAGATGCCACACGGTGCGCCCGCTCATAATCATGTGCCGCGACGGCGTGCAGACCGCGCCATTGAACGAGCCCATGTGATACGCGCCTTCGAAGACCATCCCCTCGCGTGCGAGCCGGTCAATGTGGGGCGTCTCCAGCGGCGACTCAGGGCTGTAGCATTTGAGATCGAACGGCGACTGGTCGTCCGCGAGGATGAAGACGATGTTCGGGCGCTTCGCATCCGCGCCGACGGCGCTGGCGCAAAGGAGCGCGAGGAGCGCGGTGAGGATGTATTTCATGGTCGGGTGCTTTGATTGAGACTTTATTACTTCATCGGTGACATGGCGAGAGGCTTCTACGCCGCGACAACACCCGAATCGAAAGTGCAGGGAAGCCAATAAAGGTGTCGAAATGATAATTCGGTCTTACACGTTATGGGAATGTTCGAAAAGGAATTGAGCGAGAATCGCCGGCTTTGGGATGCGTGGACCGCGGTAAACACGGTCAGTGCGTTTTACGATGTGCAACGATTCCGCGACGATGCCGACGACGTGCGAATCGAGCCGTGGGCCCGAAGCGTTGCCAGCTTCGTCAAACCGGGTGGCATCTTTCTATCTTTACGAGGGCCACCCGTTGCTGTGGGCGATCGATGACGATCAGCCGACACCCAACAACCTGCACATCGCATACGACTACTGGGGTGGCAAGACCATCACGGTGCCGGTCAAGGGGAGTTATGCCGATCCGACCGCCGACGTGGACGCCAAGGTCCAGCATGGCTAGAACCACTCGCTCGGCGAAATTGTGACCTTGCTCGCGCGCAACGGCCTGCGCATCGAGTGGCTCGACGAGAAGCAAGTGCTGGCCTGGCCGCACGGTTCCTGGTGCCGACAGGCCGAGGTGGCACCCACGCTTGGCCCGATGGTCAGGTCGGCAACTTGCCGTTGATGTACTCACTCCGCGCCCGCAAGGCGCTGATCTGCATTCCCACGTGCAAGTCAATAATAAGGGATAAAGGGACAGCAAGACCGTGGATTTGGCAGCGGCCCTGAAAGCGGCGCTTGACACACAAAACAAGTAACGGAACAACATCTTCCCGATGTCGTCGGAGTGAGTATATGAAAACCATCGTCACGCTCATCGCTATGACCCGTTTGATGACCACCACGGGATTGGGTGGGACCAGCAATTTTGATGACGCGACCCCGGGCGAATCGCCCGCCGGATGGACCGCAATCAAGACTGGGAGCGGCAGCCCGAAGTGGACTGTTGAAAAGAACGACTCCGCGCCGAGCAAACCCAACGTGCTCAAGCAATCCGGCGACGCGACTTTTCCGGTTTGTATCAAACACGACGCGCTCATCAAAGACGGCTATGTCGAAGTAAGATTCAAGCCCGTTGCCGGCAAGGAAGACCAGGCGGGCGGAGTCATTTGGCGCGGCAAAGATCGCGACAATTATTACATCGCCCGCGCCAACGCGCTCGAAGATAACGTGACCATTTACCACACGATTGGCGGCAAGCGCGTCTCCTTTAAAAACGTGGGCACGACGGTTTCACCCAATACGTGGCACACACTGCGTGTGGAGTTTGCCGGGAACAAGTTCGCCGTGATCTTCGACGGCAAGACCGTCATCGAGGCCAAGGACGACCATTTCAAGGACGCGGGCAAGGTCGGGGCATGGACCAAGGCGGACAGCGTGACCTTGTTTGATGATTTCAGCTACGGCGGCAAATGACCGGGCGCATCCCGATGTTGTTGGCGCGCGCAACTCGCACTGCCCGCGATTTGCCGATTTTTCAACTTTGCCAACACGTAGGTGATGCTCGGAGCACAGCTGCGGAGCAGCGGCAGAGAGTAGCCCATGGCGGGAGCCATGGGACCGTAT
>SIBK01000034.1 GCA_009695205.1 Pedosphaera sp. | reverse complement strand
TTGTGTATATTACATACTTGCATCCATCGACCCAAGGCGGACCTGCCACACCGGGCCCCGGGTCTCAGACCTCCGTCGCCACGTCCCATTCGGGAACCTCCCCGGGCACCCGTTTCCGGCTCGTAGCTAAGTCCGACAGGCTGCTAGCCTCGCTCACGCCGCAAGCCCCTGTGCTGGGCGCGCAGCCGCAAAACCCCGTGTTACAGAAAATTGCGACGCTCCAAGGGCACCTGCACGGAGTCTGGGCCCTCGCCTTCTCGCCCGATGGACAGATACTCGTTTCCGGGGGCAAAGACGGAACCGCTAGGTTCTGGAGCGGTGTTCCGAAAGCAGACGAAAGTGTTCTCCCCGAGGTGCGAGGGGCGCTAAGATTTTCCGACGATGAAAACAGTCTTCTGACCTTGAACAACGACTTGAAAATCAGTGAGTTAGACATCCGGTCAAGGCAGAGACTTCGGACGATCGATCTTAGTTTGAGCACGAACTAACCGAGGGCGGTCACTGTTTCTTCCGATGGCAAGACATTGGCAGTCGGCGGGACGAACGGTGCGGTGGAGTTGTGGAATGTCGAGACGCGACAGCGCAAGGTCACTTATCAAGTCCCCGGAGGCAAAGTCCGAGCTCTGAAGTTCTCGCCGAAGGATACCCTGTTTTTGGCAAATTGCGGCAGCGTGGTGGATAGAAAGTGGAAAGGGACGGTGACCGTCTTGAACCTCACCACCGGTCAACCCCAGGGCCGGTTCGAAGACAGCGAGCTGAGCGCATGGGCTTTTTCGCCGGACGAAACACTTCTGGCGACTCCATTGGATGATTACTGCATCACGGTTCGGCATCTCGCGACGCAAAAGACCTTGGCCCACCTGAAGGCGCATACCTGGAAAATCTCAGCTCTGGCTTTTTCACCAAACGGCAAACACTTCCTGTCCGCCAGCATCGATAACACCGTCCGCCTTTGGGATACGACATCCTGGAAAGAACTCGACCTCCTCCGGGGGCACATGGGAGGAGTAACGGCGGCCGCTGTCTCCTTCGACGGAAAATTTCTGGCCACCGGTAGCATAGACGACGCGCTCAAGTTGTGGGATCTATCATCCATCCCAGCGCAAGAACTCCTCAGCCTCCGGACTGCGCCTCACCAGCCCGAATCCGTCCTGTTATCTCCAGACAGCAGCGTCCTGCCCTTGAATGCGACTTCGGAAAACACCGGTCTTCGGGTAGTTCTGCTCCTGCGCGCCCCTTCCTTCGCCGAAATCGACGCCCGAGAAAAAGCGAAGAGACAGGAAAGGACCACAGTGAGCGGGAATAATTGATGGCAGCGCCGGAACGCGACTTCACTTTCCGCAGTGCGGAGGAAGCAATTCCCACGAAACTGTGGACAGACAAAGGGGGTTGGAGATTTTCAGCATCGGTCGGTTCCGGGTATTCGATGGGGAAACCTGCCCCCTTTCAACTCCCAACTTTTTGCGCGTACCTTGCACTGGAGAAAAGGCAGCAGAAAAACCGGCTGATCAAAAACATCCCCTAAGTCGTTTGAAATCAGCCGGTTAAAATTGGTTGCGGGGACAGGATTTGAACCTGTGACCTTCAGGTTATGAGCCTGACGAGCTACCGGGCTGCTCCACCCCGCGGCACCGAGTACGACAAATTAGAGACCGAATTGATGGTTGGCAAGATTTGTTGTGAAGTGAATCGCATCTCTCATATCGTCCCAGGGTCCTATTCACCGGTAGCCCACGGGATTCAAGCATCGTACACTGCCGCCCGCCATGCATCCTCTCACCTTTTTTCTCCGATCCACCCTGTTACTGATGGCTATCGCGCGCCTGTCGCAACGCAGCCACGCTGAGTCGATCCAGCCTTTTTCGGTGCACCCCACCAACCCACATTGTTTCATTTATCGCGATTTGCCCATCCATGTCATTACCTCCGGCGAACACTACGGCGCTCTGGTCGATCGGCAGTTCGACTTCGTTCGGTACTTCGACGCACTGGCACGGGATGGCATGAATGGAACCCGCGTATTTTTGGCTTACCGCGAACAACCTGGCGCTTTCAACATCGCCGCCAACTCGCTCGCCCCCCCAGTCGAGCGTTTTTTATGCCCCTGGCGGCGCAGCGACCAGCCGGGTTACTTCGATGGCGGCAACCGGTTTGACCTTACCCGCTGGGACGAGGACTATTTCGCACGTCTGAAACAGCTGATGCAGGCGGCCATGGAGCGGGACATCATCGTTGAAGCAAACTTGTTCTCCGCTTTTTACAGCGAAAAATCATGGGCCACACACCCCTTCAACGAACGCAACAACATCAATGGAGTGGGTCGCTGCCCCTGGAATGAAGCTCTAACCCGCAAAGACCCCAAATTGGTCGAGTTCCAAATTGCGTACGTGCGTAAACTGGCGGAAATACTTCGTGAATTTCCCAATGTTTACTTCGAAATCTGCAACGAACCCTACACAGGAGGCGTCGATATGAAATGGCACGATCATATTGCGGATGTCCTGGCGGCCGCCCTCAAGCCCCGTGCCGGCCAACCCGGTGCCAACAGCCCTCGCGCGACGGTCCCCACGTCGCACTTGATTTCCTGGAATGTCGCCAATGGTTCGACGGCGGTTGCCAGCGTCCATCCTGCAATTTCATTACTGAATTTTCATTACGTGAGTCCACCCGATGCCATCGCAGCGAATGGCCGGCATGGGCTGCCGATCGGTGATAATGAAACAGGATTCCGCGGAACCAATGACGCGCCGTACCGCATGGAAGCCTGGGAGTTCATGCTAGCCGGTGGCGCTCTCTTCAATCATCTCGATTACTCGTTTATCCCAGGTCGTGAAGACGGTACCCACCAGATGACCTCGACCACTCCGGGCGGTGGCGGACCCGCACTACGACGTCAGTTCCGGGTGTTGCGCGATTTTCTCGCTGAGTTTGCCCCAGCCGAATCCAGGCCGCTCGAAAATGTAATTATCGACGGAATTCCAACCTCTCATTCCGCGCGAGCCTACGGCCAGCCAGGCACGCGGTACGGCCTCTATTTTCGGCCCGCCGGCACACCGTCCTCTTTCAGTGTCCGGTGGACCGGATTTCTTGTTCCAGACAGGGACGGGGAGCATACACTTTACACCGTGTCGAATGATGGAATCCGGGTGTCGATCGACGACAAAACTCTCATTAATAACTGGACCGATCACGGGACCGTTCAGGATACCGCACGCATCGCATTTACCAAAGGCCGACGGTATGCGCTCAAGGTTGAGTATTTTTACAGCGGCGGAGACGGAACGGCCCGATTGCTCTGGACACAGCCGGGAAAGTCCCGGGAGCCGGTCGGCGCATCGGCGCTTGAATCCATCAAAGGGCCCGGCCTCCAGGCGGAGTATTTTTCCGGGGTGCAATTCGACCCTTCCCAACTCCTCTTCGTCCGCACCGATGCGACGTTAGACTTTTCATGGGGTCAGGACGGCATTCGTCCCCCGCAGAACCCAGGCTCGACTTTTCTCGCCCCCGTGATCGAATTGCCGCCCGGCAAATGGAAGGTGGCGTGGTTGAACCCGTACGACGGATCCACCGTTGCTGAGGACACCTTTGTGCATCTCGGCGGCCGCAAAACTCTTTCAGTTTCATCCGCAACTCCGGATGCCATCTGTCTGATCCGAGTCCGACCGTGATGCCTCATTGCATCTTACCTGAATAGGCTCCGCCACCAACTCACGGGCTTGGTAGGCTCGATCGCCATCGATGCGGCCAAACGCTCGCGTACCGTCGGCGGGACAATTGTCCGCGCTAAATCAGTACGTATCGCCTCCTCGGGCGTCGCAAACTCGACCGCTCCGGATTTCTGCTGAGCTTCGTGGATATGCTGTTGGCCCTCCTCCGTTCGTAATCGTTGAGATCCTGGATTCATTCAATTCCTTTTGGTTCAGCCCGTCTTTTGAAATGCCATCGTGAAGGCTTTGCGGGCTCGATGCAGTTTGCCACGGACAGCGTCCGCCGATTGTTTTGTTAATTCCGCGATCTCGTTGTAGCTCAATTCGTCGTCTGCAACTAACAAGAGCAATACCCGGTACTCGTCCGGCATCCCCTCCAGAGTCTTACGAATCCGCTCTCCAAGCTCAGAGATTTCGAGCATGCGCAGTGGGTTTTCAGAGGTACCTACCGCCAGCTCAAACACCGTGTCGTCCGCCTGAACATGCACATTTCGGGCGTGCCAGCTCTGACGCAAATTGGAGCAATGGTTCAGCGTAATCCGGTACAACCATGTCCTCACATCGGCATCGCCCCGGAACTCCCCGATTTTTCTGTAGGCCTTGATGAAGACGTCGTGTGTCGCATCTTCCGCTTGCCCGGGATCCCCGAGAAGTCGAAGCGCCAAATAGAAGATCTGCCGGTGGTGCTTCTCGTACAATATCGCAAACTCCGACTCCAGTGAAGTCGGCACCGCGGTAGCCGCCGGTGGATCAGACATTGTCTCTTCCACGGCGGTTTCCAAGGTTGGCATTCCGATTGGACCGTCTCCACCTGCTCGTGTCACGTGCAACAATTTTCACTTCTGAAGCTGGGAGAGAATCCACCTAAATAATGGACGCGAGGTGGGCCATGAACTGTTACGGGGAAGAGGATTGCGCGGACTGCCGTCCCCGACTACGACGTTCCGTCAAATCCCTTTAACGGTCCAGCCGGTCTTCACGGTCAGATCTCCGGTATACGTCGCCTTGCTCCGTTCGTCCTGAACAGCATCCAGCGTTATTTCGCCGACTAATTTCTCTTCGGTGAACACCACCTCGCCCTTATCGCCCTTCGTATCGATGGTTTCGTAGAGCTTGAGTTTATCACCCGCTTTGTACCCATTCCGGCTGCCAAGGGACACGATCACCACGGACTTGCCAGGCACGGCCACCACCTTTCCCGAAACGCTCCGCGCAGCAGTTGCGGTGGCCGAAGCCGCCGCCGAAGCTGGCTGTTGTTGTGTCTCCTGCGCCTTTTGCCTCGCCTGACGCCGTCCCGATGCCGGCACGGACGTGTTTCGCAGGTCAGCCATCACTAGCGCAATTGCCTTCACGGTGGCCTTACCGAGGGCGCTCCTCATGAATTCGGAGTTATTGAAGCCAATCGCCCCACCCCGTCCGCCCACTCCGACTCCAATGTCGAATCCGACACCCGTCTCATCCGCGACAGCTCTCCCGTTTTGAGAACCTTGCGGGTCGCGACGTACACCAGCCTCCAATCAATCTGAACGTCCGTCTTGTTGCGCTTCAGACCGAGGTTTCCAAGGCTGCCGGGTACGAATCCACCCAGGTTGACACCTTGCGCCTTGGAACCAAAGCGGGTGACCTTGCCGCGGAACCTGAAATCAGCCCCGGCCCAGCCGCCTTTCTGAACTGCTTCCCCAGCGCTGACAAACCCTTCCTCGCCCAGTCTGATTTCATCCTTGAGATTCTGGAGCGCGGTGGATTCCAGCACTTGGAATTTGTTCAACTTTGTGACCTCCGTGATCAGCATCTCCGCGAGGCTCTCGCCAACAGCCGGCTGCCACCCCTGGATTTGCGTCAGGTCCGCCTCCAGCGGAGCGACAAAAAGTATGGGCTGGGAATTGTCCTCCGCCCGAGCGGACGCCAACACTACCGCGACAGCCATCGCAATGAATCGACGTATCATACGTGATGCCCAGTGTGGGAAAAGTTGACTCCTTGGCAATTCGGAATCTGTCAATTATCGGCCCGGGGGAGAACCGGAACTGGACGCGATTCACCCTGTTCCATACAGGTGCCCGGCATTGCCCAACGTTCCGAGTTCACCAGGATCGCCTTTAAGAATTTTTGAGCCACAGCAGTCTTCTGCCCGATTTGGCCGGATTTTTCCTCTTCCCTGGCGCACGATTCAAGGGTGCCAACAGCCTCGGAAACCAGATTGATGCGGACTTTTGCCATTCCATGAGGCCATCGGAACGATGCGAACATGAAAATATTTCCCAGTTTTGCGGATTTCTTCGCTCAACAGAATGTTTGCATCCTTGGCGGCATCTCCTAGAGAGTTTTGGAGTTTTGCGCTTCGGATATCTGCCGGGGCGCGAATACAGAAGTTGTTTCGATGAATACGACACCCGGTAGTTCGATGATTCCTCAGGTGCGGTGGCACGGTATGCCCTCGAAGCAGGGTCTTTACGATCCGCGCTTCGAGCATGATGCATGCGGAGTGGCCTTCGTAGTGAACATCAAAGGAAAGAAATCTCACGAGATTGTCTCTCAGGGCATCCAGATTCTTTTGAACCTGGATCACCGGGGTGCCTGTGGCTGTGAACCCAATACCGGCGATGGCGCGGGGATTCTCGTCCAATTGCCGCACAAGTTTTTCCAAAAGGTTGCAAAAGCCGGGGGATTCAAACTGCCGGTGCCCGAGGAATATGGCGTGGCGATGATTTATGTCTCCAAGGACGAGGAAGCTCGTCACCAGTGCGAGCGAATCTTTGAACGAATTGTACGGGAGGAAGGGCAGACCATCCTTGGCTGGCGGACGGTTCCCACGCACAATCAAAACATAGGCAAGACAGCGGTCGCTACGGAACCGTGTGTGCGCCAGTGCTTTATCGCCCGTGACACGCGCACGATGAAGACCGACCTCGCGTTTGAGCGGAAGCTGTATGTGATCCGCAAACGGGCGGTGAATGCGGTCCGGAATTCAGGGGAAAAAGACTCGCACTACTGGTACCTGCCGAGCATTTCGTGCCGCACGGTTGTTTACAAGGGCATGCTGATGCCAGCCCAGGTAGCCGATTATTATCCGGACCTCCGGGACAAGGATTTTGAGACCGCGCTGGCTCTTGTCCATTCCCGATTCTCAACGAACACCTTCCCGACCTGGGAACGGTCACACCCCTATCGGTTCATCGCGCACAACGGCGAAATCAACACTCTACGAGGCAACATCAATTGGATGCACGCTCGTCAGTCGATGTTCGCCAGTCCGCTTTTCGGCAAAGACATCCAGAAGATCTTCCCGATCATCAATCCGACCGGTTCTGATTCAGCGATGTTCGACAATTGTCTCGAACTGATGTACCTCGCCGGACGGCCCTTGTCGCACGCGATGATGATGATGATTCCCGAACCGTGGGTTGGCCACGAGTCGATAAGCGACGAACGCAAAGCGTTCTACGAGTACCATTCCTGCTTGATGGAACCTTGGGACGGTCCGGCATCCGTTGCCTTCAGCGATGGGATTCAAATTGGGGCCTGCCTTGATCGTAATGGTCTCCGGCCATCCCGCTACTATGTGACCTCCGACGACCTTGTCGTGATGGCATCGGAAGTCGGTGTTCTCGATTTCCCGGCAGAGAAGATCGTGCAGAAGGGCCGCCTCCAGCCGGGGCGGATGTTCCTGGTCGATACCGCTCAAGGGCGGATCATCAGTGACGACGAGATCAAGGACACCGTTGCGAAGGCGTGGCCGTATCGCCAGTGGCTGGATCAGAACATGGTCGAGTTGGCAGACCTGCCGGAGGCGCCGCACCTGCCCGAACCCGATCACACGACGGTGCTTCAGCGGGAGATGGCGTTTGGATACACCTTTGAAGATCTCCGGACGTTGATGGTTCCCATGGCCCGAGACGGCGTAGAGGCAGTCGGTTCGATGGGCACAGACACTCCGCTCGCGGTCCTCTCAGACAAACCGCAACTGCTCTACAATTACTTCAAACAGCTGTTTGCGCAGGTGACCAATCCACCGATTGATTGCATTCGAGAGGAAATCGTCACGAGCACCGAAACCACCATCGGGGCCGAAGGGAATCTGCTCAACCCGACGCCGGAGAGCTGCCGACTCATCGAATTGAAGTCACCCATCCTCAGCAACCAGGAGTTCGCGAAGCTCAAGCACCTGAAGGATCCTCATTTCAAGTCCGTGACTCTTTCTCTCCTCTTCCGGGCGAGTGAAGGGGTCGCTGGGATTGCACGGGCAATGGATGAGCTGTGCGACGCGGCTGCGAAGGCGATTCAGGACAGCGCAAACATCCTGATCCTGAGCGACCGTGGCGTGAATTCGGAGTTTGCGCCCATCCCGGCCCTGCTCGCGGTGGCTGGGGTTCATCATCACTTGATTCGGGAGGGCACTCGGACTCGGGCGGGAATCGTCCTGGAATCCGGCGAACCCCGCGAAGTTCATCACTTCGCCCTGCTCATCGGGTATGGGTGCGGCGCCATCAACCCGTATCTCGCCTACGAAACGCTCGACGACATGATCCGTCAGGGGCTTTTGAAGGGCGTCGACCACAAGACGGCCGTGAAGAACTTTGGCAAAGCGGCGGTAAAGGGAGTGGTGAAAACCATCTCCAAAATGGGAATCAGTACGATCCAAAGCTACCGGGGTGCGCAAATCTTCGAGGCGATTGGTCTGAATGATGCCGTCATCGACAAGTATTTCACTTGGACGCCGTCCCGCGTGGGCGGCATCGGCCTGGACACCATTGCGAAGGAAGTGTTGCTACGCCACGAACGGGCCTATCCGCCCCGCCCATCCAACGGACACGCTCTCGATGTGGGTGGCCAATATCAATGGCGGGCGGACGGTGAGTTGCATCTCTTCAATCCGCAGACCGTTCACAAGCTCCAGAAGTCTGTTCGCAACAACGACTACAAGGTCTTCAAGGAATACTCTGCCTTGGTGGACAACCAGCTCCGGGATCATTACACCATCCGTGGCCTGCTGGAGTTCAAACCGTCCACGCCCGTCCCCATCGAAGAGGTGGAGTCCGTCGAGAGCCTCCTCAAGCGATTCAAGTCGGGCGCGATGAGTTATGGTTCCATCAGTGGCGAAGCGCACGAGGCACTGGCCATCGCGATGAATCGGATTGGCGGCAAATCGAACACCGGTGAAGGCGGTGAAGACCCCGCGCGCTACACTTGGACGAATGAAAAGGGCGACTCCAAGAACTCCGCTATCAAGCAGGTCGCATCGGGGCGATTTGGCGTCACCAGCCTCTACCTTTCCAAGGCGGCGGAGCTCCAAATAAAGATGGCGCAGGGGGCCAAACCCGGCGAAGGCGGCCAGTTGCCCGGCGGCAAAGTTTATCCCTGGATCGCGAAGGTCCGGCATTGTACCCCGGGCGTCGGCTTGATTTCCCCGCCGCCGCACCATGACATCTACTCGATCGAGGATCTTGCGGAGTTGATTCATGATCTCAAGAACTCCAACCGCGAGGCGCGCATCAGCGTAAAGCTGGTTTCCGAAGTGGGCGTAGGCACCGTCGCCGCAGGTGTCGCCAAGGCGCACGGCGACGTGGTGCTCATTTCCGGATATGACGGAGGCACCGGTGCTTCGCCACAATCCTCCATCAAGCACGCCGGCATTCCGTGGGAGCTCGGCCTGGCCGAAACGCACCAAACTCTCGTCTTGAACGATCTCCGTTCTCGAATCGCGGTGGAAACGGACGGTCAATTGAAGACGGGACGGGACGTCGTGATCGCTGCATTGCTCGGCGCAGAGGAATTCGGTTTTGCCACGGCACCCCTGGTGTCGCTCGGCTGCATCATGATGCGCGTCTGCCATCTCAACACCTGCCCGGTGGGTGTCGCCACCCAGAATCCCGACCTGCGGGCCAAATTTACCGGAGACCCTGCCCACGCCGTAAACTTCATGCGCTTCATCGCCCAGGAAGTTCGGGAACTGATGGCCTGCCTTGGGTTCCGCTCTCTCGTCGAAATGGTCGGCCGGGTCGACCGGCTTGAAGCACGCCAAGCAATCGATCACTGGAAGGCCAAGGGGCTTGATTTATCGAATATTCTCCATCGCCCGGAAGCCCATGAGGAGGTGGGGCGCTACTGCCAGACGCCCCAGGACCACGGGTTGGAAAAGTCCATGGACCTCACCCTCCTTTTGGAGCTCGCACGCCCGGCGCTCGAACGGAAGGAAAAAGTTCAGGTCACGCTGCCGATCCGCAATGTCAACCGGGTCGTTGGAACCATTCTTGGAAACGAGGTGACGAAACGGTATGGGGCCGAGGGCTTGCCGGACGGAACGATTCAGCTCAACTTCCGGGGCAGTGCCGGCCAGAGTTTCGGCGCGTTCGTTCCACCGGGAATGACCCTCCGGCTCGAAGGCGACGCTAACGACTACTGCGGTAAAGGGCTTTCCGGAGGGAAGATCATCATTACTCCGCCGGTCGGCTCAAAATTCAAGGCAGAGGAGAACATCATCATCGGCAACGTCGCGTTTTACGGGGCGACGAGTGGCGAGGCGTACATCCGCGGCATGGCCGGTGAGCGATTCTGCGTCCGCAATTCCGGTATCCGGGCGGTCGTCGAAGGGGTGGGAGATCACGGTTGTGAATATATGACCGCCGGCGCCGTGGTGGTGCTTGGATCCACGGGCAGGAACTTCGCCGCAGGCATGAGCGGGGGCATAGCCTATATTCTCGATGAAACCAGCAATGTACCGCTGAAATGCAATGTACAGATGGTGGGGCTCGAATCGGTCACGGACCCGACCGAAGCCGACGAACTGAAGGCCATGATAGAGCGGCACGTCCTAAACACGCACAGCGTTCGAGGTCGCGATGTGCTATCGCAGTGGGCCACGGTTCTTCCAAAATTTGTGAAGATCATGCCACGGGACTATAAGCGGGTCCTGCAGGCCATCGACAAGGCTGAGAAAGCCGGGTTAACCGGCGAGGAGGCCATCAATGCTGCCTTCGAAGCCAATGCCCGGGACATTTCACGTCTGGGTGGCGGCTGAAACCGGCGCCACTCGGAACACTCCGATGAACCGGCGCCGATCAACGCTACTCGGCAGCACGCCGGAAGGTTGATTTCCTCTCCGTTCAATTTTTAACGAATTACCAAAGACGAACCATGGGCAAGCCCACCGGATTTCTTGAATACCTCCGTGAACTGCCGCTCGATCGTGATGCCCTGGAGCGCATCCGCGACTGGAATGAGTTCCATGATCACATGCCGGAGACCAAACTGGTCGAGCAGGCGGCCCGTTGTATGGATTGCGGCGTACCATTCTGCCACACGGGCCAGCTCATCTCCGGGATGGCTAGCGGCTGCCCAATCAACAACCTGATCCCGGAATGGAACGACCTCGTTTATCGGGGATTGTGGAAGGAGGCACTCGAACGTCTGCACAAGACGAACAACTTCCCCGAATTCACCGGACGCGTCTGCCCGGCTCCGTGCGAAGGATCATGCGTCCTCGGCATCAATGATCCGCCCGTCACCATCAAAAACATCGAGTGCGCCATCATCGACAAGGGTTGGGAGGAAGGTTGGGTGATTCCGGATGCGCCGAAGGAGCGCACAGGAAAAAAAGTGGCCATCGTCGGATCCGGCCCCGCTGGTTTGTCCGCCGCGGCACAATTGAATCGGGTCGGACACAGTGTGACTGTTTTCGAACGCGCCGATCGGCCGGGCGGATTGCTGATGTACGGCATTCCCAACATGAAGCTTGAAAAGCAGTCGGTGGTGATGCGCCGTCTGAAACTGATGGAAGCCGAAGGCATCCGGTTTATCTGCAAGACGGAGGTCGGCCGAGATCTATCCACTCGCCAGCTCCTGGACGAATTTGATGCGGTGGTCCTCAGCACCGGCGCCACCAAGCCCCGGGATCTACCCATCGAAGGCCGAAATCTCAAGGGAATCCACTTCGCCATGGAGTTCCTGACGGCGAACACTCAAGCGGTTCTTTCCGGTCATCGCAACGGCGGCTTCATCTCAGCCGAAAACAAGGACGTCATCGTCATCGGCGGCGGCGACACCGGCACCGATTGCGTTGGTACTTCAATGCGACACGGATGTAAGAGCCTCGTGCAGGTGGAGATTTTGCCCCGACCTCCCGAGAAGCGAGCGGCTGACAACCCCTGGCCTGAGTGGCCGAAGACGTACAAGCTCGACTATGGCCAGGAAGAGGCGAAGGCGAAGTTCGGTGCAGACCCGCGAATCTACCTGACGACCGCGAAGAAATTCCTCGCAGATGCCGACGGCCACGTGTCGGGTGTCGAGCTGGTTGAGATTCAGTGGACTAAGAACGACAAGGGGCAGTTTGTACCCCAGGACGTGCCAGGCACTAATCGGGTTGTTCCCGCACAACACGTGCTCCTGGCGATGGGCTTTCTCGGACCGGAGCAACCCCTGCTCGAATCGCTGGCAGTCGAACGCGACGCCCGCAGTAACATCAAGGCCGAACATGGCCGCTTCCAGACGAGCATTCCCAAGGTGTTTGCCGCTGGAGACTGCCGACGGGGACAAAGTCTTGTTGTATGGGCCTTCAATGAAGGTCGAGGTGCCGCCCGTGAATGCGACCGATTCCTCATGGGAGCGACGGATCTTCCGTAGGCGACCTAGCAAATGGAGTTGAGTGTCACCGGATATCTGACGAAGTGGCGGCCCTTGCATCGTATTCGATACATGAGGGTGGCCGCGGAGGCCGCGTGCGGGGGCACTTAGTTTCCACGAGATCAGGAGCCGGGGTCGGCTGCGATCTTGTCTCCAGATTTCTGTTTAAACGGGCTGGACTGCTTCAGTCCGATGTTTTGTTCGTAGTTGCCGAGCTTCAGCGTTTTCGGCGGCGGCACCCCCCCAGTTCCGGTCCCGATTCGAGCTAAACGATGTTGGGCGCTGTCCGCCCATATGGAGCCAGGGAACCGCTGACGGAGCTGCTCGAGGACAGCCCGCGCCGCCGCCAGATCATCGAATGTTCCCAAATGCAGGTCAGCCCATTGATTCATCCAGCGCGCAACAGCCTTTTCCGACTGCTTGGGAAGGTTTACCAACCGCTCGAATTGATCGTTCGCGAGGTCCGCCCGCCGGAAATGATTCCCATAAAGGATCGCCAACGCCTCTCTTGCCTCCCAGTCGTCCGGACGCTTGGTCAAACGATTCAATAATTCTGTCGCCCGCTCATTCGCGTTGGCGTACGGCGCATCCATACTTCCCGGCGGCGCCAGCAGTCCGATGTTCTGGGGAAACTCCCGCATCGCTACAGTGGGTGTTTTCCGCAGGGCAGCCAACACTTCATCCGTCGGCAAATGCGCGATGCGTGTTTCCGCGAAATGAGCCGCATCCGACCGGGGCCAGCCATTGATGATCCGCAGGAACGTGTTGCGGGCCGACGCGCGGTCCTCGCGGCGCACGTGCAGATCGGCGATCCGATTGAGCGCGAGGATCTGTTCCCGATCCGACCTTCCAGGCGTGTCGATAATCTGATTCAACGTTTGAATCGCTCCAACGACATCCGCAAGCTCCTCCGACTGCAGCTCCGCCACGAGCATCATTCCTTCAAAATCGCCCGGAAACTCGGCGATTTGCTGCATCACTTCATGAACCGCGAGGTCGTAATGACCTTTATTGCGTTGCGCAATGGCTCGGTGATAAAACGGCTTCGGCTCGACCTCTTCGTGACCGCCGTCGAAGACAGCCCAGATTGGCCGAAAGAGCCAACCCATCAGGCTGGGTGCCCACGTATACGAAAAGATCAACGCTACCGGAATCAGCAGAGGCAACGTGACCCCAAACGGAAGCCATACCAGCACGAGAAGCGCGAGAAGCAACAACCAGCCAACACGCCCAATCCGGGGCAGCAATGTTTCACCCTCTCCCGTGCCTTGGGTGAGTCGGTAGAACACCCAAGCGGAAAACACGAATGCAACGGCCAGCAGGAGATAGACCCACATGGTTCTTAACCGAGCTAAACAGAATCCGACCCGCTCGGCACCAAAAACCGGAGATCGGACTAAAAGTCGGATCAATGAAAACGCCGAATTCGCCGGTTTGTGCCCCGATTTTTTCCAGCGAATCCGGGTGGAGCTTCCCACGTGAGAGAGTTTGAATCGACTGCGGTTGGTTCAATCAGCAATTCACAGTCAGTTTCTATTCGGCATTCTCCACACGGCTCTCTACACTGTCGGGGTGTTTCACAGCTCACTTGTTGGGGTAATCCGGCTGTCCCTTGCCGCAGTAACGGTGATTTGTACCGCAACCCCGCTGCGGGGACAATCCGTTACCCGCCTTGACCCCATCCTGCCCGGGTGGTTCGAGCGCGGCACCACGAATGAAATTATTCTGCGCGGTGAGAATCTGCGTGGAGTGCAAACCATTCGATTCAGCGGCGCCCCCGGTGTTTCCGCCAGCGTTGTTCCATCAGTCATGCCAGCAATTCGATTGGAATCGTCGAGCGGCGGATTGGCCGCGACCGCCGCAACCGATTCGCAGGATATTCGAATCCGCCTCCAGATCGCTCCGGACGCACCCATGGGCCTTCGGGAATTGCGCACGGTCGGGCCGAACGGATTCTCCAATCCCCAGACGATTCAACTGAGCGATTTCCCAGAGCTTACGGAACAACCGGGTACTGGCGCGACGAATAGCGCCCCCGTCTTGCCCCTGCCCTGCGCTGTCAGCGGCGTGATTTCCCAAACCACAGAAGCCGACTGGTACCGCTTTACCGGGTCAAAGGGGCAACGCATCATCATCGACGTGCAGGCGAACCGGTTCGGCTCGCGGCTGGATCCCGCTATGGTGATCTATGAGGCGGCCGGTCGTGAGCTCGCTCGTAGCAACGATGCACACGGACTGGATCCATTCCTGGAATTTATGGTGCCGGCCAACGGTGACTATTTCATCCGACTGCAGGATGTACGATTCCAGGGAAGCGGCGAGCATCGGTATCGCATGATTCTGGGAGAACTACCCTATCTGGACGCGATCTTCCCTTACGGCGGCCGGCGGGGAACGACCGTCTCACTCCAACTCGATGGTCGGATGCTCGATGGCGTGGATCGGATGCAGATGACCGTGGCCACCAACGCGCCCATGGCCACGCAGGAGGTCCGGATACATACCCGCCGAGGCTACTCCAATCCGCAACTCTTCGAAGCCGGGGATCTTCCAGAAATCACCGAAACAGAGCCTAATAATCAGCCCGACCAGGCAAACCGGATCCAGGTCCCTGCCACCCTCAATGGACGGATCGGCACGGAGGCGGATCTCGATCACTACCGCTTCACTTCTCCATCGGATCAACGCTGGATACTCGAGATAGGCGCCCGCCGATTTGGTTCGCCACTCGACGCCCTTCTCGTGCTGATGGATGGTGCCGGCAAGGTGATTTCCCAGAATGATGACGCCAATGGACCCGATGCCCGCATCGAGGCAGACTTGAAGAAGGGGCAAGAGTACATCGTAGGGGTTCGAGATCTGACGGAACGAGGGGGGGCGCGATTCGGTTACCGCCTCAGCTTGAAGCCCACCGTGATGGAACCGGATTTTGGGATCCGGATTTCAAATTCGCGATACCGTTTGGCGGCGGGAGCCCATCTGGCGATCCGCTGCGAACTCGACCGCAGGAATGGATTTGCTTCTGTAGTGCGGGTCGAGGCGGAGTCCTTGCCGGTAGGTGTCACCTGCACAGCCGCCGTGTTTTCACCCGAGAGCCCACCGATTGCCTGGTTGATCCTGACCGCTGCGCCGGATGTTCGGCCGGAGCACCACGACCTAGTCCTTGTGGCAACGGGAGATCGGGAGGGCCAGAGACTCCGTCGAACGCTGCAAGCTCGGCCCAATTTCTTGAGCATTGTCCCTTCGATACCCCTCACGGTTGATGCACTGACACCGATGGTCGAACTCGATCAAAACGGCGGATCCAGTGTGGAGGTTCAAGTCACACGGTCTGCCGAGTTCACCGGTGACGTAAGAGTTGTCGCCGAAGAGCTGCCAGGTCTGAGCCTGCCTGCAATCACCATTCCGGCAGGCCAATCCCGCGGCCGGCTCCAGATATCCGCCGCCAACAACAGCGAAGTGTCCACGCGGTGGCTTATGATCTTCGCTACCGCATCGGTGGGCGGACAAGATTTCTCGATTCACGCACCGAACCCGCTGCCCGTGCGAACCGGTGCGATTCCGTTCTTTCTTACGACAGCTCAACCTCGTCTCTCCGTCACTGCGCTGCCGGTTGAGCGGAAATCTCCGGCTGCCGCCGCGGAGTTGATCATCAAGATCGATCGCCGCCTTGGATTCACCAACGAGATCGAGACGGCGGTGGAGGGAATTCCAGACGGTGTGCAATTCAGTCTGGACCCGGTAGCTGCGAATGCCCGGGAAACCGTTCTGAAACTGCTCGCCACGGAAAAGGCTCCCTCCGGCAAACAGTTCGACCTGGTGATCACCGGGACGGCATTGCATCAGCAACGACAATACAAACTGAAATCCTCCTCGGTAAAACTCATCATCGCTGCGCCCGACGCGGATAAAGCCCTGGTCACAAAATGAGATCCACCTCTTCCCCTTCGTTTCTCGATACTCGGTTTCTAACTGCCTGCCTGTCGCTTGCCGTGGGTGGCGCCATCGAGTCGGCGGTGGCGGCCGACCCTGCCGTCTCTTGGTTTCGGGATATCACACCTCTCTTCAAACGCTCCTGCAATGGGTGCCATAATCCGAACAAGCTGAAGGGCGAGGTGGATACCTCCACGTACGCCGGGTTCGTGAAACCTGGCAAACATGGCCCGAATTTCCTGGCTGGTGATCCGGCCAAATCACGGATTCTCGAAGAAATCACCGGCAAGGAACCCTCCATGCCGAAGGAGGGAGATGCGCTGACAGCGGCTGAAGCAAGCCTGATCGAGCGGTGGATCCGTGAAGGCGCCAAGGACGATACCCCGGAGGATGCCTATTCCACCCGGCTCAAGGAGCCGCCAACGTATGCCGCCCCCCCGGTTATCACGAGCCTGGCGTTTTCGCCGGATGGGCGCTGGCTCGCGATTTCAGGCTACCACGAGGTGTTGCTGCACTCGACCGCCGAACTCCAGTTAAAGGCTCGGCTCGTCGGGGAATCTCCGCGAATCGAATCCATGGCCTTTTCACCCGACAGCCATTGGCTTGCCGTCAGCGGTGGTGCTCCAGCTCGGTTTGGAGAACTGCAAATTTGGGATCCCACCACCGGCGGCCTCACCAACGGCTTTAAGATTGGTGCTGACTGCGTGTTCGGCGTCTCGTGGTCGCCCGACTCCCAGCGGCTTGCCTTCGGCGGTGCGGACAAATCGGTGCGGGTCATCGCCGCCGTCGATGGCAAAGAGCTGATGAAATTCGACAACCACAGTGATTGGGTGTTCCGCACAGCATGGATGGATGACGGGAAACGAATGCTGAGCGGCAGCCGTGACCGCGCAATGAAATTGATCAACACAGCCAATGGTCAATTCATTGACGACATCAACAAGCTCCTCGAACCGGTCGTCTCCATGGCGCGTCATCCCAAAGAAGAATGGTCCGCTTACGGCGGTGCTGAAGGAGGCGTCCGAGTGTACCGAATGAAGGAAAACCAGGAACGGACCGCCGGGAACAATGACGTCAACCTCGTCCGCGAATTCGAACGCCAAACAGGCACGGCCCATTCCGTGGCTTGGAGCGCCGACGGTTCCCTGCTCGCAGTGGGCAGCGCCGGTGAGGTTCGCCTATACCAGTCCTCCGACGGAAAACGTTCCGCAACTCTGAAAGGCCATTCTGGCGCTATTTTCGCGCTCGCGTTTTCAGCCGACGGAAAACAGTTAATAACGGGGGGATTTGAAGGACTGATCCGGGTCTTTGATCCCGCAACGGGAGAGCTCCTGGCCGTCTTTACACCCGTACCCGCTGGAGCCTCCAAACAGGTCGCCGCCCAATAGAAACTCGAGCCCGTTTCTACTTTATCGCGCCGCCACCCACAGCATCCACTGCGAACGCATTAATTCTTCAATGAGGCCAATCCTCGCTCGACTTGCATCCCGGTGCACCTCCACATCCCGCGGGGCTCTCGCTGGATCGAGCCTCTTTTTGCTGGTCGGAGCATTGACCGCCGCACGAATCCCATGGACCCAATCCAGTGTCATCGGCTCGCCCGAACCACCCGCTCCCTACCGCACGGAGCCCGCCTTTCCGAATCTGCGCTTCGAAAATCCCGTGCATCTGGTTTCCGTTCCCGGCACCAACCTTATATTCCTCGCCCAGCAAAACGGCCGAATCTATTCATTTGCCGGCGACCGCAGTACCACGGCAACAAATCTCGTCCTCAATCTTCGCGATCATCACCAGCCGTTCGAAGCAATTTACGGCATTACATTTCATCCAAAGTTTCGCGAAAATGGATTTATTTACCTGGCCTATATCGAACTTGGCGGCCGAACGAATGGTTCCTATGTCTCCCGTTTTACAGTGACCTTGGAGCCGAAACCTCGCATCGATCCCGCCTCAGAGCATGTCATCCTTCAATGGCTGTCGGGCGGTCATAACGGCTGCGATATTCAGTTCGGTCCGGACGGCTACTTGTACATCTCGACCGGTGATGGCGCTCCCCCCGATCCGCCGGACATACTGCGGACGGGACAACGGGTGGATGATCTGCTCTCGTCCATTCTACGAATTGACGTGGACCACGCCGAGGGCGGACGGAACTATCGCATTCCATCGGATAATCCATTTATCAAAACACCCGGAGCCCGAGGTGAGGTCTGGGCGTATGGTTTCCGCAATCCGTGGCGGATCAGTTTCGGACCGGATCGCGCCCTTTGGGTGGGGGATGTTGGCTGGGAGTTGTGGGAGCTGTTGCACGTGGTCCGCGAAGGTGGCTACAACGGCGGATGGAGTTATGTCGAGGGTCCCAATCCTTCTGTGCGATCGGATGTGCTGCCGGGTCCGACGCCGATTCACCAACCGCTGGTGGCGCATCCACATAATGAGGCGTCGAGCATCACCGGAGGGTTGCATGTCCGGGGCCAGAAATTACCTGCTCTCACCGGAAGCTATGTGTATGGCGACTGGGAAACCGGCAAATTTTGGTCGGTGCGGAACAAGGGCGACACGGTCACAGCGATGATGGAATTGTGTGATACCACCTTGCATCCGATTGCGTTTGGTTACGACCCTGTTGGCGACCTCTTGATCGTGGATTATAACGGGGAAATTCATGAGTTCGTACTCAACGATATGGCGCATGATCCGGCGCGCTTTCCGCGGCGATTGAGCGCCACGGGGATCTTTGCCGACACGGAAGCACAGCGTCCCGCAAAGGGCGTGGTCGAGTACCGAATCAACGCGTCGCAATGGTCTGACTATGCGACAGCCCGGCGGTGGATTGCAGCGCCGGGGACCAATGTCTTAGTGCCCGGTGAAAAGTGGGTTTATCCGACGAACACCGTCGTGGCAAAGACACTCGAGCTCGATCTGGAAACTGGGAAACCGGAGTCTCGACGCAAGATCGAGACCCAATTGCTGCATTTCGACGGACAGACTTGGCGCGGCTATTCTTATCGGTGGAATGACGCGCAGACGGATGCGGTACTCGTACCCACGGGTGGGACGAACTCCCTGATCCAGGTAAAGGATGCCGCCTTTCCCGGCGGTAGTCGGGAGCAAAACTGGCGATTTGCCAGCGGGACGGAATGTCTCCGATGCCACAACCCGTGGCCCGGCAATACGCTGGGCGTTAAACTCGATCAGCTCAATACGCGCCCTCTTCAGGGGGGAGCGGCCACCGAAGTCGAGCGATTGATCCAGATGGGTATGCTTGCCGCCCCAGCTTTCGGACAGGCGCTGCCACGAATTGCGGATCCCTACGATGATTCGATTCCCGCGGCTAACCGCGCCCGAGCGTGGCTGCATGTGAATTGTTCCGCCTGTCACCGGCTCGGTGCGGGCGGATCCGTGGCGACATTTCTCAATCAGGAGGTCGACACCATGGGGACCCGGGCAATCGATCAAAAGCCGATCCGCGGCGGGTTCGGGCTGGCGTCGGCGCGGGTGATCGCCCCGGGTGAACCCTCCCGATCCACTCTCTACTATAGGATCAATACCGAGGGGCCGGGTCACATGCCGCACATTGGATCGCGATTTGTCGACCCACGGGGTGTCGCCGCAGTCCGGGACTGGATTCGGTCCATTCCCGAGATTCCCCCGACGAACTCACTGCCTCTCGATCCCGATCTCGCGATCGCAAAGCAACATTGTGCAGGCACGGACGCAGCCATTCTATCATTACGTGAAACGAGCAATGGCACAGAGCGAAAGACGCTTATCCAGCAGCTAGCATCGACCGCCAGCGGCGCTCTCGCCTTGCTGGAAATCCTGCCAGGAATGGCCACACCGGAACTCATCGCGACCGCTGTCGCTTCGACCAATTCCTACGCCCGCGATCTTTTTGAACGATTCCTGCCACCCGAGCAGCGACGCCACATCCTCGGGTTGCGATTTGATCCAAGAAAAGTGCTCGCTCTCACCGGGAACCCCGGCCGCGGCAAGCGCCTCTTTTTTTCGGACGGCGGACCCAATTGCAGCCGTTGTCATGCGTTGGGCGGCCAAGGACGAGCCTATGGGCCGGATCTGGCGCTCGTTGCTCGCAAGTACAAACCTGCTGAGCTCCTGAATCATTTGGTGAATCCGTCAAAGCTGATCGCCCCGGAATTCACCCTACGGATGGTCGAAACTCGCGACGGACTCGCCTACTCCGGTTTTGCGGTGCGTGAAACGGCCTCGCAGCTCGTGCTGCGGACGGAGGATCTCAAGGAAATGAACTTCACCAAGTCGGATCTATTGACCGACGTAAAGACGGCGACATCGGCCATGCCGGAGGGCTTGATTGACATTCTAACAGCCCAGGAGGGGGCCGATCTGATGTCGTACCTGCGCAACCCGTGACGGGCGACGTTCCTCAAACCCGGGGTCGGCGCACGATGGAATCCCGTTGAGCCCACGCTGGATCGACGTCGGGAATATCCAAATTGTAGTGCAGGCCGCGGCTTTCTGGGCGTTGCAGGGCGCAGGCAACAATGAGCTCGGCGACCGTGGCTATATTCCGAAGCTCCAGCAGGTCGCTTGTGACGATGAAATCCCAGTAATACTCACGGATTTCCTCCTGAAGATTAGCGAGCCGATTTTCTGCACGACGCAGCCTCTTATTGGTTCGGACGATCCCAACATAGTCCCACATCAAGCGCCGGATTTCATCCCAATTATGCGAGACCACGACGAGTTCGTCGGTATTATGGGCCTTCCCGGTCTCCCAAGGAGCCACCGAATCGGGCAGACCCGGCACGACCTCCGACAGCACGTGCCGGGCAGCCCGGTGGGCGCACACGAGTGCTTCAAGGAGTGAATTGCTCGCAAGGCGGTTGGCCCCGTGCAGGCCGGTACAAGCCACCTCACCTACAGCAAACAACCCCGGCAGATCGGTCGTGCCGTCCATCGTGGTCACGACGCCCCCACATTGATAGTGTGCCGCCGGCACGACCGGAATCCATTCCTTCGTGATGTCCAATCCCAGTTCCAGGCAACGCCGATAGATCGTCGGAAAATGATCAATGATGAAAGGTGCTGCCTTGTGGGTAATATCCAGATACACACACGTCGCACCCGTCCGCTTCATCTCGGAATCGATCGCCCGGGCTACAATGTCTCGCGGTGCCAGTTCCTCCCGGTCATCGTATTGCGCCATGAACTGTTTTCCATCCGCCCCCCGGAGTAACCCTCCTTCGCCACGAACGGCTTCGGTGATGAGAAACGACTTGGCCTTCGGATGATGCAGACACGTCGGGTGAAACTGAATGAACTCCATGTTTGCAATGGTCGCACCCGCGCGGTAGGCCATCGCTACACCATCACCGGTCGCGATATCCGGATTCGTCGTGTACAGGTAAACCTTTCCGCAACCGCCCGTGGCCAGAACTACCACCGGAGCGAGGAACAGATCAACACGGCTCGCCGGAGCATTCAAGACGTACACTCCCGCCACTCGATTTGGGCCCAATAAACCAGCTTTGGCGGTCGTCACCAAGTCTACAGCAACATGATTCTCGAAGACTGAAATGCTGCGGTGCATTGCGACCGCCTTTAGCAACGCCCGCTCAATCTCAGCCCCGGTTGCATCCTTAGCGTGCAGAATTCGTCGGCGAGAATGCCCCCCTTCCCGGGTCAGATCGAGCTGGCCGTACCGTTCCGTAAACTGGGTTCCCAGGTCAATCAATTCCGCAATCCGGGCCGGCCCCTCCTGAATAATGGTGCGGACGACTTCCTCGCGGCAAAGCCCGGCCCCTGCGATCAGGGTATCCCGGACATGGAATTCAAACGAATCTTCCGAACTGGTCACCGATGCGATGCCACCTTGAGCCCAGTTCGTATTGGAGTCGGCCCGATTCTTTTTTGTAACAATCGCGACCCGTCCACGTTCGGCCACTCGCAAGGCAAACGTGAGACCCGCGATTCCACTGCCCAGGACGAGGAAATCGAACGAATGCTTTTCGGAGATCATGGTTCGACAGGCGGCCGAGTGCTGTGCGAGGGGACGCGGATCAGAGGTGGCTCCCCAACAAACTAGATCACGCGCCTCAATCAGACACCACCGTCAACCCGCAGTACGGTCAACGCCCCGCTTTGGTCGTAGAAGAATCACCTTCTTTTCGCTGCCTTCCACCTCAACGCTGTGAGTCTCGATGTCCGGATCCTCCTTGAGCGCTTGATGAACGATGCGGCGGTCGAAGGCATTCATGGGTTCGAGCTCAATGATATCCCCCCAGCGTCGAACCTTTTCCGCCGCTTCCTTCGCTCGCTTGATGAGCTGTTCGCGGGCCTGAGTCCGGTAGCCTCCCACGTCGAGCATCATCTTCGGCACCCGGTCGTCCCCTCGGAACAACATTCGATTGAGAACGTACTGCATGTCACCCAGCGTCTGACCCTGGCGACCAATCAAGCGGCCCGGATCTTCGGTCTTGATGTCTAACAGCAGGCCGTCTTCGAGGGTGTGCGATTCGACGGTTGCAGTGAATCCCAGATGCGTGAGCAACTGTTCGAGAGTGGCTTTAGGTTCGATCGACATAGAGATGAGTAATAAAATGTTCGACTACCGTCCCGCCGGAGCGGGAATTTGGAAGCGCTTTCACGATCACCGCCGCTTCACTGGAGCAGGTATCACCATTGGTTTCGGGGTGCTATTCGTCAATTTCGTCTGAAGGATCGTTAGCAGGTTTTGCAGTGTCCAGTAAAGGGACAAGCCACACGAGTAATTGTAAATCACCATCACAAACATCAACGGCATGTACCGCATCATCTTCTGCTGCGCCGGATCCATCTGCGGCGACATCGGCGTCAGATGCGACTGCCACATGATTGTGATGATGTAAAACACGGGCATCAAGTTGAATGGAATATGCAGATACGGAATGACAAAGAGCGTGTCCGGAGACGACAGGTCACACATCCAGAGAAAACTCGATCCGCGAAGTTCAATGGCGCTTCGCAACATGGTGAACAGTCCGAAAAATACGGGAATTTGAATGAGCATCGGCAGGCATCCCACCGCGGGGTTGATCTTCTTCTCCCGCATGAATTCCATCATCATCTTCTGCTGCTTCGTGGGATTGTCCTTGTACTTCTCCTTCAGTGCATTGAGTTGGGGTTGCACCTCCGCCATGCGCTTTGCGGATCGAGTGCTCATCGCCGTCAGCGGCCAGAATATGGCCTTGATCAGAGCCGTCAGCACCACGATGCACCAACCGTAGCTGAGGCCCAGATTGTTAAGCCCGTTAAGACAAAGCAGCAGCAGTTTCGCAAAAAATGTCGCTCCAGGAAAAATGCTGGCAAATCCCATCACTTCGTCGAGTTTCGGTTCCAGACGCTGTAGCGTTACGTACCGTTTGGGCCCTGCATAGACCTGGAACTTTCGCTCCACCCCCTGCCCCGGCGCGAGGTTGGTCGACCCAAAATGCATCAGAGTTCGCACTCCCATCGGCTGGCGAATCGCCTGCGGATCTTCCGCGAGCTGCAGTGCCGAGGGTGGCGGAAGTGGAATGCTCTGCGCAGTGACATTGGTCGCCGCCGAATCCGGCACGGTAACCATGGCAAAAAACTGATTGTGAATCGCTCCCCAAACTGCCAGTCCATTTGCCTTGGCATCCATTTCAAGCAAGGGCTTCGTCGGCACACACAAAAACCCTGGCACCGAAACCCACCCGACGACGTCCCGACTCTTGCTTCCGTCGAACCACATCACCCCCATCATGTCGGCGACATCATGGCTGTTCATCGGTGTCGCAGTGCCGATCTCCCAGGATTGCACGGGAAGGGCAACCACTTGCTTCGTGATGTTCTCAATACGGGCGGTCACCACAAACTGGTGGTTCGATCCCAATGTGAAGTCCTTGACGATTCGTAACCCAGAGGTTGTGGCTTTCTCTGCCCGAATCCCGGTGGCCGTCCGCGTCAACCCGTAGGCACCGTCCTCGTCCAGTCCTTTGTCCAGGGCAAATGCGGGGGCGAATCCGTTCCGATTGATCGCAAGCAGATTTGTGGAGATAAACCGCTTATTTGGACCACAGGGAATCCCCTCCGGATAACCCTTCAGGGCGATTTCCTTTACGCCCCCTCCATGAGAGGTGACGGTAAAGAGGAACTCCGGATTTTCGAGGATCATCTTCTCCTCGGAAGCGGGCGGTGCCATCCGTTGGGTCGATGCGGCGAGGGGTACGGCGGGGGTTCCAGATGGAGCCACGGCAGGCAGATTAGTCCGCAGTCCGGCCGAACCCGAGGCAGCCCGCGAAGCGGAATACGTCTGATTCATCCACCACATCCACACCGCGAGGAGAACGAAGGAGACGCCAACAACAATTTTTCCCGTACGATCCATGAAAGAGCTAAGAGGTGCGGTCTGTGAGGGCCGGAAATATTAGGGGTGAATACGATCCGAGTGAGATCGATGCGTCTGAGTTGGCACCGGATCCCATCCACCGGCATTCCAGGGGTGGCAGCGGCAGAGTCGTTGGACGGCCAGCACGGAACCCGTGACAGGCCCATGGCGGGTCACTGATTCCAAGGCGTACGCCGAGCAACTCGGGGCGAAGCGGCACACCGCTTGAGGGCCGAGTAGTCCCTGTTTCAAAGGTGAAAGAAATCGACGATATCCCCACAGCAGCAGAAGCAAAGTTCCTTGCAGCAACTTCAGCAGGAATCTCAAATGACAGCAGCCTCCGACTGCAGCAGTCTTGCCCGTCGGCAAGCGGCAATAAAATCGAGCTCCACCCCCGCAAGACCGAGGTTTCCGATAGATTTTCGCGCGATAATCACGAGGTCACAACCCGGTTGTAATCGGGTCCGGTGAATGCGGAATGCCTCACGCAAGAGTCGGCGGGCCCGGTTCCGTACGACCGATCCTCCAATCCTGCGACTGGTGATGACACCCAATCGGGTCGTCGGCAGGGGTCGACCCACGGCGGCAATCCCATTGACACCTACGTCGATTGCCTCCGCACCACCACAGTGCCAGTTGAGAATCAGGCAGCCCTGACTGAGCCGCTTGCCCGAGTCCTTGAGCCGGGTAAAATCCCGGGAATCTTGGATGCGGACGGTTCGCGGAAACGTCTGAGCGCGTTTAGCGGGCATGGAGTTAGAACCAAGCCCAGCGCCGATCAAACCGGGGTCAGCCGACTCCGGCCCTGACGGCGGCGGTTGGACAACGTAGCGCGACCACCCCGGGTCGCCATACGAGCTCGGAAGCCGTGCTGACGCTGACGTCGAATTTTGGAGGGCTGGTATTGGCGTTTCATAAATGATAAAAATCTGTCTCCCAGTTAACGGGAAGCCAGGGACTTTAACTACCGACCGGGTGCCGTCAAGCCTCCCCGGCATTCGATCAAGCGATTCTCATTTGGATCCAACCCGTGAGGAAGACCGCCGGATCCTCCCATTTGGCAAGGTCTCCGACCCCGCGCGGAGTCGAAGACTTGCCACACAAAAGACAACAGGAGGTTGATTTGAAAACGGCGAACGTTGATAACCAGCGGGCTTCCAAAACTATTGCCCTGACTGTATGCAGTTATTCGACGGCCATTTGTCTCGCGCTTGGTTGGCATCAACCGTGCTGACTCTCCTGATATTTGCCGTCAGCTGCCGAACAGCCCCCAAATCCTTGTTCACCGCCTCCGGCCTCGGTTGGCGTGTGCAGGAATGCCAAGCCCTCTGGCGACCCGGCCGGGGAATGCCTGAAGTGGCCGGTGACTTGGTAATGGCTAGCCACGAGGACAGCCGCTGCCTCATCCAGTTCTCCAAAACACCGATGACCCTGATGTCGGTCCAAACCACAAGCCCCGATTGGCTGATCCAGTTCCCGCCACGACGAATGAATTTCACCGGACACCGCCAACCTCCCGTTCGTTTCGCATGGCTTTATCTGCATGCGGCCCTTGCCGGGAAGCAACTCCCTTCCTCCTTCCGTTTTGAGCGCCAACCGGACGGCGGCTAGCGGTTGGGAAATACTCGCTCCGGAGAAACACTGGAAGGCTTTCTAGCGCCGTGAGTTTGTTCCTGAAGCGATGGTGGTGGGCGTTTCTCGCCGTGGCGGTCTGCCTCGGCCTGTAGCGACTGCGCTTTGATGTGGACATCCTCGACCTGTTACCGCCGGACGAGACAACGGTGCAAGGTCTGAAACTTTACCAGCACCACTTCACCAACGCCCGCGAATTAATTGTCACGCTCCGCGCGCCGGAAGCCGAACAGGCCGAACGACTGGCGGGCGAACTGGCAGTCCGCTTGCGGCAACATCCCAATCTGGTCGAGGAAGTAACTTGGCAGCCGCCCTGGATGGAAACGCCGGAGCAATTGGGCGAGCTGTTGGGCTGGTTGTGGTTCAATCAACCGGAGGAATTCTTCGGCACCCTCATCAATCGTCTGGCTCCCGACCGTCTCAAACCGGTCTTGGATCAAACCAAGGAAATGCTTGCGACTTCAATGTCGCCGATGGATCTGGCGCGCCGTTCGTTTGACCCCTTTGACCTGTTGACAATGCGGGCGTTGAGCAACTTCAGCGGCATTTCGATGGATCAGGGGCAACAGATGTTCGCTTCATCCGATGGAAAAGTTCAGCTCTTGTATGTGCGATCCGCCCTGGATTTGACCAGTTACCGTTCGTGCGAAAGTTGGTTGAAATCTATTCACGCGGCCGTGGCTGAACTGCAGGCAAGCCCATCGAAAGCCGACTGGAAAGGCATCGTGATCGGCTACACCGGGCGTCCGGTTTTCGTAGAGGAAATCGCTACGAGCATGCAACACGACATGAGCCATTCAGTGTTGGAACCTCAGTGATCATCGCCTTTTTATTCTGGCTCACTCATCGGCGATTGCGGCCGATGTTGTGGTTGCTCGTGTTGCTCGCGTTGATTCTGATGGCAACTCTGGCGCTGGGCGGACTGGTGTTGGGAATAATCAGTGTGGTGAGCATGGGCTTCGCCGCCGTGCTGCTGGGGTTGGCGGTAGATTATGCCGTCATCCATTATCAGGAAGCGCTCGCGCATCCGGAAATGACGGTGCCGGGAATCCGACGGGCGATTGCGCCAAGCATTCTGTGGGCCGCCATCACCACGATGAGCGCGTTCCTAGTCTTGAACCTCGGAAGGTTGCCCGGCCTGGGCCAGCTCGGCACGCTCGTCGCCATCGGCATCGGCGTCACGGCACTCATGATGGTAATGATTTACCTGCCAACCCTGTTTCCCGACCGCAGGAAACCGCGGCCAACGCAAACGCCATTCCGTTGGTGGAACTATTTCAATGCGCCGCAGGAACCACCGATGCCCAGCATCGCCCCAGCGGAAAAATCCTCCTGCCGAGCCGCGCTGCTAATGACAGGTTTGATTCTGTTCGCCGGGTGCGCGGTCCTGTGCTTTCAATAATCGGGACTGGACCGGAGCGGAAATGCCTTGCAGCCCCGCCGCGGCGCAGCGCAGACGACATTGGATGAAATGATATCCGAACTGGGTCTGCCGCCACAACCGCTCTGTCTGATCATTTCCGGCCCGACGAAATCGAAGTCTATCAACGCATCGCCAAGGCCGAGGAACTGCTGAATGGCGCGGTGACAAATCAGCTTATCGGCCGCTATCTGCTGCCGGACGTGCTATGGCCGCGGGGCGAATTTCAAGCAGCCAATCGGACCACGGCTTCGGTTTTGGGAGAAAAGGGCCCCTTGCTGCGTGCCGCAGCGTTGAGTGCGGGTTTTAACATGAACGCCCTCGTGTTAACCGATGAATTCATGCGAGAAAACTGCGGCGCCCATATTCGCAGGAAAACGTCATCATTCGGTAACAATTGGAAATCCCGATCAAACTGCGTGCGCACGATTCGCGTCAGTGTCTGTTCTTTTTCGGTGACCCATTCGGCGCCACTCTGCTCCGCACGATATTGGCGTAATCCGGGAAGATCATCAAACAATCTGGTGACCCGACGGCTCGAAGTATCCGGGGTGGGAGTGAAATTGCTCAGCAGAATTCCGACGGAATTGATGTCGTCCAGGCCGCCATGAGTGCTGTCGCAGGACACGAGCCGGCTGCCTCGTTCGATCAACCACCGGGCGTTGAAGTAATGGTTGTCCAGGCTGATGAGAATCGTCGCGGGATTGAGGTTGACTCGCGTGAGGCCGCAAACTATCCGCTCGAGCGCCAAAGGGTAATGATGGGTCATGGTTTCGCCCATCCAGGCATCGGCTGGGCATAGCCGTCGGTGTCGAGCAGATCTTTCCGGGCGAGCGATTCGATTACAGGACGGTAGTTGAGGGGATCTCCCTTTTCGGGTGAATACCGAAAAGCGTTCTGAACGGGATTCCATTCAATGACGGCCCGTTCACCCGTGGCGTTCATGACCAGAAGCGGTTGGTCTGACCCGGAGCCGCAGCTGTCAAAATGTCCACGCCTTGAAGTCGAGTGAGCCGTTCCATGAGCGCTTGGGTTTCAGATGGCGAATTATGAATTTCCACCCACGATTCAATTCCAACGGTGGGAAGCACAACATCCTTTGAATTCACCATGGATTTTGAAATCCGGTAGCCGGCTCTTTTAGAAAGCCTCGAACCGCGACGCGCTTGCCGGTCCCGGCATGATTGTGTCCGTGATCCGAGAGAATGAGGATCTGGAGATCATGTCCCTCCTGTGCACGGTAGCGGCGGGGCAACTCTTGAAGTTGCTTGTCGAGCTTGCAGAGCAGGGAAACAATGTCGCGCCCCATGTGCTGGGCGTCGTCGGACGAACGGATGTACGCGTAGTAGTTGGTGTCCCTGCTCTGGGTCTTCCAAAAATCTTCCAGGAGACCCTTCAGTTCGTACTCAAAAATGTGGACTGGATCGAGGTAACCCATCGCACGGATGAAACCCTTCTCTACCTGCATGTGCATCTGCATCTGCAATTCATGCTCCATGGACGTGGTGACACCGTTCCGCGCAATTTGCGAGTTCGCCGCCCAGCTGAAATAAGTGCGCTGATACCCTGGCAACGGGCGATCGCCAAAAATGTCCGTCCACGCCACGTCACTCGTGGACGGAAACGTCGAGACCATGCGGCTGACCGGAAAGTACCCTTGCCGGGTGGTGAAGGCCTGACGGTGGATTCGCCTTCCCCAAACATTTGTGCGGGTGACGCCTGCTTGCAAAGCTTTCACGTCACGATAAGCGACTCCATCCAGGGACAGGATCAAACGGGTGGGAAGGGCGCTTCGTGTTGAATGGAAAGTCCAGAAAGCCAAAAAAAGGAAGGAAACACAGCGGCCGATTTGGCTGCATAAGTGAACTGCTCGGACAACAGTCGAACCCAACGTCATAAAGAGGCACTTTCAGCCAATTCGTCCGGGAATGTCCAAAATGAAATTTACTGCGACCGCCCCCCTTCCCGGCTTGCTCTTCCGCCGCGCCTGTCACAGTCTGTGGATCCGCACCAAATGAATGGCCGCACCTGTAATGCACAACCCGGCAACGATCAAACAAGACATCAAACGCATGATGATGGAGAATCTCATGCTGCAATCCGGACTGGAGGAAATCGGGGATGACCAGCCGCTGTTCGGCCCGGGCAGTCTAGGGTTGGATTCCGTGGATGCACTCCAACTGGTCGTCGCGCTCGACAAGAATTACGGATTGAAGATTCCCGATCCAGAAACCGCGCGGAAGACGCTGCAAAGCGTCAACACCATCGATGCGGCCCTGGAAGCGGACGCGCAAATAGTCCTCAACAAATAGGTCCTCAACAAATACTATGCCACTACCGTTTGCCGGCTGTCGGCTTCTCCGAAGCGGAACATTCTGACTCATCACGTCCACTGTAGTTAACCAATAACCCCAGCCTGTCACAGATACCATGAACACACTGAAGTCCATCCTCACAATCATCGCCGCCCTCACCCTTGCATCCCCTCTGGTGGCGCAGCAACCCCGCGTGGCATCCAGCGGAGGTGTCAGCCCGCATGAAACCACGAGTGCTGTGATCGACGGCAATCGCGTCACCGTTACCTACGGGCGTCCGTTCTCCAAAGATCCCAAGACCGGCGCGACCCGAAAAATCTGGGGCGGACTGGTGCCTTACGGCAAAGCGTGGCGGATGGGTTCCGATGAGGCCACCCTCCTCATCACCCAACAGCCGCTCGTGATCGGTGAAACTACGGTCCCACCGGGAGCCTACACTTTGTACATGGTGCCCGATGGAAGCGGCACGTCGAAGCTGGCTATTAGCAAGACTGTCGGGCAATGGGGAGTTCCGGTGAGCGAGAAAAATGATCTGGCACGAGTGGACCTCAAAAAGGAAGCCCTGGAAAAGACCGTGGACCAATTCACCATGGCCGTGCAGAAAAATCTGTCGGGCGGCGGCCACTTGAAAATGATGTGGGAGAACACCCAATTTTCGGTGGCCTTCACAGTAAAGCATTAGTGTGGCGTACACGCTCAACTTTCGTTCCAGGTCCCCGTGGCCATGAACTTCAATGAGGGGATGTGTGCGCGCTGTTCAATGACCCCACGCATTATCTTCGACGCGCTGTTGTTCGGGACCGTGTCAGCTCTGTTGGCCAACAGCTCCCTGGCCAGTGATGCCGTACCTGCGTCGAGCTCCGCGATTGAGCAAGAGATCCGCAGCTTCAACACCGTAGCCACGGTGCTCCACATCGGGGCGCATCCCGATGACGAGAATACGCAACTGATCACCTACTTCGCCCGTAAACGGGGTTATCGCACGGCCTACCTCTCGTTGACGCGCGGCGACGGCGGACAAAACGAAATCGGCCCTGAGTTCGGCGAGAAGCTTGGCGTTGCCCGCACGCAGGAACTGCTCGCCGCGCGCCGGGTCGACGGGGGGCGGCAGTTTTTCACACGGGCGATGGACTTCGGCTACTCGAAGACGCCCGAGGAGACGCTGCGCTTCTGGGATCACGATGAAGTGCTCAGCGATGTGGTGCGAATCATCCGGCAGTTTCGACCCGATGTGATCGTGAATCGCTTTCCCATCCCTCCGGGCAGCGGCGGGCACGGGCATCACACCACGTCCGGGATTCTCGGTTTTGAAGCCTTCAAACTGGCCGGCGATCCCAAAGCGTATCCGAACCAAATCGCGGAGGGCCTCACACCGTGGCAACCAAAACGCGTGCTTTGGAATGGGGGTGGTGGGCGCGGCAGCGGCACGGCGACCGGGCCGACCGTTCGAGTTGACATTGGTGGCAATGATCCGATGACCGGCGAGGGGCTCGGCGCCATCGCCGCTCGCAGTCGCGGCATGCATATCACCCAAGGCTTCGGCAATTTCGGCGGGCGCGGTAGCCGTGGGCCGAACGAGCAGACGTTTACGGTGCTCGGCGGCGACCTCGCGGAAAAAGACATCATGGACGGGATTGAACCCACGTGGGCACGCTTTCCCAACGGTGGCGCCGAGATAAGCCAGCTCACCGAAAAGGTGATTGCGGAATTCAATACCAACGATCCTGCGGCGAGTGTTCCCGCGCTGCTTGCCATCCGTACAAGACTCGCGGCGCTAGGAAATGACCCCGTCGTAAATGACAAGCGCCAGCAGCTCGACCGGATTATCCAGGCGGGCCTCGGCCTGTCGGTTGAAACGGTTACGCCAGAGGCTGAAATCGTTCCGGGCGAACCTCTCAAGTTCCGCCACAACGCAATTGCGCGTTCGAAGATCCCCCTGCGATTGGTCGAAGTGCGGGTGCCAAATCTCGGTGGAAGCACGCCGGGAGTTGAACTCAAGTCCGGCGAGCAAACTTCGGGTGAAATGATGCTCACGATTCCAAAGAACACGCCGCTGACCCACCCATACTGGCTGCGCGAGGAATCGACGGCGGGCATGTTTCGCGTCGCCGAGACAAAATTGATCGGTCAGCCAGAGAATCCAGCGCCGTTTCCGGTAGAGTATGTTTTTGAGGTGAGCGGCCAGAAGCTCGTCGTCACGGATGAGCCGCGGGCAGCAACCGCAGCCGGCAAGCCGGGCCGCAGGCTGGCGATCATTTCACCGGTGTCACTGCATTTCAGCTCCAGCGTGGCGCTCTTTACGCCGGGAGCGAAGAAAACAGTCGAAATCGAAATAGCGACCGCACGCGCAAACACGGAAGGCACGCTGCGGATTGCGTCGCCGACAGGCTGGACGGTCTCCCCATCGAGTCAGCCATTTAAGCTCCGGAAGTCCGGAGAAAAAATGCGGCTGGCGTTCGTTGTGACCGCACCCACGGAACCCGCTTCCGGCCGCTTCCTCGCTGTCGCCGAGATTGGTGGAGCACTCTACAGCAACCAGCGCGTCGAAATTCACTACGACCACATTCCCCTGCAGCTCTTGCAACCCGCGGCGCGGCTCCGGGTAGCCGCGTTTGATTTCGCCATTCGCGGCAAGCGGGTTGGCTACCTCCCCGGTGCGGGTGACGACACCTTGGAAGGTCTTACGCAATTGGGCTATACGGTGAGCACTCTTTCAGGCGTTGAATTAACTCCGGAAAAACTGCGCGGATTCGATGCCGTCGTCATCGGCGTGCGCGCGTTCAACGAGCGCACGGACCTCGCAACGAATCTTGCTGGGCTGTTTGCGTTTGTTGAAAATGGCGGCACGGTCGTCGCCCAGTACAATCGGCCAAACGGACTGAACGCGTCGCAGCTTGGACCCTATCCTCTTTCCATCGCAGGGAACGCGCCCCAACTGCGCGTGACGGACGAGAATTCGCCCGTGTCCTTTCTTGCGCCGGAGCATGCCGCACTCACGAAGCCAAATCGTCTCGGTCCGGCGGATTTCACCGGTTGGGTGCAGGAGCGCGGCGCGTATTTCCCGAGTACATGGGACACCGAACACTACACGGCAGTGCTTGCAATGAACGATCCCGGCGAAGAGCCGCTCAAAAGCAGCGTGATTATCGCTCCGCACGGCAAGGGCTACTATGTTTACACCGGCCTCGCATTTTTCCGGCAGTTGCCGGCAGGCGTCCCCGGCGCCTATCGGTTGTTCGCCAATCTGGTTTCCCTGGGGAAATGAAGCCTTCATCGCTCGATCATTCGATGGACGATGAATCGCCGGGTGTGCCCGGATTCCGCACTTGGCGTGGAATCTACCTTTTCGTGTTCGGCTGCTTTGTGGTCGTGGTTGTCTTGCTCGCGCTCTTCTCGCGAGTGTTCGCATGAATCTCACGGACTGGGTTGTTTTGCTCAGCACGATGCTCGGCATTGCGGCCTATGGCACGTGGCAGACCCGGCACTCCAGCCATCTCGACACCTACCTCAAGGGCAATGCGTCTACCCGCTGGGGCACGATCGGTCTCTCGGTCATGGCGACGCAAGCGAGTGCAATCACCTTCCTGTCCATTCCGGGCCAGGGATTCGAGAGCGGAATTGGTTTCGTGCAAAACTATTTCGGACTGCCCCTGGCGCTCATCATCGTCTGTGCGGTATTCCTGCCGATCTATCGACGGCTCGGTGTCTATACCGCTTATGAATTTCTCGGCCGGCGCTTCGACGCGAAGACACGCCTGCTTGGCGCGGGGCTGTTCCTTGTACAACGCGGCCTTGCCTCAGGCGTGACGATTTACGCGCCGGCGATAATCCTCTCCACCGTGCTCGGCTGGCGGTTGGATCTGACAATCCTCTTCACCGGTTCGCTCGTCATCATCTACACCGTCACCGGCGGCAGCGAAGCGGTCAGCCTTACTCAAAAATGGCAGATGGGCGTGATCTTTGGCGGCATGGCGACGGCCTTCGTCATTTTGCTCGCGAAGCTGCCCGAAGGGTTGGGCTTCGGCGGCGCCGCTCATATCGCCGGCGCAATGGGAAAACTCCAAGCGGTTGATTTCTCAGTGGACCCCAGCAAGCGTTACACACTTTGGACGGGCTTGCTGGGCGGCTTGTTCCTCTCGTTGTCCTATTTCGGCACCGATCAATCGCAGGTGCAACGTTACATTGGCGGTGCGTCTTTGCGGGAAGGCCGGCTCGGTCTGATGTTCAACGCGCTGCTGAAGATCCCGATGCAGTTCTTCATCCTGCTCCTCGGCGCGCTGGTGTTCGTCTTCTATCAGTTCGAGCGCCCGCCGGTGTTCTTCAACCAGGCCGAGTGGCGACGTCTTGCGCACGGAACGGACGCCGGCAAGTTCCGCGCGCTAGAGGCAGATCACGCTGCTGCGCGCGCTGAAGCCCAGACGAAGATCCAGGCCTGGCTTAGGGCTCGCACCCGCGACGACACCTTGCTCGAATCCGCTGCCCGGACCGCCATGCTCGACTCTCAGCGCCGCGTCGAAGCCGTGCGCACCCAGGCCAAAGCGGCGATCACCGCCGCCGATCCCCGAGCGAAGACCAAGGATTCCGATTACGTCTTCATCACATTCATCCTGACTCAGCTTCCGCACGGCTTGATCGGCCTGCTCGTCGCCGTGATGATCGCCGCCGCCCTGGGTTCAAAGGCAAGCGAGTTGAACGCGCTGGGCACGACAACCACCATTGACTTCTGGCGGCACTTTCGTCCGCTGACAGCCCACGATGAGGCCCGAAATATCCGCGTCGCGAAATGGTTCACGGCTCTCTGGGGCGTGTGCGCGATTGGATTTGCCCTCTTCGCTGGATTTGCCGAAAACCTTATCGAAGCGATCAACATCCTCGGCTCGATTTTCTACGGCGTCGTCCTCGGAGTTTTCCTCGTCGCGTTCTTTCTGAAACGCGTTGGCGGCACAGCGGTGTTCTTCTCGGCTCTTGCGTCACAAACGCTCGTCATCGTCGGTTACTTCACTCTTAGCATCGGGTATCTCTGGTACAATCTGATCGGCTGCGCCGTGTGTGTCGTGTTCAGCGTGTTTCTGCAAACGTTGCTCGGCCCCACGACAAAAACGGAAGGCACTCGATGACCTCTGCGCCCATCATTTGTTTCGGCCAACAACCCTGCGGATTCTTTCCCCGCCGCTACCTGTTCGCGAAAATCCAGACCGCCCGACGGCTGCAACGCGAGATCGGCGGCGAGATCGTCTTCTTCTATCACGACAGTGATCACGATCCGCGCGAAACACGCACCAGCCTGCGGCACCGCAAGACCCATGAAATAGCCCAGCTCAATTTCGCCGTGGAAAATAAGGTTCAGCGCAAGTTTTCGCCTCTGTTCTTGAAGCGAATCGCTGCTGAATGGCAGGCTAAGACCGCATTGCAACTGCCCAATTACGTCGAGGCTCCCTTGATCGAGATTTTTAAGAGCACCTCCGCCAACATCGTGGCCGACTTCTGCCTGGAGTTGTATTGCCGTCTGGGGCTGCTCGAGGGAATTCGCATCGCGCGGTCGGGCGATCCGGCCCTGCGCCGCGCCGCGTGCGACGTGTCCGAGTTTTTTGTTGATGTGTCATACGAGGGTGAAATCGTCCGTGCCCGAAATTTCGAGGGCACGCTGCAACTGCACGAAGGAGGCGACTCCTACGTGACTTTGCCGTGGGCGGTTTTTACGAAGGAACAAATTAGCCCCACACGCGACACACGTCTTCGCTGGATGCAATCGGTTCTGCGTTGCACCCACTACATTGCGGGTGCGGGCGAACACGCCTACCTTCGCCAGGAAGAAACGCCGGGAATTACCTTTGTCTGCCGCGACTCCATAGATCGTCCCGATGAAGCCTTTACCGAACTCCCGAACTGACCTCGCGCCGCTGCTCGCGTTCGGCGCGCACCCAGACGACATCGAATTCGGATGCGGCGGCGTAATCGCGCTGGAAACCCGCGCCAACCGCCCGGTGCACTTCACAATTTGCTCCCGGGGCGAGGCGGCGACCAGCGGCACCCCGGAGCAACGCAGAGCTGAGGCTGAGAAAGCTGCCGCGCTACTGGGCGCAACGTTCGAATGGTTGGAACTCGACGGGGACGCGCGACTCGAAATCAAAACCGCTCACGCCATCAAATTGGCGGCCATCATCCGGCGCGTGCGCCCGGGCATTGTCCTGGCGCCGAGCCTGGTTGAAAACCAACACCCCGATCATGGTCGGCTCGGACGGCTCGTCCGGGACGCCGCACGACTTGCCCGTTACGGCGGCATGGACGATTTGCGCAGACTTCCGACACACAGCATCTCGCAGTTGCTTTTTTATGCACTCACGCCCGAATCCGAGCCTTCCGACATTACGCCTGTGCTCCTGGACGTTTCCCAACCGGAAGTAGTCGCTGCCTGGACCGCTGCGATGGAGGCGCACGCGTCCCAGACTTCCGCACGAAACTACGTGGAACTGCAACTGACCCGTGCGCGTTTGGCCGGACAGCGTGCGGGCATCGGATACGCCATCGCTCTGTTCCCGAACGATCCGCCCGTGCTCGACTCGTTGGCACAACTGGGTCGCAGTGCGCGCCGCTTCTGACATGGTTTCCCGACCGGCACTCAAGATTGGCCTCACCTGCTACCCGACCGTGGGCGGAAGCGGTGTCCTCGCCTCCGCCTTAGGCGAAGAATTGGCGCGTCGCGGACACGAAGTGCATTTCATCAGCTACGAACGGCCGTTCCGTTTGCCAGCAAACGCGCCGCGACTTCATTTTCATCCGGTGGTGATCAACGACTACGACCTGTTCAAATATCCCGACTACACGCTGCCGTTGTCTGTGAAAATGGCCGAAGTCAGCCGCGATCACCAACTGGACGTGTTGCACGTCCACTACGCCGTGCCGCATGCGACGGCAGCGATCCTCGCGCGCGCGATGCTTCCGCCTGAACAACAACCACGCGTCGTCACCACACTGCATGGCACGGACACCACGCTGCTCGGGCGCGATGCGGGCTACGGACCGGCCATCCATCATGCGCTCACCTGCTCCGACGCGGTGACGGCTGTTTCGTTTTTCCTCAGAAGTGAAAGCCAACGGCTACTCAATTTCAAAGGACCTGTGGAGGTGATTCACAATTTCTTCGTTCCACGGACGCCGCGTCGCTCGCGTGAGGAAGTGCGACGCGAACTGGGGCTAAAAGACAGCGACGTGATGGTTCTACATTCCTCAAACCTTCGCCCATTGAAGCGCATTGATCTGTTGCTCGAAACGGCCGCGCGCATTTGTCCTAAAGACTCGTTCAAACTCGTGATCCTCGCTGGTGGAAGCTTCGCGCCGTATGCCGGCCTGGTGCGCCGCTTGGGACTCGAAAACCGGGTGATTGTGCGCGAAATGATCCACGAGATCGAAGACTATCTGCAGGCCGCCGACCTGGGATTGTTCACGTCGGAGTCGGAAAGCTTCTGCCTCAGCATTCTGGAAGCGATGTGCTTCGCGTGCCCGAGCGCCGCCATGCGTGTCGGCGGCATTCCAGAAGTCATGGAAGATAACGTGAGCGGAATGCTCGTGCCCTTTGGCGATTCCGACGCACTCGCCCGCGCCGCGGAAAGCTTGATTCAAAACTCCGAATGGAGGGCCGTGCTCGGTCGCGCAGCGCAGCACCGTGCGCGTGAACAGTTTTCCGCGGAGGCCATCGTGCCCCGCTACGAAGCACTGTACCGCCGTGTAATGGGTGAACATTGAAAAACTTCTTGCTCAGCTTTCCACGAGGAATGGGTCGAGAATTTTCCCAAAATGGCAGTCTGATCGTTGCGTACGACACATCGCCCGATGTAACCTGACGGCAAGCTTAACAAACCCGTGGTACCCGATGAAATGTAAGTTCCCTCCAATAGAGGCCGCAAAAACCCGATGCACTGCTCAACGTTGGCTGAGGGGCATTCCATCGAGCATGCTGGCAATTCTGCTCAATGGAATAACTCCGCTGGATGGAGCGCCCGTTGATTTCTCGCGCGAAATCGAACCCATCCTGATCAAACGCTGTTCGGAGTGTCACGGACCGGATAAGCAGAAATCGAACCTCCGCCTCGACTCCCGCGCGGCAGCAACGCAAGCGGGGAAATCGGGTCACGTCGCCTTGGTCCCCGGCCGCCCAGAAGAAAGCGAATTGATCAAGCGTGTCACCACAGCCGATCCAGAAGACGTCATGCCTTCCAAAGGGGTGCGGTTAACGGACCGAGAAGTGGCGTCCTTGCGCCAATGGATTCAAGAGGGGGCCCAATGGCCGGAAGTTGATTCCCGGCGACACTGGTCGTTCATCAAGCCCTCGCGCCCCGCCCTTTCTTCCATCTTCCCCGGACGCTGGGGGCGCAATGAGATTGACGGGTTTGTGCTCGCCAGACTGGAGAAGGACGGCTTGTCGCCACAGGCTGAAGCGGATCGGTATACGCTCGTGCGGCGGGTTCATCTCGACCTGACGGGGCTCCCACCGACCTCGGAGGAGGTTGACGCGTTTGTGAAGGACACATCGCCGGACGCGTACGAAAAGAGGGTGGATCACTTGCTGGCATCACCGCATTACGGCGAACACATGGCACGCGGGTGGCTGGACTTGGCGCGCTACGCAGATTCCAATGGCTACCAAGTCGACCTGGCCCGTTCGATTTGGCCTTACCGCGAATGGGTGATCGACGCCTTCAATCGGAACCAGCCCTTCGACCAGTTCACCCTCGAGCAACTCGCAGGCGACCTACTGCCGAACCCGACGCTGCAGCAAAAGATCGCCACTGGCTTCAACCGCAATACCAAGATCAATGATGAGGGCGGTGGCGACGCGGAGGAGTATCGCGTGAAGGCGGTGAAAGATCGTGTCGCAACCGTCGGTACCGCGTGGCTGGGACTGACGTTGAACTGTGCGGAGTGCCACACCCACAAGTACGACCCGATCTCACAGGACGAATATTATCAGTTCTACGCCTTCTTCAACAACACGACCGACGGCGGCAACTATAGCACCGCACCCACGGTCGAAGTGCCCAAACCCGACCTCAGCAAATCGATCAACTACATGAGCAACCGTCTCGACCGGACAAAACTCGAACTCGCGGCCGCCGAGCAGAATTTGCCCGGCGAGCAAAAACGGTGGGAGAAACTTGTCGCGAAGAAAGGCGACGTCTGGCGAGTGCTCAACCTGACCAACGCCTTCTCCAATGGCGGTTCAAGCTACACCAACCTGCCCGACGGATCCTTGCTAGGTCTCGGGTTGAACCCCATCTACGACACCATCACCGTGGACGCCGACACCGACCTGACCGGCATCACTGCCGTACTGCTCGAGGTGTTGCCCGATCCGAGCCTGCCGAAGAACGGCCCCGGTCGCTGGGGCTCAAGCGGTAACTTCATTCTCGACGAGCTGTCCTTGACAGCTCTGCCAAAATTTGGCCCACCGCCGGCGGAGACGAACCTTTTCTTCTCCCGGGCAACCGCCGATTGGGAGCAGCGTTATTACCGCGCCGAGCATGCCATCGACCGCAATCCAAAGACCGGTTGGGCCATCGGTCCCCAATTCGGACAGCGCCATTTTCTAATCGCCGAATTGAAGAATCCAGCCGGCTATAAGGGTGGCAGCCGGTTGTCGTTCCGTTTCGACCATTACCATGGCAGCAGTCACTGTATTGGTCGCTTCCGCATCTCGGTTACTACGGAAACAAATCCCACCGCCCTCTGGCCGGTGCCGCTGGATATCCGCCCGATCATCGCGACGCAGCCCTCGCGCCGAACTCAAGAGCAGAGGCAGCAGCTCGCCGCGTTTTATCACCAGGCCTCCCGTACCATTCGGGATTTGGAACACGAACAATTCCGCCTCGACCAACGGGCGAAAGAGCTCGCTGGGCAAAAGTTCACTTCGCTCGTCGTGGCGGAGCGGAGCGAATCCCAGTCCCGCCAAACCTACGTGCATGTCCGCGGCGATTTCTTAACAAAAGGCAAGGAAGTCACCCCGGGAGTGCCCGCTGTTTTTCCGCTTCTGCCATCCGACCAGCCGACAAACCGCCTGGCGCTGGCAAAATGGATCGTCGATCCGGCGAACCCCCTCACCGCCCGCGTGGCTGTGAACCGCTATTGGGAACGCTGCTTCGGCATCGGCCTCGTGAAAACGAGCGAGGATTTTGGCCGGCAAGGTGAAGCCCCATCGCATCCCGAGCTGCTCGACTGGTTGGCGACCGAATTCGTCCGCACGGGCTGGGACGTTAAAGCCATGCAGAAGTTGATCGTAATGTCCGCCACCTACCGCCAGAATGCTGCTACCGATGCCGTTCGCCTGGAGAAGGATTTCTACAATCGCTTGCTCTCCCGCGGCCCGCGCTTCCGTATGGACGCGGAAATGATTCGCGATCACGCGCTCGCCGTGAGCGGTCTGATGAACCCAAAGGTCGGGGGCCCGAGCGTCTATCCCCTGCAAGTTCCCAATTTGTGGAAGGAAATCGGCTTTCTGCGCCCCGAGATCGGCATGGATGAATGGCCCGCAAGCGAAGGTCCAGACCTCTATCGTCGCGCTGTCTACACGTTCTGGCGGCGCGTCTGCACGTACCCAACCTTCGCCACGTTCGACGCGCCGAGCCGCGAAGTCTGTGTCTCACGACGCCTTCGCACCAACACCCCGCTCCAAGCCCTGGCTGGGCTCAATGAACCAACACTGCTGGAGGCCGCTCGAGAGTTCGCCCACCGCATCCTGACCGAAGGCGGCCGGGATCCCAAATCCCAACTGGAGTTCGCGTTCCGCACCTGCCTCAGCCGAGCGCCAACAAGAATTGAACACTCCCGCCTCCTCACCTTCTTCGATCAACAAATGAAAAGCTTCACCCGCGACCCGCGCGCCGCGGAATCACTGACAACCGTCGGCGCCGCAAAACATCCAAAAACTCTGGACACCCGCAAGCTCGCCGCCTGGATTATGATGGCGAACGTTCTCTTCAATCTGGATGAAACGTTGACCAAAGAGTGAGGAGCGGGGAGTGGGAGGCGGTAATCAGAAGTCAGTGAGCAGTGAGTCGAACTTTGTGTATTCTATGAATCCTATCCGGTTGCCGTATGAAAAGATGATGGAAACCTCCGATTCCTTTTGCACCGAATCCGTCCTCCGAGAGGTTCACCCCCTTTATTTTTGTTCCACTTTCCATGAACCGAAACGTCGTAGTCGCGGATGGCAGTCCGCGCAAACCACTTTCCATCCACGGTTCAGGGTCCCAATTCATGTCCATTCGTTGGAAAACTTTCCTCCCCAAGATATAGCCGTCAACTGTTCAGTAACGATTAGCCACTGACCACTGATTACTCCCAGCCCTCCCCATGCCCCCTCTCCCTTCATCATCGCTCGACGAACTCCGCGCCAGTACCCGCCGTCGTTTCCTGCAGCGCTGCGGCACCGGGATGGGCGCGCTCGCGTTGAGTTCCCTTGTCAACGAGAAGCTTTTCGCCGCCGACAGCACCGTACCCATCCTCGGCAAGCCACATTTCGCACCGAAGGCGAAGAAGATCATATACCTCTTCCAGTCCGGTGGGCCGTCGCATTTGGACCTTTTCGATCCAAAGCCGGAGTTAACCAAACGCGACGGCCAGCAGGTGCCCGAGGAACTGGTGAAGAATATCCGCCTCGCCCAGATCGGGAAGAACGCCAAGCTTCTCGCCACGCCCTACAAGTTTGCTCAATACGGCAAATCCGGGATATGGTTAAGCGAACTCCTTCCGCAACTTCGAACCATCGTGGACGACGTCTGCTTCGTGCAGGGTTTCTATTCCGAGGCGTTTAATCATGACCCGGCCACGCTTTTTATGAACACGGGCGCTCAACTCGCTGGCCGACCAGCCATAGGCTCGTGGTTCAGCTATGGCCTCGGCAGCGAAAACAAGGACCTTCCCACATTCGTCGTGTTGATGACAGGCGTGGGGCAACCGCTCACCAACGCGTCGTGGGGCAGCGGATTCCTGCCGACGGTGCATCAGGGTGTCACGCTTCGCTCGCAAGGGGATCCTGTGCTTTTTGTCGGCAACCCACCTGGCATGGGCAGCCAGCGTCGTCGCCAATCCCTTGATGTGCTCAAGGATCTCAATCAGGAACGCTATGACATTATGAAGGATCCTGAGATCCAGACGCGCATTGCCTCTTACGAGATGGCCTACCGCATGCAAACCAGTGTGCCCGAGGTGATGGACATTTCGAAGGAGCCAACGAAGATTCATGAGTCGTACGGCACCACCCCGGGCCGCGCCTCCTTCGCCAATAATTGCCTGCTCGCGCGGAGATTGGTCGAGCGCGGCGTCCGCTTCGTGCAGCTCTACCACCGCGGCTGGGATCATCACGGTGGCCCCGACGGCAATCTTGTCTTCGATCTCAAAAAGCGCTGTGCCGAAACCGACCAACCGGCTGTCGCGCTCATCAAGGACTTGAAGCAACGCGGGCTGCTCGATGAAACACTGGTGCTCTGGGGCGGCGAATTTGGCCGCACCCCGATGATGCAAGGTTCACTCAAACCCGATCAGATCGGACGCGACCATCATCCGCACGGGTACACGATCTGGATGGCTGGCGGCGGGATCAAACCAGGCATCGTCCACGGAAAAACAGACGAATTTGGCTTCTACGCCATCGAAAATAAGGTCCATGTCCACGACCTGCACGCGACGATTCTGCACCTGTTCGGAATCGAACACACGAAGCTCACCTACCATTTCCAGGGACGTGACTTCCGTCTTACGGACGTGCATGGCGAAGTGGTCCGAAGTATCCTCGCTTGATCCCCGGGGAAACTCTAACCCGAGTTCGAGTTCTGGGGCTACTTGCCAGCGACGCCCCGCGCCTTAAGAGCGCGCGTTTACCAACAACTTCGGGAATGGCCCGGTGCGTTCTGCACACGGCCCTCTTCACAGCGTGGGCTTCGAGCCGAGGCACCAGAGGGCTTTGTCGGTGCGCAGGAACAGTTCACCATCCAATGCGGCAAGCGACGCGTTGGTGGGCTCGGTGCCAATGGAATTCACTCTCACCAACTCGAATTTTGGCGCGGCCTTGAGGACGATCACGTCGCCGCTCTGATTCGGAATATAGAGCCGACCGTTCGCCAGCAACACGGAGGACCAAGATCCACTCTTCGTGCCTTTGGCAGGCAATCGATTGATAGGACATCGGTTTTTGACGCTCCGCGATTATTTTTGACTTGTGGTTCATGGCCAGCCGAAATACTTGCGCAAATTGGTGGACTTGCGACCGACGACTTCTCAGCGGTAGTCACTCGTGTTCAATCTCGAAGCGGAGAATCCTGAATTCTATTTTACCCTTACCCTTCCCCGAGAAACGA
>SIBK01000005.1 GCA_009695205.1 Pedosphaera sp. | reverse complement strand
AAGCATTGGCAATGATCGTCGGATCGGAGAGCTCGCCGAACGGATCCAGGAAACTCCCGGGTGCGTGCACACAGTAGTACCGATCGGAAATGAAGCCTATAACCGGCTTCATGCCAAGATGCGAAGCGTCAATGCCGTCCTCGCTTGGGGCCACGCGCGCGTCATCGAAAACCTCATGCTGCAGAGGCATCGCATGGATCCCCTGCCCGTCCGGGCGATCAGCGATCAATTTGCCTCCAGCAAGGAAACGGTAGCTAAGGCACTGCTTTCGCTGGGCCGTGAACTCGAGCTCGTTCAACGTCACCGTGCCGAGGAGGACATTGCGGTGGCCGCCGCCTCGATCTTGGCGCGCCACGAGTTCGTGACCCGGCTCGACCGCCTTGGGAAAGAGTCCGGGATCGAATTGCCCAAAGGGGCGTCCGCCGCCGTTGAAAAAGCGGCGCGCGACTACGTGGCGCGTCATGGAGCCAATGCGTTGCCAAAAGTTGCCAAGATGCACTTTCGCACAAGTTACCGGGTACTCGGTCTTGCGGAACCACCGCGCGTGGAATGGAAGCGCCCTCCGAAATCCGACAAATAGCGGTGATTGTCACGTCGGGTGTTTTCGCGTGTTGCGATCGCTTCGGTGAATTAATCGAACCCCATTTTGCAAAATGCTGACGCCTGTACAAAATCAACTCGGCCAGCCCGTGGGGCCTTCTCTCCCCGGTTGGAATCCGCCGCCGCGGCCCGCGAGGCAACCCATGGGTGGACGCACCTGTCGGATGGAACCATTGGAGCCCGCAACTCATGCAGCGAGTTTGCACCGTGAGAATTCGCTGGATCGAGAGGGTTCAATGTGGACATACCTTCCGTACGGCCCGTTCAAATCACCAGAGATCTACGGTGAGTGGCTGACGGATTGCGCGCGCAGCAGCGATCCCCTGTTTTTCGCCATCGTCGACCCGAACACCGGCGACGCGCTCGGATTGGCTGCCTACCTGCGAATTGTGCCAGAGGGCGGTTCAATCGAAGTGGGCCATCTAAATTTCTCTCTTCGCCTCCAGCGAACGCCTGCGGCAACCGAGTCGATGTTCCTGATGATGCGGACGGCTTTCGCGCTCGGATACCGACGGTACGAGTGGAAGTGCGATGCCCTGAACGCAAAATCCCGCTCCGCCGCGCAACGCCTGGGGATGTCCTTTGAAGGCGTATTTCGTCAGGCGACCGTGTACAAAGGACGCAGCCGCGACACCGCTTGGTATTCGGTCCTCGACCACGAGTGGCCCGCGCTCGAGCGAGCGTTCGTACATTGGCTTGACCCCACCAACTTCAATGACCAGGGACGTCAGCAAGTGCGACTATCGGAATTGACTGCGCCGCTGCGCAGCAGCCCCTCCCATTTCTAGAATCCACTTCCCACGATACGGAGGCGAAATATAGGGGACTTGTCGATCGGCCCCGCGACCTGAGCTCTCCCCAGGTGAACAAATTTGGATTCCTCTGATACAGAATGTCTTTTCAGCCACGTCAGCCGATTCAATCCGGGGAAATTATATTAAATCCAATGCTAACAGAGTGATTGTCAGTGTCGTCCGATTTGCTAGGATCCGTCCATGCATTCCCTGGTCCGCTCCCCGTTGCCCGCTCTTACTCTGGCTCTGGCTCTGACTGCGCCGGTGTTCGCCGAAACGCCGCACGCACTGCCTGCAGGCCAGATTCCAAACGATTTCCGGCTCCAACCGGTAAAGGATCTGGACGGCTATTTCCCGTTCAGCCCTCCGACGTCGAAGGAGGCCTGGGGGAAGCGGTCCGAGCGCGTCCGCCGTCAGATTCTCGTTTCACAAGGCTTGTGGCCCATGCCGACGAAGACCTCGCTCAACGCGGTCCTCCACGGTCGCATTGATCGCGATAACTACACGGTGGAAAAGGTTTTCTTCGAGAGCGCACCGGGTTTCTACGTCACCGGCAACCTGTACCGTCCCAAGAACGTCACCGGCCGAGTCCCGGCGGTGCTCTTCGCCCACGGCCACTGGAAGGATGCCCGACTTTCCGAGAGTGGAGACGACGAGGTACGACGGGAGATCGCCAACGGGGAGGAGCGATTTGAGAATGGTGGCAAGAGCCGATTCCAGTCGATGTGCGTGCAGCTCGCGCGCATGGGCTGCGTGGTCTGGCAGTGGGACATGCTGGGCGACTCCGACTCGAAGCAAATATCGAGCGCTCTCAACCACGGCTTTGCGAAACAGCGGCCCGAGATGAACACGACTGTGAACTGGGGCCTTTTCAGCCCACAGGCCGAGGCGCACCTCCAAAGCACAATGGGATTGCAGACGTGGAACTCCATCCGCTCACTCGACTTCGTGCTGAGCCTTCCCGAGGTAGATCCCGAACGTATCGCTGTGACGGGTGCGAGCGGCGGCGGCACACAGACGATGATTGTCTCAGCCATTGATCCTCGCGTGAAGCTGTCGTTTCCCGCCGTGATGGTGAGCACCTCGATGCAAGGCGGGTGCACGTGCGAGAACGCCAGCCTGCTCCGCGTTGGCACCGGCAACATCGAGTTTGCCGGCCTCTTCGCGCCCAAGCCGCTGGGTATGACGTGTGCCAACGACTGGACCAAGGAGATGTCCACGAAGGGATTTCCCGAACTGAAGAAGCTCTACGCCTTCCTGGACGCGCCGGACAATGTGATGTTGAAGCGAGGGGAACATTTCCCGCACAACTACAACGCCGTCTCTCGTTCCGCCTTTTACGGATGGCTGAACCGGCACTTCAAACTCGGCCAGCCAGAGCCGGTCATCGAACGCGATTATCCCCGGCTTACGGGGGCGCAGTTGACCGTTTGGGACGCTCAGCATCCCGCGCCTCGGGCAGCCGACCCCGACTTCGAACGCCGCCTGTTGCAGTTTTGGCACGAGGATGCGGAGAAACAGCTCGCCGAACTCGCTACGAAATCGCCGGAGCGCCATCGCGAACTGCTCCGTGCGGCCTGGGATATTGTCCTCGACGGCGGGCTCGACGATGCCGGAGAAGCATCCTGGGAAATGACGGCCAAGCGGGACCAAGGCAGCTGGATTCAAATGACTGGGCTGCTGCGGAACACGACCTACCACGAGGAGCTGCCCGCCGTGTTCTGCTACCCGAAGCAATGGAATGGACACACCGTCCTCTGGCTTGCATCCACAGGCAAAGCAGGCCTGTTCGCGGAGGACGGTTCGCTCCAACCGGAAATCCAGAAGCTCGTGGACTCGGGCGCCACCGTTGTCGGTCTCGACTTGCTGTATCAGGGCGAATTCCTCGCCGACGGGAAGCCGCTCACGCAGACCCCCCGTGTCGCGAACCCGCGCGAAGCGGCCGCCTACACCTTGGGCTACAATCCCGCGCTGTTCGCCCATCGAGTCCATGACGTGCTGACCGCGATCAAGTACATCCGCGGGAATGACCGCCCCTCGAAGCAAATCAGCCTGGTCGCGCTCGACGGCACCGGACCGATTGCGGCGGCGGTCCGCGCACAGGCTGGAACCACAATCGATCGCGCAGCCATCCATATCGGCCGCTTCCGATTCGGCCAAGTGCTCGACCTCCGTTCACCGGATTTCCTTCCCGGCGCTGCGAAGTATGGCGATGTCACGGGGCTGCTGGCATTGGGGACCGGCAAGCTAAAGGAAGTGAGCGAAAAAGACGATCGAGTTGCGGTCGTGGAGTGGTTGCGGAACTGAGGTTGGATTCGAGGGTTGCCAGGCTTTATTTTCTCAGAAAGCACGAGAGATTTGTTCCAAGGCATCCGTTTCACGCGAAGGCGCAGACATTAGATAATCGATCCGACGCAACGTGCGGCAGACTGCTCTTGCTAATTTCCAGTGCCATGCTCGAGGATGTATTGAATGATCGCTGATAGTTCACACCAAAAGATCTTAATTACCGGTGGCACGGGCTTTCTTGGGAGTCACCTTATGCGACGCTGGGTGGCATCAGGTCTTGGAGTATTTTTTTGGGCCTCTCGACGATAAAACAAAGTTCTTAAGCATGATTGTTGATCATCTTCTGAATAAGGAAACAAGCATACAGCTGACTGAAGGATTACAGAAGCGTGACTTTATATATATCGATGACGTTGTCGACGCCTTCGACAGGATCTTGAATTCAAGCGTTCAACGTGAACCGGGATACTTTTCTTTTGAAGTCGGCTCTGGCAAAACAATTTCAATTCGAGAGATTGTTGAAATGATCACAACCATGGTTCCGGGATCATTGACGGTTCTGAAATGGGGCGCATTGCCCTACCGGGCGAACGAGGTGATGAACAGCTCCGTCGATTTTAAGCCTTTATTTGCACTTGGCTGGCGGCCCAAGATCTCACTTGAAGACGGGCTGGCTCGAATGATTTCAGAAGAGATACGATCGTGAAAACCATGAACTCCGTCATCCTGGGTGGCTGTGGCCATTTGAAGTGAATACTCGAGTTACTTGAGCTGAAAACCGAGTTTCCCGATAAAACTCCTTGCAACCGCATCGTGGGTGAAATTGCTGGAAACATAACGCTGACCGAGCGTCTTTTTTTCAAGCAGCAGCGCCGGATCCCTTGCAAGTGTCACCCACTGTTTTAGAAGGTCGTTCGGATCGCCTTCATGAAATACCAAACCCCCTTTGGTTTTTCGAATGAGATGAGGGATCTCTCCTGAGTCAGATCCTACCGTGGCGGCGCCGCAAGCCATCGCTTCGATAAGAATTCGGCCGAATTGTTCCTTCCAGGTTTTTGTCGTTCGTGAAGGGAGTGAAAGGATGTCAACGGCCGAGAGAACTTCGGGGACTTGATGATGAGGAACAGCTGGTAAAACAGTAACTCGATGAGGGATGAGGGGGCTCAGTTTCTGCCGGGTACTTTCAAGCAGTCTCCCGTTACCCACGATTAGAAAGCGTGCTCGTTTAAGATCAGGCTCGCCTTCCGCCTTAAAGATCGCTTCGACCAAATCATCAATCCCTTTCTCGGGCTGCATCCGCCCGAAATAGGAAATGATGAAATCATCTCGGCCCAATCCGAGTGACTCGCGACGCTGTGTCCGTTCCGCGTCGGAACGCGGGTAAAAGAGCGTTGGATCATATGAGAAGGGAAGAAGCCGGATCTCACCCTGATCGCCCTTCCACCGCAGAACGTCTGCTGTTTCATCAGAAACGGTGTACCCGTGATCCGCATTGGAAAAAATCCAGCGCTGTAATAATTCGAAGGGGAGCGGGAGCTTTTTCTTCAAGTTTTGGTTTGTGAAAAATGAACGCGAATACCCACGCGCAGCCCAGAACGCTTGCAACACAGAAAAGCTCCACGGCTCTTCGTAAACGAAGACATGGTCCGGTCGAAAGTCGGAGATATGTTTTTTCAAACTCTGGGAGTAAAAAAAGAAAGAACCCTTTCCCGAAAAAGCAACCGGCAGGGGGACAACCTCGATCCGGCGATCCTCCGGCTCACTATGAAACTGAAGATCCGCGATCAAATCGCCTTTCCAAGACTGCGGAACGATCAAGCGCACCTGGGTGTTGGAAACCTCAGAAATCTTCCAGAAAAGAGCCCGGTTCACACCCAGGACGGCGGCGTGCGAAAAAACAAGGAGTCGATGAGACATGATCCGAAAGAAAGGCATCATCGATTCTTCAATCTGGCGCAAGCCATAAAAGCCAGAGAGTCCGAAAGGTCAAAACACTCTGGCGTCCTCTCGGTGACAGACTTTTGAAGGAGGGGTTTCTGATCACCCAAGCCTCGACAGTTGGCAGACTGCCGATTCCTCGCTAACTTCCCCGGCAATGTCGCCCCGCCGCCGCCCGCTGATCATCGCCCTGGCCGCCCTGGTGATCGCGTGGGTGATCGCGCTCGGCGGTTTTACGGTAGCGCGACATTTTAAGGTCACTCCTGAGAAAGTCCGCGCCTATCTGCGCGGCGTAGATTTCGCCAAGCTGTCGCCGGAAGCACGCCGTCAGGCGCTGCGAACGCTGGCGACAATGCTCAACGCGCTATCGCCCGAGGACCGCCGCGCCGCGCGCCTGGACCGGGAATTCGCCGCATGGTTCCGCCGGATGGACGAAGCGGAGAAAGGCGAATTTCTGGAACTCACGGTGCCCGCCGGATTCAACCAGATGCTCCTCGCCTTCGAGAAAATGCCGGAGGACAAACGCCGCAAGGCCATCGAGGACTCGCTCCGCCGCCTGCGAGAGACACAGCCGCAGGGCGACACAGACCCGTCGGGGAACACCGGCACAATTCAGGCGCCTGAAATCAGTACGGAACTGCGCGACAAGATGGTGAAGCTCGGCGTGAAGACGTTCCTCGACCAGGGTTCAGCGGAGACAAAAGCCGAGCTCCAGCCCGTGCTCGAGGAGATGCAGCGCAGCATGGAATCTGGCAGGCTTTTCCGCAGCAGACGGCCCCAGCGCGGCGAATGAATCCGCCGCATCATCGCTCCTTGCGAAGCGCCTTCACCCTGATCGAACTCCTCGTAGTCTTCGCGATCATCGCATTGATCGCCGGGCTACTGCTGCCCGCGACCGGCAAAGCAACCGAACGCGCGCGGGCGACGGCGTGCTTGTCGAATCTCAAGCAGGTGGGCCTGGCGCTGCGGCTGTATCTGGATGACAACGGCAACCGCTTTCCAGTGATGTTGAATCGCGGCAAGAGCGGCAACGGGATCATCAGCAACTCCGTCGATCGGGTCATCGGACCCCAGTTGGGCAGTCCCAGCGTGCTGCGTTGTCCCTCGGATCGGCAGCGGCTTTTCGAAGACACCGGATCGAGCTACTTCTGGAACTTTCTTCTCAACGGCCAGCGAGCCGACGCCGCTCGCGTGATGGGCCTGCAACTGAAGGAGAACGGCATTGCCCTGTTTAGCGACAAGGCCGAATTCCACGGCGCGCGCGGCCCGGGCAAAGGTAAGAACCACCTTTACGCCGATGGCGCGGTTAAGACTTTTTTCACGGTGGAAACGGAACTCCTCACTCCATGATCCGACTCCGGGCACTTCGCAAGGTCTTCGGTCAGCGCGTCGCTGTGGACGGCTTTGACCTGCATGTCCCGCGAGGGGTCGTGTTTGGGCTGCTCGGGCACAATGGCGCGGGTAAGAGCACCACGATTGGAATGCTGCTCGGTCAAGTCTGGCCCACCGCTGGGGAGGTTCGTGTGTGTGGCCACGACGTGTTCTCGAACCGGTCGCTCGCGCTCGCGCGGGTTGGGGCGATCTTCGAAACGCCGGTCTTCTACGATTACCTGAGCGGCTGGAGGAACCTGGAGATTCTTGCCGGTTACACTGCGGCGGCCGCTCCAGAGCGTATCCGCGAGGTCGTGGCGTGGGTGGGCTTGGGCGGCCGCGAAAAGTCGCCGGTCCGCACCTATTCTCACGGTATGAGGGCCCGACTCGCACTCGCGCAGGCACTGCTTCCTGCGCCCGAACTGCTGATCCTCGACGAGCCAACCAACGGACTCGATCCCGAAGGCATCCACGAGATGCGCCAAACGATCCGCAGGCTCCACGCCGAACTCGGACTCACGATTCTCCTCTCGTCGCACCTTCTTAGCGAGGTCCAGCAGCTTTGCAGTCGTATCGCCGTGCTGCATCAGGCCCGTAAAGTGTTCGATGGCTCGCTCGCCGACGCAACCCGAACACGTAATCGTGTCCGGCTCCTGACGGATGACTTCTCCACGGTCAGCGCCGCTCTGCACCGAGACGAGCTCGTTACCGGACACGAAGGCGACGAGTTCATCACACTCGCCGATGGCATCTCCACGAGCGCGGTCGTGAAACGAATGGTGGAACTCGGCTTCCCCGTCCACGCGATCCATCGCGAAGAGGAAACGCTGGAAAATTTTTATCTGTCCCTCGTCAAGAATGCCGCACAGGCGGATCCGACCCCCGCCACGTACTGACTCCCCTACCCCGTGTTTCTCCTTCAACTCAAGCACGAACTCTGGAAGCTCTTCGGCAAGAAGCGGACCTACATTGGCTTCGGCGCGTTCCTGCTCGCGCAGAACGCCGTGATCCTGATGTTCCGCTTTACGAAGGCGACCGGCGCGATTCGCCGCGCGCTCGAAGGCGGCGGCTATCCGGCCGAGGCGTTTCTGACCGCCACGACCATCGCCACGCAGGTGGCGATCCCTGTCGCGTTTTTGCTGCTCCCCCTCTACGTCGCGCTGGTCGGCGGCGACCTCGTCGCGAAGGAGGCTGAGGACGGCACGCTCCGGATGATCCTTGCGCGCCCGATCTCGCGCCTGCGCCTGCTTGCGCTGAAGTGGTTTGCTGGCGCGCTGTTCGGAATTTCGCTTTCGTTGATGCTAGGTCTGTTCGGATGGCTTTTCGCCTCGGTGTGGTTTCCGCAGGGAGGACTTTTTGCAATCCAGTTGGAGAGTGGTCCGACCGGCGGCTTTGCCGTATTCGGTCCGGCAGAGGGCGCCTGGCGCTACGCGACGGCGCACGCTCTGCTCGCGACGAAGGCCATCACGATCATGGGGCTCGCGTTTCTTTTTTCATGTTTCAACATGAAGCCGGCCGCAGCCACTATCGTCGCGTTGTCCGTCATGTTCGTGAATGCGATCCTCATGAACATTCCGTGGTTCGCCGACTACAAGGCGTGGTTTTTAACGCACCACCTGAACCTCTGGCAGTGGATGTTCCTCCAGTCGCCACCCGGGACCCGGATGGCTGAATCGCTCAGCCTGCTCCTGGGCTTCAACCTCACCTTCTTCGCCATCGGCGCGGCGGCCTTTCAGATGCGCGACATCAAGTCGTAACCTCGGGGCGCGGACGGCACTACCGGACGAAGGCGAGGTGAGATTACCCTGGCTCGATTGACTCCGTCCTCGAGCTCACGCACGAAACCGAAATGAGCCACTTCGCCATTCTCGATCCGTCGTTACTTTCAGCAGCCGGCATCCTCCCGCGCGGTACGACCGTGCGACCTTCTCAAACTGACTTTCCAAGATGCCCGCCAATACCAATACTCCCGCAGGTTTTAAGCGGGCAAGGATTCGGTCTCGCTCCGCGATCAGCACATCATACATCAGGTTCGCAACCACCACATCATATTGCTTCACCCGCCCGGAGGGTAAGAGGGTGACGTCGGCCCGCGTCAGGCGCACCTGCGCCTGGGCTTCGTTTAGTGCTGCGTTTTCGCGGGCAATTCGAACACAATCCGGATCGAAGTCGAATGCCACCACGGGGCTATACCCGAGCCGTGCTGCAGCAATGGCCAGGATTCCGCTGCCGGTTCCCATGTCGATCAGCGATGTACTGGCGCCTACCCTCGGCCGTAATCGCACGACCTGTTCCAGACAAAACCGTGTTGTCGCGTGCTGGCCTGTCCCAAAACTCAGACCGGGATCGAGCCGCACGACTTTCTGATCTCGCCGGGGCTTGCGGCGGCTCCACGTCGGTTGCACCAGGAGAACTCCATCAATATCTAGCGGTCGAAAATGCCGCTTCCAGGATTCCGCCCAATCCTGCATCCGGACGGTGCGGACATGAATGGTGGCGGGATCCACGTCCAGACCGCACGCCGCAATCCGTTTCAATCCTTCGCGAATGCCGGTTTTCCATAACCTGGCCGATGCAGTGGAAGTGTGGATGTAAACGGTCACCACCGAGATCCAATCTTCGTCCTTCGACCAAATGGACGGCGTTTGCCCTGTCACACGCTCCAGCATATCGGACACCGCATCGTCCGCCTCGGGGCTGGTGGTAACGGAAATCTGAACGAGGGGTTTTTTGGAAGTTGGCATCGAATCATTGAGACTTTGTCGCGAGCTCATTTCAGAAACTGCCGAGTTGTGCCGCCGGCAGATTCATCCGCCGGTCCGATTCATCACCCATCTCGCCACGGGGTGTAGTTCATCAATCGAATTTCGGTCCGCGCACGTCCGCCCTTAATGCCGCCGACTTCCAACCACGTGACGCCGGCATAATCGACATCGAAACGTTCCGTGGCATTGAGAGGCAGTTCCAGCAGAAGCGTTATGAGCATGCGTATAACACCGCCATGCGCAAAGACAGCGACCGTGCGACCCGCCTGGTCTCGCAGAATTTGCTGAAGACACTCTTCGATCCGGAGACGCAATCGGACGCCGCATTCTCCGTTCGGAAATCCTCCCCTCTCGAGCACGCGTAGCCAATCGTAGGCGCTCACCCCAAACCGGTGGTTCACCTCCTCCCAACCGAGGCCGGTCCAGTCTCCAAAGTCCACCTCCCGAAGATCCGGAAGCAACACCGGCGACGGCAACCCCGCAGTCACCGCCGGAGCGAAGGTCCGCTGCACTCGCTTCAGCGGACTGGCATAGGTGGCGTCAAATTGAACGCGGGAAAGCCATTCGGCGAGTCGTGTGGCCTGAAGCTCACCCCGGTCGGATAATCCAATATCGAGCCGGCCTCCAAACACCCGGTGATAGTTTTCTTCCACCTCTGCATGGCGGATTAAGTACAAGGACGTCTTCAAAACATCAGCCTCCAATCAGCCTCCAATCAACCCACCGCCATGGCTGCTTCTTGCAGATCGAGCAACTGTCGCACGCCGGTTTTGCCAAGCGAAATCAACGCCGCCAATTGTTCCTCGGTGAAGGTGGTTTCCTCACCCGCGCTCTGCAGTTCGACGAACTCACCGGAACCATTCATCACGAGATTCATATCCACTGCGGCGTCTTTGTCCTCGACATAGTTCAAGTCCAGTACAGCGCGGCCCTTGACAATACCCATGCTGACTGCCGCGACCCGGCCGACCATGGGATTCGTCTTGAGTTTGTTCGCTTTCATGAGCTTTTGAATCGCCAGCGACAGGGCGACAGCGGCTCCGGTGATGGCCGCGGTCCGTGTGCCGCCGTCGGCCTGCAAGACATCGCAGTCCACCCACACTGTGCGGGGCCCCAATTTTTCCAGATCCAACACGGTCCGCAGGGAGCGCCCGATTAACCGTTGGATCTCCTGGGAGCGCCCGTCGAGTTTCATGCGTGCGATGTCGCGCTGCTTCCGGTCCAGGGTCGAATACGGCAGCATGGAATATTCTGCCGTGATCCAGCCTCCGCTCACTTTTTGAGACTGCATCCATTTCGGAACACTTTCTTCAATCGTCACCCCGCAGATCACCCGGGTGTTACCCCATTCAATCAAGGTGGATCCCGCCGCGTAGGGGGCAATGTGATTTTGGAAGCGTATTGCCCGAAGCTCCTCCGGCCGCCGTCCGTCCACTCGCAAACCCGTGTTATCAATCATGAGCGGGGCACCCTACCGATGGGCGCCTTGCGGGGCAATCACTGCATTTCGAGAATTGCGGAGTCATCAAATCTTCACGGGCTTGCCGCTCTTCGCCGATTCGTCGGCTGCAAAGATCACGGCATGCGAACGAAGTGCATCCGCAAGGCTCGTCAGCGGCATTTCCTCGTTGCGATCCAAGGCATCAAAAAAAGCCTGAAATTGCGTCTGATAGGGATGATCTTTAACATCTCCCGAATCCACAGGGCTGAAGGACAATTCCGACCACTGGTTTTTGTTCAAGCCTCCGAGCTTTTGGGAGTGCCACTTGTTGTCGAGAAGCGACCCCTCGCTGCCCACCAGATGTGTGTGAAAATAGTAGGGTTGAAGGCAATCGATCACCGAAGCGCATTTACCCACACGGCCATCCTTGAAGCGCAACAGGTTCACTTGGGTGGTCTTATATTCGTAGGGCTGGAAATGTTTGCTCCGGGAGCCGGTGGCCAGGCTCTGGACCTCGGCAACATCACCCCCCATGCACAACAGCAGGGCATCCAATGCATGGCAACCCGCACTGAGTAGACTCGATCCGCCGCCGTCCTTCTTGATGTTCCATCGGTATTGTCCGTACCACGGTCCAATTCCATGGAAATAATCGACCTCACCGTAGTGAATTTCACCTAGCAATCCGGATTCGAGCAAAGCGCGGGTGGAGAGGAATTGAGTGGAATACCGGACTTCAAAGCAGACACAGGTGCGGACCTTCGCCTTTTTCACTGCGTCGCGCATGGCCACACACTCCTTCCAGGACAACGCCAGGGGCTTCTCGATGATGATCTGCTTTCCGGCGCGTGCCGCTTTGATGACGTGCTCCGCGTGCATCCACGGGTAGCTGCAGACGGAGATCGTGTCGATCGATCGGTCTGCCAACATCGCATCGTAGTCGCTGTATGCCTTGATTGTTCCGCCATGTTTGCGACCGAGGTCGGCAGGGTCCAACGCCCGGTTGGAGCAAACGGCCGTGACCTGACCCTGCGCGGTGGCGTTGATTGCAGGGATATGCGCGGTGGCAACCCATCCGTACCCGATGATACCGACGTTATATTTTTTCATTTGATGATTGCGCTGGAAGTTCTCCATCTTTGGACCATGGAGACGAGGGATTTGCCAAGATGAATTTGGGATTAATCGTTTGCCGAAGATTGATCGAGTGGAATTGGATCTTCCAGTTCGCCGCGACACCAGCGTCCGAACATAACCGATCCAGATCCCACAAGTCGACGAAGACACGTCCCCTGCCCTGCCGCAATCCATAAAGCAGAACGGCGTGTAGGGTTTCGATGCGGGGAGGCGAAAAGACTTGCCGCAGTTCCAGTTCTTCCATGGCTCCATTCCCAGAGCGGGTGGGAATTAGCGAAACGACATCGACGCCGCAGTCGAAGGCAAAATCGATCGAACGTTTCGCCCACTCGAGAGATTCGGATTCGTCGAGAAAGGGTGGTTTAACAAGAATAAAGGTTCGAACTGCAATCTGAGCCCGCTTGAGAAACTCAACCGCCCGGGCAAAATCATCGGTGGTAATCCTCTTGTTGAGTCGTTCCAGCACCCCAGGATGCGCCGTCTCAAGCCCCATCGCCACCTCCAGGCAAGTCGTGCCGGCGAGCTGATCGCGGAATTCAACACACCGATCTCCGACGAGCCGGGGATGGCATTCCACCACGAGTTTTTGAAATCGCCGGGCCCGGTCCGCGATGGCCGGCAAATCGGACGGGGGAATCGCACGCGGATCAAAGAAGCTCCCTGCATTGTACAATTTCAGGTAATCCACGGATCCCCTATCGGCATCGCGCAGTGCCCAGTCGATCTGTGCAGGAATCGCACCGGGCGGAACGGGAGCGAGCGTTGTGTGTTTCCATAGATCACACATGAGGCAACGCCAGGGACATTCCGAATTGGTCAGGAAAACGGTCACCCCCTTGCGCGCCACACCGTTGCCATCGGGTTCTTCCTCAAGAATCCAACCCGACGGCCGGTCCACAGGGAGGCGTTGCCGCTCCTGGGTGAGATCCGGTCGCTGTGCCAAAATCCAACGAGACCGATCCGCGGCGACGGCGGGATACGACATCAAAGAGGTCACACGCGTTTGAGGTTTGCGATTGTGCGGCCGTTGCAGGAAGGGTGTCAGCGGGATGAAGCGCTCGAAACCTTTGATTTTCGGGGTTTCAGACCCACAATAGCGGTCAACGTCTGCTGCAGGACCAGCGCTTCATCCAGGTCACTCGAAACCAGCTTACGGTTGCATTGCAGCAGGGCATCCATGGCGGAAATCAATTCATCGGATGTATAGTTTTCCGTCTGTTGAAATGCCTGGAAAAGCACAAAGGGATGGGACGCCAATGGATTGAATTTCTTGTCCGCGGGGAGATCTGCTGTTGGCAGCCGATCCAATTGGATCTTGAACGCCTGATAGTCACGGGCCGGCTTCAAAGCGTCCATGTTTCGCAGTTCTTTCAAAAACAAAAGCACTCGCACCTTGCTGATGAGTCCATACAGCAGCCCGATTTCGCTCCTCTTCTTATCGACTCGCATCTCCCACAATTCCTCGTCCAGAGTGCGGAGCAAATTCGGCAGATTGCGTTCACCCAACGATTCAGCCAGCGCAAAAGCCTTCGCGTGTTTCTGTCGGGTAACGATGGTTCGAACATCCTCGGTCATAATCGCCTTCCGATCGCCCGTGTACAATGCGAGTTTTTCACTTTCGCTCGCCAATCCCCGCAGGTTCGGCCCTGTTCGTGTCACCAGTTCTGCCAGGGCCTCGTCGGAGATCTCCTTCCCCGCTGCGCGCAGAATTTTGAGAACATGGGTCTCTGCCGCTCCGGCCCAATCCTTGTCATCCGCGGTCAATGCTGCGAAGGATTCGATCGTCCCCAATTTCTTGAGACATTTGAAAAAGATTCGTCGCTCATCGGGTTTTCCAGCGCTGATAAGCAAGCGGACACCCTCCCAGCGGAACGTCTTGAGGTGCTCAGAGATGGCGAGAAGCGACTCAATTACAGCGTTCGACTTCGCTGTGCGGTCGTCTCCGAGGAAGGTACAGTTTTGAAACCAAATCACCTTGCTGCTGCCGAAGAACGGAAGTGTGTCCAACGCTTCTCGAAGCCGTCCCAGCGCGGCCAGAGCTTCGCCCGTATTCTGTACGGCGGCGTCGACGATTTCATGGTCCATCCCGCCCAAATCCTTGCACCATCGATCAAACACATGACGGGATCGTTGCTTGACGGAAAAATCATCATCACCACACACCAGCAACAGCGGTGCTCCAGCTGGAGGGACGGCAGGAGAGGCCATGCAGGTCGGTTTGGGTGTGAAGGAAAGGACTGATCGTGGAGTGAGTCAGCCAGTCAGTCAGTTAGTTAGTTAGTTAGTTGGAATCGCGCGTCGCCGTTTGTCTACTTGTCGGATTCGGGCGGAGTATCGCCTTCTTCAGCCTGGCTGTTGATCCGCGACAGCACTTCACTCATATCCTCGACTTCATTAAACAGCCGCTGACTCACGAAGATCGGCCGCTTGCTGGCTGCCGCCAAAGCCAGACAATCGCTGGGCCGCGCATCGAGTTCCACGAGTTTCTTCCCGAGCTCATTCTCTTGTTTGAGGATCAGCCGGGCAAAATAGGTGGAGTCTTTCAAGTCGGTGATGACCACCCGTTCCACAGTGACACCAAATCCTTGGAGTATATTTCCGATGAGATGGTGGGTCAGCGGCCGGTCCGTAGCCGTTCCGCGCATGGCCATGCCGATCACGTTGCCCATGCTATGCTCGACATTGATAACGAAGACCTTTTCGTCATTCCCAACAAAGAGGGCCACCCCGCTATTCGCGGGAAGGATTCCCCGAATCTGTACCGGCACAACGTCCCTTTTCATGAGGGGAACCTACTGGAGGAGGAGTGAAGTGTCGAGAACGAGCGGGCGCAACCTCAGTTGGCGATGGCAATCGCTCGATTCGTGGGTGATCCATGGGATTGATGGAGGAGGCCGGATCGCTCATCTCACCGACCGCAACCCCGAAACCTGCGGGATCGACGAAGAGGACTTCGAAATTGAGCCGTCTGCGGTTACTGATATGGCACGGGTCTTCTGGATTTGAAATGAGGCTGACGCGACGAGGCAGCCGTGCTAGCATGGTCTCGTTATCTCCGCACATGGATCTGCTTCGGAGGAGCCTTCCCGGCGGGAGGAAGTTGCGAATGCGTTGACTCACGCAATCGGGGTGGTCCTCTGAGCTGCAGCGCTGATACGCATGCTCGCGATAGCCTCCCTCCACGGGTCCACTCGGGCAGTGGTTGGGGCCTTGCTCTTCGGGACGACGTTGATGGCACTATACACGGCATCAACGGTGTACGACGTTCTTCACCCAGGACCGGGGAAGCGGCTGGCTCGGGTTGTAGACCACAGCGCCATCTATCTTCTTATCGCGGGCACTTACACTCACTTCTGCTTGGTGACCCTGAAGGGACCTTGGGGCTGGAGCCTATTCGGGCTGGTCTGGGGACTGGCTGCCGTGGGGCTTGCAATGAAAATAAGCATCGGGTTTCGCTTGCCCAAGGCTTCCCTGGTTCTCTATCTCGTCATGGGGTGGCTTGCTCTCATTGCCACCGTACCCTTACTGCAGAGGCTGCCAATCCCCGGCCTCATCTGGCTTGCGGCTGGAGGCCTCTGCTACACGAGTGGCGTTCTGTTCTTCGTTCGTGGGCATCTGCCGTTTCGCCATACGGCATGGCATCTCATGGTCCTCTCCGGCAGCCTTTGCCACGTGGTGTCCATCACAGGCTGGGCGCTCCGATAGGCTCGGAATTAAAGATTGTCGGCTGGGTGTACCGTGCGGGCCGATGGTGCTCCGGCGGCCAAGGCTTCGGCACGCCCTTTCGGAAGGCGCTGGCAGTGTTGAACGATGAATTCGTGGAGGAATTGCCTGAGTTGTCGAACCACCGGCGCCGAGGGTTTCAAGGATTTCAAATCAGCCCACGTTGAATTCAGCAGCTGCGCCATCAAGTCGCGAACGGGCTGAGGCACGGAGTCATCGTCCGTATCCGGCTCCAATCCCTGAAGCGCCAGCAGCTTCAGTTCAAACGCAAAGATCGTCCGCGGCTGAGGCGGCACGTGTGCAAGGTACTGCAGCAAACCCAGGAATAATTCACACACCTCTGGCATGGGAAAATCGGTCTCCGTGATGAGTTCAACAAAATGGACCGCATAGGCCGCCTGTTGTAGCTGGCCGAGGTCAGCCGCCAACCCGCCGTGCCGGGCAGTGACCATCACCTCTCGCACGATGTGGAGTTGAGATCGGCGACTCCGGACAAACGTGAAATCCGCCTCCACCCCAAAATCCATTTTCCCGGCGAAAGGGGATTTAGGCTTGCGCGCCCCCTTGGCCACAGTCACCACCCGCCCATGCGCTACTGTTAACCAGTGCACCACCAGACTCGTCTCCGTGAGAGGCCGGGTGCGAAGCACGACACCATGCGCGGATTCATCCACGGCTCGGCAACTTTCGTCGGCGTCGCCTTGCCAGGCTGGGGCTGACGACGCCTTGCGATCGCGTTCTGTGGCCGCTTTCCCACCAGCGCACGAGGCGATTCTCCACCCGCTTCATGCGGCGGCGTTTCACAGGCTCAAGATCATCGAAACTGCATAGATGCAGCAGACCGTGGATCACGTATCGGACGAGTTCCTGCCGCCAGGTGGTTCGAAATTCTCGCGCCTGGTCCACCGCTTCTACGACGCAGATGAATAGTTCGCCATGCAAATGCCCGGGCGTCGATCCGTGGTCAAACGTGATGACGTCGGTGGATCCTGTATGCCGGAGGTATTGCTCGTTCACCGATGCCATACGTTTCGATGTCACGAGGTGGATTCCAATCTCACCGGTTGCTGAAAGCTTCCGGAGTGTTTCCTCAGCCAGTCGCTGGATTGTGCGACCATTGACCGGCCGATATCGCTGCCGGTTGGAAACCCAGACGATTGCCGCCCCCATGGCCGGGCCATCAATTCTAGGGTTCGTCATTGCAAATGAGAATTGCTGGTCCCTCGATGCCGTTCGTATGCGCCCACAATCCGCTGGACAAGAGGATGTCGCACAACATCTCGCTTCTCGAATTGCACCAGGGCAATTCCCTCCACCTGATCGAGTGCTCGGATCGCTTCGATAATCCCCGAACGTTTCTGGGGCGGAAGATCAATCTGAGTCGGATCTCCCGTCACGACCACCTTGGAGCCGAACCCCAGTCGCGTGAGAAACATCAACATCTGTTCGGTCGTCGTATTTTGCGCCTCATCAAGAATGATAAACGCCTGGTTCAGCGTCCTGCCGCGCATGTAGGCGAGCGGAGCGATCTCAATGACACCGCGCTCCATGTTTCGCTCCATCTCATCCGCCGGCATCATGTCGTGGAGCGCGTCATGCAGCGGCCGCAGGTAGGGATCCAGCTTTTGCTGAAGGTCCCCGGGCAGAAACCCCAATGCCTCTCCGGCTTCGACCGCGGGCCGGGTCAGAATGATTCGGCTCACTTTACCGTCCTTAAGAGCGGCCACCGCCATCGCCATGGCAAGATACGTCTTCCCGGTGCCCGCCGGACCGATCCCAAAAGTTACATCGTGTTCGCGGATTGCGGCCACGTAGCGCTGCTGCCCAGCGGTTTTCGGCGTGACTGTCGGCTTCTTGGAAGACGTGTGAATTCGGCTATTGAAAAGGGCCTCCAGAGCCTCCGTACCATCGTGCTTTGCGACGTCCACCGCATGGGCAAATTCCCGGGTCCTCGGCGCGACTCCTTCCTGCATACTCTTCTCCAAGAACTGGAACACCGTCTTCGCCAGGCTCACCCCGTCGGCTGCTCCCTCAAGGCGAATCCAACCATCGCGGGTGACGGCCTTTACCCCCAACTCGATCTCCAACAACCGCAGGTTCTTCTCATCATTGTTGAACAATTGCTGAGCAGCGCGAGCGGACTCGTAATGCAAGGTCTCCGTCGTCATGGGGCAAAAAGGATACGGAATTGGCGGAAAAAGAAAGCCGGATCACTGGTGATCTCAATTCAAGAAATCTCAAGACACGCCCGTATCTTCGCCGCTGTCGTCCGAAGGGCTTCCGGAACGATGGACGTGTCGGCAATAACCGGCATGAAGTTGACATCGCCCGTCCATCGCGGGACGACATGAATGTGGAGATGTTCGACAATGCCGGCGCCCGCCACCCGGCCCAAGTTCACTCCGATGTTAAACCCGTCTGGTTTCAACGCCCTCTTGAGAGCATTCTGACAGCGGCGGACCCATTGCATTAGCTCCAGCAACTCGGAGTCATCAAGATCGTTCCAATCTGCCGTCTGCCGATACGGAACCACCATTAGATGCCCGGCACTGTAGGGGTACGCATTGAGCACCGCATAGCAAGTTCGGCCTCGTCCGAGGATGTAATTTTCCTCATCGGCGTTCGACTGGCCCAGCCGGGTGAAGAGCGACTGATCACGCGTCGGATCCTTGGGTCCAAGGATGTAGTCAATTCTCCAAGGGGCGTGGAGGGCATCCATGATCAGGCGCCCATGCCGTCTTCGAAACTGCCGGCTGCCGCCGGCCAACACATATGGTCGCGCACGTAGCGAACTCCGTTTGCGCTTGTCCACTCGAGATCCTTATGGGCCGACTCCGCCTCGACAACCAAGGGAGCGCTCGGGCAGTTGTGAAGCTTGCAATAGCGCTGCGCATAACCTGAGTTCAGCAACAGCTCGCCATACCGTTGCATATTGAGGTCTCCGCTCGGCAGATCCGTGAACTGCATGCCACGCTTGGTCCAGTTTGGCTCCATGGCCCTCAAGGGGAATCCCTTTCGAATGACGAAATTCTTCACGTGAGCGGCATAAATCCGGGATCCCACCTTTTCAAAACGCGTCTCCCACGGCTCTCCTTCCCAGCAATGCGACGGATCGGCATTCACACCGAGACATTTGTCGCCGTCACAGATGCTGACCAGCATATTGAAGTCGTCCCCACACATCGCACCCGTGCCCGGGTGGATCTCATGGCAGAGGTAAAGCCCCAGCTTCCGCGCATGATTCCGCAACTTCGCGGTTTTTTTGACGAACCTTTCCTGGCCCTCCTTGATCAGGTCAAATCCCGCGCCGCTCCAAAAACCCCAGGGATACCCCGACGCCACTTCCCATCCAAAAGCTACGCCCCAAAACATGGGAACAACCTTCAGCCCAAGCTCAGCAATTAAATCCATCAGCTTGAGCAGGTAATCTTCATGCCATTTCTCGATCTTCTCCGGAGACAGTTTTAGGACATCCGGCGAAATGAACGGATTCCCCGATTTCGTGCCAGTCCAGATTGACGTATGCACCCAGAAAGGACAATGGGATGAAACGCCATCCAGGCGCAGACCCCGCGAATCAAAGGTCTCGCGAATCTCCTTGATCGATTTGAATCCGCCTTTCCCGTTCCCGAGCATGTAGCTGCTCGGCTGAGCGCCAGCGGCTCCAGACGCCTTGGCGTAGTTCAGGAATTGGGCCAGGGACTTCGCACCGTGCTGAGCCCCTTCGATGGATGCATGAAAAGCGTTAGCCATGACGTTAATAAGATATTTTAATTTTAAGTTTACCCCGAACTGCGGACTCTGTTGCAAGAAGCAACTGTTGTTTAAGGGGGGCCGAGCCTGTTTGCAAGATTGTAGGAACGGAAAGTGTTAGGTTGGTCGAAAAGGAGTGGAGCCTTCTGAGCCGGGTCATTCGCTGAGTGGCGATGGTCTCTCCGAGCCCTAGGAACAGCCAAGACTTTCACCGCAATTCAGGCATTTGTAACAGGCGCCGTTCCGAACAGTGATGTGCCCGCAGTGAGGGCAACTCGGGGCATCTCCCTGATTTTGAAACGTACTCGTCAGCAATGACGACGACATCGTCCGCCCGCTCACAGGAGAACTCGGGCCCTCCCGCAGGTTAGCGACCGTTGATGTCATGGGGCTTTTGAGGATGAAGTCCGTGCCGTTTTCATCCGACCGCGGCAGTTCGGACACGGGTCGGTTCAATTTTTTTTTAAGTTCGTCGATTAGGGCAGCCGATTCGAGCACGCCGGCTGTGACACCGCCCGGAGAATTTGCCTCGCGGTATCCCGCGACGAACTGCACGGCCATCCAACGGAAGACATAATCGATCACCGATGAGGCATTCCGAATGTCGGGATTCTTAGTGAAACCACTCGGCTCGAATCGCTGATGAGAAAACTTCCGCACAAGACTTTCCAGCGGGACGCCGTACTGAAGAGACATGCTGGTAAGTGCTCCAATGGTGTCCATCAGGCCGCCGATAGTGCTTCCCTCCTTTGCCATGGTGACAAACAACTCGCCCGGCTGCCCATCATTGAAAAGCCCGACGGTCATGTAGCCCTCATGGCCTGCAATCTCGAACTTGTGATTGATCGCAGCGCGTGTGTCGGGCAGGCGTCGGCGCAGAGGTTGTTCACCCTGCGCCTTAACCCGGGCGAGTTCCGCCTCGAGTTCAAGGACCCGGTTCTCGAGGAATACAGCCGCGGTGTCCGGAGTTGTCTTACCGCCCCCTTCGCTGGTTTTCTTCGTATTCAACGGTTGGCTGCGCTTGGAGCCATCGCGATAAATTGCGACGCACTTGAGGCCGAGTTTCCAAGCATCGACATACGCACTCCGAATGTCCTGGGCCGTCGCCTCGTTGGGCATGTTCACGGTCTTCGAGATTGCCCCGGAGATAAAGGGTTGGGCGGCAGCCATCATGCCAAGATGCGCCTTGTAGTGAATGCTCCGTTGACCCTTGTGAGCCTTGAAGGCGCAATCGAAAACCGCCAGATGTTCCGACTTCAGACCACTGGGAATGATGACCCCCTTGCCGCCATCGACATTCTCAATGGTGTCATGGATCTCGATGTGTTTCTCGATGCCCAGGATTTCACTCTCGGAATACCCGAGCCGTCGCAACGCTTCGGGAACCGTGCGATTCACCATCTTCAACATACCGCCACCTGCCAGCAACTTATACTTGACGAGCGCAATATCGGGCTCCACTCCGGTGGTGTCGCAGTCCATGAGAAACGCAATCGTGCCGGTCGGCGCCAGCACGGTAACCTGAGCATTGCGGTAGCCGGATTCGAGGCCCCGCTGGAGGGCGATATCCCAGCATTTGCGTGCCTCGTCTTTCAAATAGTGGAATTCACGCGAGGGTTGGATCTGTTCCACCGCGTCCCGATGCAACCGAATGACCCCGAGCATCGACTCCACATTGTCCGGCTGCTCCGGGCGCTCCACACCCGAACACCGGGAATCCCGGTATCCCGAAAACGGCTCCATGATCGCGGCGATCTCGGCGGACTGCTCGTAAGCATGACCCGTCATAATGGCCGTGATGGCTCCGGCCAGAGCCCGGCCTTCATTCGAATCGTACGGAAGGCCGTAGCTCATGATGAGAGACCCTAGATTTGCATATCCCAATCCGAGCGTGCGGAATATGTGTGAATTCTCGGCAATGACTTTAGTGGGATAGCTCGCATTATCGACCAGAATTTCCTGTGCCGTGATATAGATGCGCACCGCAGCCTTAAATCGAGTGACATCAAACGAGCCGTCTGCTCGCTTGAATTTCATCAGGTTGAGCGAAGCCAAATTGCAGGCAGTGTTGTTGAGAAAGACGTACTCGGAGCACGGATTCGTGGAATGAATCGGCTCGGTGCCCTTGCAGGTATGCCATGTCTGAATCGCACCGTCATACTGAAGCCCCGGATCACCACAGACCCAGGTGCCTTCCGCCACCAGATCCAGCAGTTCCGAGGCGTTCTTAGTCTCCAATACCTGCCCCGTGGTGATCGACCGCGTGTTCCAGTCCCCACCATTAAGGGTGGCCTGCATAAATTCGTCCGAGACTCGGACGGACAAGTTTTCATTCTGGTACATCACGGAGCCGTAGGCCTCGCCGTTAAACGAGCCGTCGTAGCCCTGCTCCATGAGCGCCCAGGCCTTCCGTTCCTCCTTCATCTTTGCCGTAATGAACTCCTCAATGTCTCCATGCCAGTCACGGATGGTGTTCATTTTGGCGGCCCGGCGTGTTTTGCCTCCGGACTTCACGACGTTGGCGACCTGGTCATACACCTTGAGAAAGCTCATCGGGCCGCTCGGCCGGCCGCCGCCGGAAAGCTTTTCCTTCGCACTTCGGATGGGCGAAAGGTCGGTCCCGGTGCCCGACCCGTACTTGAACAGCATTGCCTCCGAGTACGCCAACTCCATGATGCTCTCCATACCGTCGCTGACGGACTGAATAAAACACGCGCTGCCCTGCGGATACTCGTACTGCGTCGATGCACGCTGCGCCACGCGCGTTTCCGGGTTGCAGTACCAGTTGCCGCGCGATTGATTCTTGCCGACGCCGTACTGATGATAGAGGCCGACATTAAACCAAACCGGCGAATTAAAGGCCCCGTATTGATTCACGGACAACCACGTCAACTCGTCGTAAAACAGCTCCCCGTCCTCCTTGCTGAAATAGCCGTCCGCCACAGCCCAATCGGCTATCGTTCGACTCACTCGATGGATCAATTGCTTGACGGACTGCTCGCGCTCGCCGGGTTTCTGGGGGTCCCCATAGAAATACTTTGAGCAAACAACCTTCGTGGCCAGCTGGGACCAGAATTTAGGAACCTCAACTCCCTCCTGCTTAAAAATGACCTTCCCGGCATCGTCCGTGATCTCAGCCGTGCGGCGCTCCCAGTCAATCTGGTCGAATGGCTTCACCGTTGCATCGCTGAAGACCCGTTCCAGCTTCAAACGGTCTCGATTCTTCCCCGCGGACGGTTTCCCCGCGGACGGTTTCCCCGCGGACGGTTTCCCCGCGGACGGGGCACCGGTAGGGCGGAGTGTGGCGGCGGGGCGGGTGGAACGGCCGGCAGCGGCGGCGGGGCCGGCTGCGACCTCAGTGTCACGGGCGTCGATCATGGGGCAAGAACGGGTTACGTTTCGGGACTGGCAGATAAATTCGGTAGCTCAGTTGGTGCAAAAACTTGAACTTAGCGCGTGTCTTCAGACGGCACGGCTCATCCCCAATAAACGGGATGCAAGCCACTACTTTCAGGTTGGCTTCTAACCCTATCCATTGGGTACGGATCGGCACCGTACCACTACAGGTTGTGGTGACAAGCGGTTTTTGGAGATTTTCTGTTTGCCTCAATTTTGGGCCAAATCAAGGCGTTTTTTGATCGTAGTTTATCGTGACAAAGGGGGTTCGTCCAAGATCCCGCCTTTCAAACTCACGTTCTGAACTGCGGAATTCGGCGGACACGGCTCGTGCGACACCCATCCAACACCTAACCAACACCCTAAAAAGGATTGGCCTCTACTCCATGCTCACCCACATTTCCACCATGCGATCTATGACTGGCCACGGGGCCAGCAGTTACCCAACCGACGTTGGCAGGGCCACCGTCGAACTCCGTGCGGTCAACCGTAAACAGGCGGAAATCGTCGCGGCGATCCCGGATGAGCTCGCGAGCCTTGAAGACCGGGTGCGAGGGATGATCAGTCCCCTGGTTGCACGCGGTCGGTGCGATGTGCGTATTCAATGGGAGGGCGAGACACCCATAACGGCATCGCGCATTAACCGCTCCGTCGCGCGGGCCTATGCCGAGGAATTCGCGGCCTTGGGTCGCGAATTGAACTTAACGACTCCACTTACCCTGGACCTGCTGGCCCGCTGCCCCGGGGTGATGCAAACGGACACCGCAAGCGCAGACGTCTCGGCGGTCTGGCCGGTGGTGGAAGAGGCGCTCAAGCAGGCGCTTGATGTTTTTGTCAGGAGCCGCGAACGCGAGGGATCACAGCTCGCGAAGGACCTAGCGGAACGGATCCGGTTGCTCCGGACATCCACCCGCCGGCTCACAAGCCTGGCGCCCACGGTCGCAAATCGTTTCCGCGAGCAACTCCTTCAACGGATCCGCGCGGCCGGCATCGAAAACATTTCAGCTGAGGACGAGCGGGTGGTGCGCGAAGTGGTGTTCTTCGCGGACCGCTCCGATATCGCGGAGGAATTGACCCGTCTTGAAAGCCATTTCCTCCAGTTCGAAGATGCCTGCATGGCTACCGAGCCCGTGGGCCGAAAACTCGATTTTCTTGCTCAGGAGATGAACCGCGAAATCAACACCATTGGCTCCAAGGCGAATGACGGGGCCATTTCTGCGGAGGTCGTCTTGATGAAAACGGAATTGGAGCGGTTCCGTGAGCAGGCTCAAAATATTGAATGAACGTCCCGCGCGACGCCCCATCCATGAAATGAAGTCTCAATCAATTCTTTTCCTCATTTCCGCTCCGTCCGGTGGCGGAAAAACAACGGTGATGAATGGGCTGCTCGAAGCCATTCCCGGCCTGCGGCGCGTCGTCACCTGCACAACACGGGCGCCCCGCCCGAGTGAGCGCGACGGTGTCGAGTATCATTTCTTCCGGCCCGCAGATTTTGAGTTACGAGTGGCTGAGGGTGAATTTCTGGAACATGCCGACGTTTACGGCTTCCGCTACGGAACCCGGAGGGAAGCGGTTATGGACTTGTTGAAATCCGGGGCCGATGGGGTCCTAAGTCTCGACGTGCAGGGCGCAGCGACGGTGAAACAACTCGCGGCGACGGATCCCGTCCTGAAACCTGCTCTGGTGACTGCCTTTATTACTCCGCCGACTCTGGCTGAATTGGAATATCGTCTCCGATCCCGTGCCGGGGATTCCGAGGCCGCCATCCAAAGGCGACTCGCGTCCGCAGAGCACGAAGTCCTGCAGTGGCCGACGTTTGACTACCTCATTTTGAGCGACACTCGGGAGTCGGATCTGGCGCGGATGCAGTCTATTTTTACGGCGGAAAAAAGCCGATGTTCACGGCTGCGTTTTGACTTCGGCCGATAGTGAATCAAACCGACTTGCGAACCAGGTTGTCCTTATTTCGAATGAAAAAGCGTCTGAGCACTACTTCCCAGGATGTCGTGTCCCGCGGAGAACCACTTTGCAGGATTGTTCTTGGAGTCACCGGCTCGATCGCTGCCCATAAGGCGGCTGATTTATGCAGTCTGCTGGTCAAGGGAGGCGCTGAGGTTCGAGTCGTCCTCACTGCCGACGCTCAGCGTTTTGTAACGCCGCTGGCTTTCAAAACGCTATCGCGACACCCAGTCATTACCGGTCTGTACGATGAGGAGGAAGGTTGGAAGCCGGCGCATGTTCGACTTGCCGACGAGGCCGATCTGCTTCTGATTGCCCCGGCGACTGCGAATACGATTGCGCGGCTTGCGGTTGGAATTGCCGACGATGCGCTGACGGCCATCGCTCTTGCGTTGAACCCGCAGGCCCGGCTCCTGATTGCGCCAGCGATGAATGGCAAGATGTGGCAGCATCCCGCGACCCAGCAGAATGTGGCGCTCTTAAAATCCCGGGGAGCAGAGTTCATCGGGCCGGAACGTGGAATGCTTTCCTGCGGATATGAAGGGCTCGGGCGACTCTGGAATGTCGCTGAGATTTCGGCGCGCGCCTTGGGGCCGCGTCCGTGATGCAACTTCGCCTCCCCCCCCTGCTGGGGCAAGCGATCTCGGCCTGGGCGCGGGCAGCGGCTCTGATCCGAGAGCGATGGCATCATCTGCGGCAAATGGCCAGGGTCCCGCCACCGGCCCAAGATGCGTTCATGGAGCGGATCCGCCTGATCGAGCGGGATATGGGCCTGGTCGTGAAGGCGGTCGTTCTGGGGTTTCTCGTCATCGCGCTGTTCTACCTCAACTGGCTGGGGAGTGATCTGCAGCCCCGGATTGACGCGATCCATCAGTTGAAGATTTTTTTCGTAGGGTACGTTGCGACCAGCATCGGGACCGGTTTCATCCTTTGGGGAATGCATGAATTCAGTCCGCGCGTCATCGAGCGGGTCGTCTACATCATGGCGATTCTGGATGCGGCTCTCCTGATGTTGCTGACCTATGTTACCGGGGGCTTCGACAGTCTGGTGTATTGGATGTTCCTGGGATTGATTGTGCGCAACGCCGCAGGAATCCCCCGCGCGGATGTGCAGGTGGTGGTGAATCTGCTGACCGCCGCCGCGTTTCTACTGGGAGGATTCTTAGGGGAAAGCCTCGATCAGGCGGAATACGATCTAACCGGTTCGATCGGCCGCGGAGGCGTGACCGGGGCCGCCAGCGAGGCCAATCCGGAACCCGCCCTGCTCCGCCTTCTGCTTCTCGTCATACTGACCATTTTTTGTGTGGGCATTCAGGTGCTGTTTGACCGTCAGCGACGCGCGGAACTGGCGGCGCAAGAATTTCTGGCGAAAGAGCACCAATTGCAGGCCGCTGGGCGGCTCGCCGCGGAAATCGCCCACCAACTCAAGAATCCCCTGGCCATCATCAACAACGCCGCCTGGTCCATCCAGAAGTCGGCCGGCGACATCCGTTCTGTCGCTGCCGAAGTCGACATCATCCGCGAAGAAGTGCAGAAGTCCGACCGGATTCTTACTGATCTCATGGGGTTTGCCCGGCTTGCGGAGGGCCGAGTGGAACGAATGGAAATAATTGAAGAAATTGAGAACGCCATTGCCACGGTCCTCCCCGAGGCAGCACGGTTCTCCATCAAGATACATCGCAATTATTCCCTGGGACTCCCCACACTCGCGGCTCAGCGGGCCCACTTTTCGGAGGTATTCGTCAACCTACTCACCAATGCACGGGAAGCGATGGATGGCCGGGGCGAATTGTTCATCGCGGCAACTCCCGGGCCCAATCTATCCGTAAAGGTCACCATTCGGGACACGGGTCCCGGAATCCCTCCGGCGCAGGTGGCGAAAATCTTCGAATCGTACTTCACCACCAAGGCGAGGGGCACCGGCCTTGGCTTAGCCATCGTCCGACATAACACCGAATTATACGGAGGCAATGTCACCGTCGAGTCCACACCGGGCAAAGGCACGACGTTCACCATCACACTCCCCGCCCGAACCCTGCTGCGACTGCAGACCTGATCCTCAACTTTCCCTATCGAATGAAACTCCCCCCTCTGCTTTTGGTGGATGATGAACGCAACATGCGCGTATCGCTCGAGTCCGTGCTGCGCAGCCAAGGCTACGAGGTTCGCCTCGCCGAGTCCGCCGAGACCGGCCTGGCGCTACTGCGTACCGAGGAGATTTTCATGGTGATTACCGACGCCCGACTGGGGGGGATGTCCGGCTACGATTTCCTGCAGGAGGTAAAACAAAAATACCCGCAACTGCCCGTACTCATGATTACCGCCTATGCCACCCCCAAGCTGGCTGTCGAAGCGATCAAGAACGGAGCGATCGATTACCTCGGCAAGCCGTTTGAACCGGACGAACTCCTGCATGCGGTGGCCCGCTGTGGCGAGAGGCATGAATTGCTGGTTGAAAACGCAGCGCTCAAACGCCGTGCCGGTGAAGCCTACACGCTTGAAAATCTCATTGGAGATTCACAAAAGATCCGCGATCTCAGGCAGCTGATACAGACCGTGGCTCCCACCGACGCCACCGTCCTAATCCTCGGGGAATCCGGCACAGGCAAAGAGCTCGTGGCGGGTGCCATTCATTCCCTCAGCAAGCGGTTCAGCCGCAGCTATGTTCGACTAAACTGTGCGGCCATCCCGGAGAATCTTCTCGAAAGCGAGTTGTTTGGTCATGAAAAGGGTGCCTTTACGGGCGCGCACAAGACCAAACGCGGGTACGTGGAGGAGGCAGATGGTGGGACAATCTTCCTGGATGAAATTGGAGACATGAGTCGCCCGTTACAGGCCAAGTTGCTCCGATTCCTCGAGGACGGCTCGTTTACCCGGGTCGGGGGCACCCAAGAACTGCGAGTCAATGTCCGGCTGATCGCCGCCACCAACCGCAACATCGTCGACGCCATCCGGAAGAATGAGTTCCGAGAAGACCTGTTTCACCGACTCAATGTGATGCAATTCCGGCCCCCGCCCCTGCGGGATCGATCCAGCGATATAGCGCCCCTCGCACAGCACTTCCTCCGCCAGTTTGCCGCACGCCTCGGAAAGACACTTCGGAGCATCTCCGAACCGGCCCGGTCCGCTCTGCTCGCTCACTCCTGGCCGGGCAACGTACGGGAGCTTCGAAATGTCATCGAACGCGCCGCCATTCTTGAAACCAGCGAGATCATTCAGGCCAGCAGCCTCCCCGACTTTGAAGTGGAATCCCACCTCCGCGAAAACAACATCCGCTCCACCTCCCCGGTTCGCGGTACGGGAGGGCGTCCCGCCGCCCTCGGCGATGCCCTGCTCCAGTTTGAACGGGAATTGATTCTGGGCGCCCTAGCTCAGCACGATAACCACCTCGGTAAGGCAGCCGCCCATCTCGACATCACGCGCCACGCACTTCGATATCGTATGAGCCGCCTCAACATCACCCTCGACACCGTCGTTGACGACGATTCCGACACAGCGTCATTCTCTTCCGGTCGATGAACGTTCCTTTCACATTCATCCTGGGCGCTGCCGAGGCTGCCAAACCACGCCAGCCTACGATCAACCAGGCGGGCCGGCAGATGCTTACAGGTTTAATGCCAGTTTTCATTATTGCCCTGGTCCTGGTGCTGGGCGTGATGCTCTGGGCACTCTTCCTTCGGAAGAATGAGCGTCCTCGCCGCGAAAAGGGGCGGTTGATCATGAATGATGAATCCTCCAGTAGTCACCGCCGACGCCGACGCCGCCGCCGGGAAAATAAACGACCCCGGAATCCGACTCTGCTGGAGACGGGCGGCTTGCCTCCTAAGAAACCCCCGGGGTCACCTCCACCCGAGGTTTAACACCCATTTTTGTTATCGCATCACGGCGTGGATGTTGACCGTTTCTTTCCAGAACAGGAGCTGCTCGCACGCGGTATCTACTGCATCGCCGGCGTGGATGAAGCGGGTCGAGGTCCCCTGGCAGGTCCGGTGACGGCCGCAGCCGTGATTCTACCTGCCATCTGGTACGTCGATGGAATCCCTTCCGCTCTGGTCAACGTGAACGACTCGAAACAGCTCTCGGAATCACAACGGAATCATTTCTTCGAACTCCTAACTCAGCATCCCCAAATCCACTTCGCAATCGCCTCGGTCGAATCCTCCGTGATTGATCGCATCAATATCCTCGCGGCCACCCATCGGGCGATGAATGAAGCCTTGGGCAGGCTGTCCATCCAGCCCTCCCATGTGCTCGTCGATGGTAACCGGGTGGAATCAATGGCGCTTCCTCACACGCCCCTCGTAAAGGGCGACAGCCGGAGTTACTCGATCGCAGCAGCCAGTGTGTTGGCAAAGGTTACCCGAGACCGCCACATGCACGACGCCGACATCCAGTGGCCACAGTACGGCTTCGCCCAGCATAAGGGGTACCCCACGGCTGCACATAGGGCCGCGATCGCCAGACACGGTCCCTGCCCGATTCATCGGCTGAGCTTCGCTCCACTTAAAACCGCCAATCCACAGCTTTTTCCAACATGAGCTGGTGGAGGAAATCGCCTCCGCAGTCGGCCACTCCCGAGCATCTTCGCCGCGGACGTCTCGGCGAACAGGCGGCCCGGGATCACCTTGCTTCCTTTGGCTTAAAATTCCTCGCCGCCAATTTCCGGTCCCGAAATGGGGAAATCGATCTCATCTTCCGAGAGGACGACTGCCTGGTGTTCGTCGAGGTGAAAACCCGATCCTCCGGGCAATGGACCCGACCAGCCGCTGCCGTGAATCAAAAAAAACGCCGACTCCTCTCGGAGACGGCTCTCGACTATCTCAAGCAGCTCGGCAACCCACCCGTTCGATTCCGATTTGATATCATTGAAGTCCTCCTCAAAGGCGGCGCCGTCGATACTATTCGGCACCTGCCCAATGCCTTCGAATTAACAACATGGCGGCAATACCGATGAACCGGCTCATCCCAATCCATGGGTATTCTGAGATCAAACCATACTTCGCCTTGCCCCGGAAGCCCCGCCCATGCAACAAAACCGTCATGACTCGTCGCAAATTCTTTCGCGGCTCCGCCTTAGCCGCCGCCGCACTCCATTTCCCGCTCCCAAGGACCCCTGGGAAGGACGCCCTCCAGATGGATACCCGCCGGGGTATAGTCCCGCTTGGAATGGATAATTTTGCAGTCCGCGCCCTGGGATGGAAGGGCCGGGAACTCGTGGACTACGCTGCCTCGCTCCATTTGGACGTTTTATTCATCACGGATCTGGCCGGCCTGGGGACGCGTGACGAGCGAGAGCTCGGCGAACTCCGGAAATATGCCACCGATCACGGCATGGTCCTCCAGCTAGGAAGCTGGAGCATTTGTCCCACGTCGGTGAGATTTAAAAAAGATTGGGGCACCGCCGAGGAACATCTCGCCCTCGGACTGCGTCTCTCTAAGGCGGTTGGATCCCCCCTCTTTCGCGTGGTCCTCGGCGGCCGGGAAGATCGGAAGACGCCGGGTGGCATCGAAGCCCGCATCGCAGACACGGTGAAAGTTTGCCAATCCCAAAAGGGTCTGGCCCAGGATCTCGGAGTGAAGATCGCGATTGAGAATCATGCAGGCGACATGACCGCTCAGGAATTGGTGCGACTGATCGAAGCGGCAGGTCGCGATTATGTGGGTGCTAACCTCGATTCGGGGAATGCCGTCTGGACCCTTGAAGACCCCATAGCAAGCCTGGAAATCCTCGGCCCCTACGCCCTTTCGACGAGCTTAAGGGACTCCGCTATCTGGGAAACCGACAAGGGCTGCAAGGTGCAATGGACGGCGATGGGAGAAGGCGGATGCGTGGATCTACACCAGTACTTCAATCGCTTCCGGCAATTATGCCCGGGTGTTGCGGTAAACATCGAGACGATTGGCGGTTTTGCGATCGAATTTCCTTATTTGGCTGACCCGGAATTCTGGGACGCATTTCCGCGAAAATCAGCCCGCGAATTTGGCCGATTCCTTGCCCTCGCGAAGCGCGGCAGGCCAGTCGCTCCGCATGACGGCGGCGACAAGGCGTTGCAGAAGGGCGAATTGGAACGGAGCATTCGGTACTGCCGGGAAATACTTGGCCTCGGTCTCAAAGCCTGATCGTGCTGCTCTGCAGAGTTTATTCACGAATCCTTGGCGACCCTCTGAAATTCGCGTTTACTCGCTGCGTTACCATCCTCCCATGAATCCTGAATCACGATTTCAAAGCCTAAACCTCACTCTACCTCCGGCACCCAAACCGGTAGCCGTCTATAAACCGATGGTGGTAGTCGGCAATCTCGCGTTCGTGTCCGGGCATGGCCCGGTTCGACCGGATCGCTCTCTGATCACCGGGGTTGTCGGGCGAGACCTGGATCTCGACTCAGGCAAGGCGGCTGCCCGCCAAGTCGGACTCGCAATCCTGGCAACTCTGCGCGAAAATCTCGGCTCCCTCGACCGAGTGAAACGGGTGATCAAAATACTCGGCATGGTAAACTCAGCCCCGGATTTCTACGATCACCCCAAGGTTATCAACGGATGCAGCGAATTGTTCGCCGAAGTTTGGGGCATGGAAAATGGAGTCGGCGCCCGCAGTGCCGTCGGGATGGGACCGCTGCCGGGCAACATTGCCGCCGAGATTGAAGTGATTTTCGAACTCAATCTGAATCAATGACGGCCTCCGACTGGATCCTAATCCTCCTCGCATTCCTCGCGATCGGCACCCTTGTGGTGTTAGTGACGTAGGTAAAAATTAACGCGTTCATCGCGTTGCTCATCGCCTCGCTGATCGTCGGAGGTGGCGCCGTTCTGCTCGGGCGCACCGTGCGAGAAGCTTCCGGTAAGGAGGTGCCACTCACGATGTTGAAGATCGCGGATTCGATTAAGATAGGCGCTGGCAACACCCTCGGAGGCATCGCCGCGATTATTGCACTCGGCACCATGCTGGGAAAACTGCTCGCGGAGTCGGGTGGTGCGGAGGTTTTGGCGAAGGAGTTTATCCGGTTTTTCGGTCCGCAACGTATCCAACTCTGCATCATGGCTCTCGCTCTCGCGGTCGGCCTGACCACCTGGTTTGCCGTGGGGTTGGTTCTGCTCCTGCCCATCCTCCTGACATTGACCCACGAAACCCGCCAGCCGTTTCTTCGCCTAGCTCTTCCTCTCCTCGCCTGCCTCTCTGTGATGCACGGAGTGATGCCTCCCCATCCAGGTCCAGTCCTGGCCGTAGACAAATTGAATGCCCAAAATGGGCTCGTCCTATTGTGGGGATTCATCATCGGCCTGCCCACCGCCGCCATTGCCGGCCCCATCTTCGCCCGTTGGGCCATCCAACGCGTCGAGGCGAATCCGCCTCCAGTACCGGACAAATCCAAGAATGCGCCTGCCGAGTTTCGCTATCCCGGCTTCAAACTCACTCTCCTGGCAATATTGCTACCCGTGATGCTAATGCTCACGGCCACGGTCGCCGAACTGTCGTTGCCCAAGGGAAATCAGTTGCGTGAATCAGCGTCCTTCATCGGCAATGCAACCACCGCCTTGCTCGTCTCCGTTCTATTCGGGTTGTGGGCCCTGGGGACACGCTGCGGCTACAGCCTCTCTCAGTTGCTGAAATTTACCGAGCAAAGCGTCGCCTCCGTCGGCATGACACTCGTGGTCATCGGCGGGGGGGGCGCGTTCGCCCGGGTGCTGACCGACACCGGCGTCGCTGACGCCATCGGCCGCCTCGGTCAGGAAGCCCACCTGTCACCGCTCCTGTACGGGTGGCTGGTCTCCGCTTTTATCCGCGTAGCCACCGGCTCCGCTACCGTGGCGATCACCACCGCCTCAGGCCTGCTTGCTCCTGTTGTCGCCCAACACCCAGAGCTGACTCAACATCAAATCGCCCTCATTATCTGCGCAGTAGGCTGCGGATCTCTCTTCCTGTCTCATCTGAATGACGCCGGATTCTGGATCGTCCGGGATTGCCTGGGCCTTACGGTCGGACAAACGCTCCGTACATGGACCGTTTGCGAAACCATCGTGGGCATCGCCGGAATGTTAATCTCGCTGGTGTGTTACCATATCATGGCACGCTGACCGCAACCATCCAAGGGTCACAAGCCCCGCTCACTTTTCCCGCCCAGACACGGGAACACTTCTACCGGAAAATAGCACTTCACCCATGAAAACCCCTTCGGATCGCCGCCGCCGTTTTGCTGCCAATCTCTTCCTCAGTGCCGCGTTGGTTATGGTTCTGGCCGGCCTTACGTTTCTCCAATCACACATTCGTGGCGTCGGATATCTCTTGTATTGGACCACCTGCTACCTCTTCACGATGTCCGCCCTCCTCCTGGCAATCTGGGATGCCGGGGTCATGCGGGCAAGGATCGCCCGCGAAAAAGCCGAACTCGAAGCCGACATCATCAAAACTAAAACCCACCATCCCGGTTGAGGTGAGTGGTGAATGGATCGAACTAAGAAGAACGCTCGGGCCAGAGCCGGCACTCGCGCCCACTCCACGGCATCGCCAAACCATGAAATACCTTCCCCTTGGGCACTTCCGGTGGCAAGGGATTGAGGGCATTCGCGATCCCGACAAGACGAAACAATTCCAACGCAATCTTCTGGCGCGAACAGAGTAACTCTCTTGAATCCTCTTTGATGACGGATCCATTGTGGCCGACGACTCCCCCAAACCTCGCACTCGGAGTAGGTTCCACATCTTTTTTCGCCACCTCCACCTCCACTTCCACCGCCGGGGGGGCGATTTCATGGCGGGCGAACGGTTCCGATGCAGCCCGTGTGAGACTCTTAGTGATGGCGGAGATTGAGAGAGACATCCACTCGCCTCTCCGTGACCATCCACCGAGTTCGGCCAAAAGTTCTCCAGGATAGGATGGAATCGTCATCAAAACCGTCTCGCTTTCCCGCCACACGGCTCGATACACGATCGTCTCCTGCAAATCCGGACCGACCCACACGCGAACCCAGACGCAACCGTCTTCCGTGCCTGCTGCAAATCGTTGAAATGTGGCCGGTTCAACATCCCAATGCACCGCCACCGATTCCGGGGATCGTGCCTGCAGGAACAGAAGCCAAGAGCTTTCGTCAATGCCCTGCGATCGCACGATTGGAGGATCACCTTCAAGAAGGATAACTGGAATGGAAATCCGGGAACGGGATTTCGGAATCTCACGAACGGGCATTCCCGACAACGTACCCAGGTCCGCTCCCGGAGCCAAGCGTAAGACCCGTGAATTCTTCCAAACGGCCGGCAACAATTCAGGCACCAACATCATCCACGCCAGAAGGGATGGGCCGGCATGCTCCGTCGCTTTCGCCGAGCAACTCCTATCAACGTAAAAAAGCCGCGAAGCGGTGCTTCGCGGCCCTTCATCCCCGAAACACGTCAGCGACGCGTCCGCCGCTTCACATGCAATTGAGCCAACGAATGGGCCAACGCTGCGGAAACCGTCGCCTGTTCGTCGTTCGAAAGCTTCTCCTTCAATCGTGCTTCCGCGCGATTTCGGGCCTCTTCAACCTTTTGCTCGTCGATGTTCTCTGAGCGGATCGCCATGTCCGTCAGAATTGCCACCCGCTCCCCGGTCACCTGCACAAACCCTTCACCCACTGCCAGGAAAAATTCCTGCCCTCCTTTTCGAGCCGCCACCTCCCCCGCTTTCACCTGAGTCATCAGCGGAATATGCCGCGGAAAAATACCCATTTCTCCTTCCACGGCTGGCAACGTCACAAAGTCTACATCTTCCGAATAAATCTTTGCCTCGGGGGTGACAATTTCGAGTCGAAGTGGCATGAGCGAAGGGAGATTGAGTTGACTTGAATGGTGGATATCGGGCACCCCGGAAGAACCGAGTTCACTTACCCGGTATCCGCCGGACTACACAGGGGCTATTCCTTGATTTCGTCGATGCCGCCCTTCATATAGAAGTTATTCTCACCGACCTCATCGTGTTTTCCGTCCAGGATTTCCTTGAAACCTCGCACGGTCTCCGCAACCGGCACCTGCTTACCCTCACGCCCGGTGAACACCTGGGCAACCGTGAAAGGCTGGCTAAGGAACTTTTGAATCTTGCGAGCCCGATAGACGGTCAATTTGTCGTCGGGACTCAACTCATCCATGCCTAGGATTGCAATGATGTCTTGCAAGTCTTTGTAGCGTTGAAGGACCTTTTGGACGCCTCGCGCAACTTCGTAGTGCTCCTTGCCCACGATCTCCGGGGCAAGTGCCCGAGAATTCGACGACAGCGGGTCTACGGCCGGGAAAATGCCCAACTCAGCGATCGACCGTTCCAACACGATAGTCGCATCCAGGTGAGCAAACGTCGTTGCCGGAGCCGGATCAGTCAGATCGTCGGCAGGCACATACACAGCCTGGAAAGACGTGATAGATCCCTTCTTAGTGGATGTGATTCGTTCCTGAAGGTTGCCCATTTCCGCCGCCAGGGTCGGTTGGTAACCGACGGCGCTCGGGGTGCGCCCCAGAAGGGCCGACACCTCGGAACCAGCTTGTGAAAACCGGAAGATATTATCCACGAAGAGCAACACGTCCTGGTTCATTTCGTCGCGAAAATACTCGGTGATCGCCAGGCCGGAGAGGGCGACACGCAAACGGGCGCCGGGCGGCTCATTCATCTGCCCGTATACCAGCGCAATGCGGGACTCACCGAGGGCCTTCAATTTGATCACTTCCGCTTCGGCCATTTCGTGATACAAGTCATTGCCTTCACGAGTCCGTTCACCAACACCCGCGAATACGGAGACACCGCCATGCAACTTGGCGATGTTGTTGATCAATTCCATGATGACAACCGTCTTGCCGACGCCGGCTCCGCCGAAAGCCCCAACCTTGCCACCCTTGAGGAACGGGCAGATAAGGTCGATGACCTTGATGCCCGTGGTCAGGATCTGCGGACTTGTGGACTGATCGACCAGTGCGGGGGCCGGGCGATGAATCGGATAGTACTTGTCCGCAACAACCGGTCCCCGTTCATCAATCGGCTGACCCGTGACGTCGAGCACCCGGCCCATCACGCCCGGACCAACCGGAACGGAGATGGGTTTGCCGGTGTCCAACACCTCTTGCCCACGCTTGAGCCCCTCGGTGGTGGACATCGCGACGGCTCGCACCCAGTTATCGCCAAGATGCTGCTGCACTTCGAGGGTAAGCCGGGTGGGACCGCCACCGGGCATAAGATAGTCAATCGTCAGGGCGTTGTAGATCGCCGGCGGTTGGCCGGAGAATTCCACGTCGACGACGGGACCGATGATTTGAACGATTTTGCCTGTGTTCATCGTAGGTTTTGAAAAAGTGTTGAAAAAAGTCCGCTGCTAAAGTCAACCCATCGCCATCGCTGCCGTGGTGATTTCGAGCAGTTCCTTGGTGATATTCGCCTGCCGCAGTTTGTTATATTCGAGGGTCAAATCTTTGATCAATTGCTTCGCGTTATCTGTCGCGTTCTTCATGGCTACCATTCGCGCGCTTTGCTCCGACGCCTTGGCTTCCTGCAAATATTGGAATACCTGATAATTAACGTAGTGCGGCAGCAGCTCTCCAAGAACATCCCCAGCTCCGGGTTCAAACGTGTATTCCTGAGTGGCGCTGTCGAGTTCCTCCGCAACGTTGTGCCCCCCCACGCCCGCTTCGAGTTTTTGAATCCGCCCCACGGGAAGGAGAGGACGCGTCTCAGGTTTCTGAACCAGCGTTGAGACAAAATTTGTATATAAGACATCCACGCGGTCCGCCTTTCCCTGGAGAAAGAGGTCCTGGGCAAACTTTGAAATCGCCCGGGCCTCAGCGAAAGCTGGTATATCCTTGTACGAGAACTCCGCAGCAAGTTCCCGCTTGGAGCGAGCCACGAACTGCGCGCCTTTGCGGCCGGCACAGATATAGACCGTGGTGTCCTTGCTAAAGCGGGCCGCCTCACGAAGTAGGTTCGTATTCAATCCACCGCACAATCCCTTGTCCGTGCTCACCAGGATGATCGCGCGCTTCCGAACCTCCCGGGACTCCATGAGAGGGTGGTTAAAATCCCCCGCACCCGCGACCGCTGCCGCGAGGACTTCATTCATCAACTGGGCATAGGGCCGCCCGGACAGCGCCGCCTGCTGCGCCTTTCGCATCTTCGCCGAGGCCACCATCTGCATGGCCTTGGTAATCTGCGCGGTATTCTTTACCGACTTAATTCGTCGTCGTATGTCGCGTGTGCTCGGCATGTTGGAGTCCGGGGCTGGACAGGCGACCGGTTATCCGCCGATCGCGGGGTCGTGACTCAGCGATAGGTTTGCTTGAATTCAGTGAGCGCCGCCTTCAAGTCGGCAGCCAGGGCGTCGTTGAAAGCTTTCTCCGTCCGGATTTTGCCCGAAAGGGAGGCCTTTTGAGTGCTGAGGAAATCGGTAAACCGTGCTTGGAAATCCTTGATCTTCTCCACCGGGACATCATCGAGGTGATTGTTCTGCATGGCCCACAGGATGGCCGCTTGCACCTCCACGGGCATCGGATTGTATTGCTGCTGCTTGAATAATTCGACAATGCGCTTGCCCCGCTCAAGCTGGGCTTGCGTCTTGGCATCCAAATCCGAACCAAATTGAGCGAAGGCCGCAAGCTCCCGGAATTGCGCCAAATCGAGCTTGATGCGGCCTGCAACCTGTTTCATCGCCTTGATCTGCGCCGCAGACCCAACGCGAGAAACCGATAGACCCACGGAGATGGCGGGCCGAATACCCTGATAGAAAAGATCCGTCTCGAGATAGATCTGGCCATCGGTGATCGAAATGACGTTGGTCGGAATATACGCCGAAACGTCGCCCGCCTGCGTCTCGATGATCGGCAGAGCCGTCAACGAACCATTGCCGTACTTCTCGCTCACGCGGGCGGACCGTTCCAAGAGGCGGCTATGCAGGTAGAATACGTCTCCCGGATACGCCTCCCGACCGGAGGGACGCTTCAGCACCAAGGAGACCTGCCGATAGGCGACTGCCTGTTTGGAAAGGTCATCGAAAATGATCAGCGCGTCCATGCCGTTGTCCATGAACCATTCGCCCATCGCCGCCCCAGCAAAGGGCGCTAAATATTGATTGGCCGCAGAGTCCGACGCGGCAGCCGCCACGACGATGGTATCATCCATCGCTCCGGCACGCTCCAGCTCGGCGATCACGCGCGCAACGTTGGATTGCTTCTGCCCGATGGCGACATAGATGTTGTACACCGGCCGAAAATCCTTGTCTCCAGACGCCCGCCCAACCTTGTTCATGCGGGCCTGATTGATCATCGTATCCACGCCGATCGTGGTCTTACCCGTGGAACGGTCTCCAATGATGAGTTCGCGCTGACCGCGTCCCACGGGAATCATGGCGTCAATGGCCATGATGCCCGTCTGCAAAGGCTGGGTGACCGATTTCCGCTTTATGATTCCTGGGGCGATCTTTTCCACCGGATACTCAACATCGCTCAGAATTGGCCCTTTGCCGTCAATCGGACGACCCAGCGTGTCCACCGCGCGGCCGAGCAATCCCTTGCCGACCGGCACCGAGAGCAACTTCCCAGTGGTGCGAACCTCCGTCCCCTGTCTCACGGAGCTTGAATCACCCAGGATGATGGCACCAACCTCGATTTCCTCGAGATTGAGGGCTAGACCCACGACTCCATTTCCGAAGTCGAGCATCTCGTTGAGCATGGCATCCGAGAGACCTTCGATTTTGGCGACGCCGTCCGAAGTTTCGCGGACGACACCGACGTTATGCTTCTGCATCGACGTTTTCACGCCGGCGATCTGTGCTTCGATTTCCTGGAGAATGCTGCTCATGTCGGGGGAGAATGCGGGTTAAAATCAGTGCCGAGAACTGGAAAATTGGGGACCTAAAAATGTTGTGTGAAAATGCAAACTTATAGCCCGTCGGTCATAGCAGACAGCCGGGACGCAACGGAACCATCGTAAACATCGCTTCCCACCTGGATTCGGAGGCCACCAATGAGGGCTGGATTTTGGACAAAATTCACGGAAAGACCCGCTCCATGCCGCTGCGCCAGGCTGGCAGTAACGCTCGACTGAAGAGCCGCGGTAAGGGTAATCGCGCTTTCGACAACCGCTGTGCGCCGGGCAATATCAAGTTTCACCAAGCGTTGCAACTGAGTGAGTGTACCCAAATAACCACGCGGCTTTTGTCGGATGATAGCGGCAACAGCGGTCCGAACTCTCCCGTCGTCCAGTGCCCCCTCGACACGGCATGCATGAAAAAGCGTCTTCGCATCCCGCCGGGACTGTTTGCTGATTTTCATCCGGATTTTGGAAAGAGAGGCGAAGCAAACCCGCTTGCAACTCAGGCGGCAAGTTGCCGGTTGGTTTCTTCGGCCAGACGATTTTGATCCTCGAGTGTCAGCATTTTACCGGTCGCCTTCTGACTGGCGGCGACCACGAGGCGGCCAAATTCCTTGCGGAGATCCAGCTTCATGCGGCTGAGTTCTGCTTCGCTCGATTGGCGGGCCTTGGAAATAATGTCGTTGGCCGTGGCGATCGCCTGCTGGCTGGCCTTTTCAATTTCACCCGCCCCTGTCTTACGGGCGTCTTCAATTATTTTGGCCGACTGCGCTCCAACATCCGTGAGCATCCGGCGCTTCTGCTCCTCGGCGCTGGCAAGTTCCTTCTTGATCTTATCGGCATTACGCAACCCCTCTTCAATTCGGTGCGAGCGATCGTGCAAGACCTTTTGGATTGGGCCATAGGCGAACTTGTGGAGGAAGAATGCCACCACCAGAAAACTCACCACCTGCGAAAAAAACAGCACCGGGTTCCAACCGAACGTCTCGGCGATTTCCTTAAATTGATTCGAGCCGCCTTCGGCAGCCGCGAGAAGCAGGAACGAGGTCATTGCGTCCAGGGTAGGTTAATGAAGAGGAAGGCTCCGAAGCCTGTAGGCTCCAGAGCAATGGAATTACTGCCCCTTCGCGAGGAAGATCGCGAAGAAGATGATTCCTTCGGCCAAGGCCGAGCTGATGATCGCCTGGGTCAAGATCGGACCGGCGGCGCCGGGGTTGCGACCCACGGCTGAAGATGCCCCCATACCGATCAGTCCCACGCCCAAAGCGGATCCCAGGGCTCCGAGACCGATGTGTATATTTCCGGTTAGAACAGCGAGTAGTGCCATAGTAGTCTATTCTTTCTTTGTTACTCACCGACCCCCGCGGTCCAGCCACGGTCAGATCGGTGAAAAGGTTTAAAAATCAAAATTAGTGCGCCGCCACCTGAGCTCCAGAAGCATCGCTTCCGACGCCATCCCCTCGCTTATCGCGGGCGTGTTCTCCATGATCTTCATGGGAACAAATAAGAGCCGTAAATATCGCTGTTAAGAGCATAAAAACCAACGCTTGCACCAAACCTACGATCAGTTCCATGCCATAGAAAGGAAGCGGCACCAGCCAGCCAAACCATCTCCCACCCAGCACGGCCATGGATTCGAGCAAATTCTCGCCGGCGAAGATGTTGCCGTATAGACGGAACGAAAGGGACACCGGACGGAACAGGATGGAAATTACCTCCAGGAAACCGACCGCCACAAAGATCGCCATCAGCAAAATTCGGGTAATGCCGGTCGCATCACCCCGGTATCCGAAAATGTGACTGATCGCACCCCCAGCGCCCGAGAATCGAAGCGCCCAGACGATCCAGCACGTAAAGAAAATCATTGAGAGAGCGGAGGTCATGTTTAGGTCGGCATTGCCACCGCGAAGCAAGGGACGCTCGATGTGCTGGAAGGTCGGGAGAATGAGATTTCCGTCCGAATGCGATCCCCATCCGATAGTTCCCACCCCAGGAAGAAGTCCAAACCAATTGGTAAAAAGAATCAAAATGAACACCGTCGCGAAGAACCAGAACGTGGGCGGGACCAAAACTTTGCCCATGATTCCTCCCAGGAAATCGTGAAGGCCCTCCACCATCCATTCCCAAAAATTTTGCGCACCGGTCGGCACATCCTGGATCCGAGAGGTCGCCACCTTTGCAAAAACAATCACCAACAGGGCGACAACCCAGGTCACCACCATTGAATTAGTCACCTTAAAAAAGCCAAGATCGAGCACCACGGGGGCGGCAGGCGGCAAGCCGGCATGCGCCTCACCGTGCTCCGTAGCGCCCAACTCATGCCCAACCGCTTCCCCGGACGGCATCGCCCGAGCCTCGGGAATCACTCCGGTAGCAGCATGCGTCTCGGCTGCCACCCCAGCCCCCATGAGGCCAAGCAGCAAAACAAGCGCAAAAACAAATTTACTGAATCCCATTTCTCGGTGTGGTGAATCAGCTTTCTTCCCGGTTGAAACAACACGTCTTACCAGGCTTTGACCGAAAGCAGGGCCACAGGTTGAGGCGTTGTGAAATCTTTCACAAGCGATATTTTTGAAATTTATCCACCTCTGATCGTTAACCCGCTCAGCCTTCTGACCCGGCCGCCCCTTGCCCGCTCCCGAAAAACCAGCATCTCACGATCCAAATCTCGCACTCCCCCAAAGGCTCCCTCTCGTTTTTCGTGAAGTAGGTCAGGTCCCGGACAAGTATTCTTGCTGGAGGCCAGAAAATCTACCAGGCTGCGCCTAAAGGGACGGGCTTCGCCGTCTCGCGTTACGAAAATACCGCCCGAGAGTCTCAGAGCTGATAACTCCTACCGAAGCAATCGCGCGGTAGGGATTATTTATGAGCTACGTTTGGATATTCCTTGGAGGCGGTTTGGGTACCATCGCCCGGTTTGCCGGTTGTGGTGTTGTCGCCCGCCTTTTCGGCGAGACTTTTCCCTGGGGCACCTTGCTGGTGAATGTTTCCGGCTCGTTTATCATCGGCTTCTTCGCCGCACTAACCGAAACGCAGGACCGAGGGTTGATCGGTTCTTCGGCACGGCAATTCGTCATGATCGGCCTCTGCGGCGGCTACACGACGTTCTCCTCGTTCAGTCTGCAAACGCTCTCGCTGGCGCGAAACGGCGAATGGTTCAAGGCGGGCGCAAATGCCGTGCTCTCCTTCGGATTATGTATGATCGCCGTCTGGTTGGGCCATCTGCTCGCCTCCAACCTCAATTCATCGAAAGGAATCTGATCGGCTGTACCGGAGGGTTGAACTCGGAGAACCCATCGCTGACTGCCGCTCGGATGATGGCGAGGCTCGGGTGTTGGAGAAACGTGTCGATGCGAGGGTTGCGAGCGGCGGAAGGGTGTTTTCCTCGAAAAGTATGCCAGGAGGAAACGCTGGCGAGCAGAAAACCAACACTTTTTGCTGACGACTGGCCGGTTTCCCGCTTTGTTAGTGGGGTCATCCTTTCCTTCATGAAAATTCTCGCACTTATTGTCGGCCTCCTGCTTTCCAGCCGGGTGCTCGCCGCCGCTCCTTCCGTCGCCGATCTCAATGGAGAGTGGGTCATTGCCGAAGCGCAGAATGCGGGGGAATACCTCACGGATGATCAGCTGGGTCCGATTGAGCAGACGTGGAAGGACGGCACGTACAGCTTTCGCTTTGGGGATGTTAAAGCCCGGGGGACGCTCAAGCTGAACCCAGCGGCGAGCCCCGCAACCATGGACATTCACGAAGACGAGGGACTCAATGCCGGGCGTGATATCCTAGCGATTTACGAAAAATCTGCCCGCGGTGTGCGGGTGTGTTACGCCCTGGGCGGCGGGGCGCGGCCCACCGAATTTAAGTCCACGAGCGCCAACGGATGGTTTCTTGCGGACCTTAAACGCAAACCCGGCACCGAACCAGCGTCAGGCGCTAGTAGACCCCTCAACGTTCTCCTGATCACCGGCGGCTGCTGCCACGAATATGCTCGCCAAGCAATCACTCTCTCGGAGGGTATTTCCAAACGGGTCAACGCCCGATTCACGGTCGTTCAGGATGCAGGAGCGGACGGCACCAAGCACCGGATAAGCGTCTATGAGAAAGAAAACTGGTCGAACGGTTACGACCTAGTGCTGCATAATGAGTGCTACGCCGACGAGAAAGATCCGGAATGGTTGGAGCGTATCGTCAAGCCGCATCGAGCAGGCCTGCCAGCCGTCGTGATCCACTGCGCCATGCATTGCTACCGTGCGCCGACACCGGAATGGTTCAAATTCGTGGGCGTCACCAGCCACCGCCACGGATCTCATTTCGACTACGTGATGACCAATGTGAAGGCAGAGCATCCGATCATGGCTGGGATGCCAACCTCCTGGCGCACGCCGAAGGAAGAGCTCTACCACATCGAAAAATGTGAGCCGACGGCGATTCCTTTGGCAACCGGCTGGAGTCACGAAACCAAGCGCGGTGAAGTCAATTCCTGGGTCAATACCTACGGCAGCGGAAAGGTGTTTGGCACAACGATCGGGCACTATGACGAAACGATGCGCCAGGAATGGTACCTGGACATGGTCTCCCGCGGTGTTCTCTGGGCGGCCGGGAAACTGGGAGACGATGGAAAGCCAATAGCGGGGTATGGTCCGGTGAAGTGAACTCCTCCTCTCCTGCGTCCGCCAACAATTCTCCTCCGTGGCCTCCTAGCGAACGCCTTCTCGTCTTCCTGAAGGCGCCCCGCTCCGGTCAGGTCAAGACCCGACTCGCTCGGGATCTGGGAAATGCGGAGGCGGTTTCCGCGTATGTAGAAATCGTCGACCATCTGCTGCGAGGAATCAGCGGGCTCCCCGTCGTGGAATTGCGTTATACTCCGGATGACGCCGAGGCCGAGATTTCACGGTGGCTCAAGGCAGGCTGGCGCGCAGCACCCCAAGGCCAGGAGGATCTTGGGCGACGTCTCGATCGGGCTGTTTCTCAACACTTCGAGTCGGGTGCAACGAAAGTAGTAATCATTGGAGCCGATTGTCCGGAGGTGTCCTCGACCGATATTATAGACGCCTTCGACGCCCTGGAGCATCAGGACGTTATTCTTGGCCCAGCCGCGGACGGCGGTTACTGGCTCATCGGATTGAGGAACAAACAACCGGGCTTGTTTCACGAAATGCCCTGGAGCGAACCAACTCTCCTGTCCCGCACTCGGGAAACTTCCTTGCGCCTCGGGCTACGCATCGCCGAATTACGAACATTGAGCGACATCGACACGGTGCAGGACTTGCATAAATGGATAGCAACGGCTACACCGGCAACCCCTCCATTCCCAAGCGCGGAACACCACGCCGTGGAACTTATGCCAGACAACTTTTATCCCGGTCAGCGATGGATCAGTCAGAGCGAACCTGAGCTCGGACTGGGTTCCCTTCGCCGGGTCACGCTTCGAACGGTCACGATCGAATTCCGGGCCAGCGACGAGACGCGGGAATATGCTCGCGACAACGCGCCTCTCCGACGTGTGCGCTTTCGAGTGGGGGATACGATTCGAAGCCAGGCGGACTCGACGTTGGTAGTGCAATCGGCCGTCGAGCGGGCTGGACTGATCTTCTACCGGGGGGGCGGTAAGGAACTGTGCGAAACAGAACTCAACGACGCCATTAGTTTCAGCAAACCCGAGGAGCGCCTGCTCTCCGGTCAATTCGATCCGACGGAAGTCTTCGATCTTCGAGTGGCCGCGTCGGAGCATCAGCATCGCCGATGCAGATCCCGGGTGCGCGGTTTTGTGGGCGGCCGGATTGATCTCATTCCTCACCAACTCTACATCGCTTCCGAAGTCGCGGGACGACTCGTGCCGCGGGTTTTGCTCGCCGACGAAGTTGGCCTGGGCAAAACCATCGAAGCCTGCCTGATTCTTCACCGCCTGATCTTGACCGGTCGTGCGCAACGGGTGCTGATCCTTTTGCCAGACTCGTTGGTCCACCAATGGTTTGTCGAACTGCTGCGCCGCTTCAATCTCTGGTTCCACATCTTCGATGAGGAACGGTGCGATGCAATTGAATCGGCAAATCCGGAATCCAATCCCTTCCTCGACGATCAACTGGTGCTCGCCAGTCTCAGCCTATTCACCGGCAAGGATCTGCGGGTACAGCAGGCTGTCGCCGCCCGGTGGGATATGCTTGTGGTGGATGAGGCCCATCATCTCGGTTGGTCCCTGGAGGGCGTCAGCCCGGAATACGCAGTGGTCGAGGCGTTGGGTCAGTCGACACCCGGACTGCTCCTGCTGACCGCAACGCCCGAGCAACTTGGCATGGCCAGCCATTTCGCCCGCCTGCGGTTGTTGGATCCGGATCGGTTCTACGACCTCGGGGAATTCCTAAGAGAAGCACAGAGCTATCGGGTGGTCGCGGGCCTTGCGGAAAAACTACTCGCTGATCACCCACTTTCGCCCGGCGACGTTGCGAACTTAGTACGGATATTGGCGGATTCCGAAACGAACGTCCGTTCCCTATTGGATCAGATCGCCCAAGGCGTTGGTTGCGTCGGTGAAGAGTTGATCAAAGCGTTGCTCGATCAACACGGCACGGGCCGCCTGATGTTCCGCAACACACGCGCAACGATCAGCGGATTTCCCAAGCGCGTTGCCCAACTATGCCCCTTGACCTCACCGACGGGCGACAGGGAATTTTTTGAAACGCTGGCGGAGGAATTTGCCAGCGACGCGAATTCGAACGCGCTCACGCCGTTCCAACCGAATTTCTGCAAGGACGTGCGGATCGATTGGCTGTCGGATCGGCTGCGAACATTGGATCAGGAAAAGGTGTTGGTCATCGGACGCACTCAGCGAAAAGTTGAGGCGATTGATTCCGCGCTGCGGCAGCGATTGAACGTGAAACAGGCCGTGTTTCACGAGGGACTTTCCCTAGTGCAACGAGATCGCAATGCGGCGTGGTTCGCAGAGGAAGACGGGGCGCGCATTTTGATTTGCTCGGAGATCGGCAGTGAGGGCCGGAACTTTCAGTTCGCTCATCATCTGGTCCTCTTTGATCTCCCGCTCGATCCGGAATTGCTGGAACAACGAATCGGACGTCTCGACCGCATTGGACAGACCTCGGAAATTCAGGTGTATGTGCCCTTCGTCACGGGGAGTTCGCAGGAAGTTTTGGCCCGTTGGTATCAGGAGGGATTGAATTCGTTTGAAAAGAATTTGCACGGTGGACATGAATTATTGGAGCGCTTCGGCGCACGGGTTTTCGATCTGGCCCAGGACTTTCACGAAACCGAAGCGACTGAGCGCGCCGAACTGGATCGCCTGGTCCTCGATACGCAAATCGCGCGAACGGAATTGACTGCCCGCTTGGAACAGGGCCGCGACCGATTGCTGGAATTGAATTCGTTTCGCCCCGAAATCGGAGCCAAAATTGCCCAAGAGATTCGCCAGCCCGATGCCGATCTGGCGCTCGACGAGTTCATGATCGCTGTTCTGGACCATTATAATATCCATGTCGAGGAACTGGCGCACCGAACGTATCAACTCGGTTCGGCGGGCGTGTTCGTAGAATCGTTTCCCGGCCTGCCGACCGGAGGACTGACGGTCACCTGTGATCGGCGGCAAGCACTGGCGCGCGAGGAGATTCAGTTTCTGACGTGGGATCATCCGCTGGTCACGGGCGCGCTCGATCTCTTGCTCGGATCGGAGAAGGGAAACAGCAGTTTCGCGAAATGGCCAGATGCCAAGACGGCGGCGCTCTACGTGGAAACTATCTATGTGCTCGAATGCATCGCCCCGCCGCATCTGCATGTGGATCGTTTCCTGCCGCCAACTCCGCTGCGCGTGCTGGTGGATCATCACGGTAACGATGCGGGAATTTCTGTCACGACGGAGACGCTCGCGCGTTTCCTGAAGAACGGCGATGCCCACGCCCTTCTGGCGCCGTCTGGATTGCGAGAGAAATTGCTTCCTGGTCTGCTCGAAAAAGCGCAGGGCATCGCGAGCCGTCAGGTCCTGGGAATCATCGGCCGGGCCCGTCAGGAAATGACCGCCCAATTGGAATATGAAATCGCGCGCCTCAAAGAACTGAAAAAAGTAAATCGCAGCGTCCGCGCCGAAGAGATCGACCTGCTCGTTCAGCAACAGCATTCGCTCGATCAGCATCTCATCACCGCCCCTCTTCGCCTGGATGCAATCCGGTTGATTCAGCGCGGGCCGCCGTAGCGCCAGTCAATCGTGGAGACGGCGCCCTTTGTCCTTTGTGTCATCGTGTACGGTCTATTTCGGAGACTGCATGGAGAAAGTTTCACACCGAGAAACGCAGCGGGCGCAAAAGAGAAAACCCCTTGTAACCAAGCCTTGGACCCACACACTCCGCCTGGAATGAAGAGGACACAAAATCACTTCTCTGGCGATCAAGCCGCATAACGCATGAACTCCCTACTTTCCGCCCGTAACGCCAATCCCCTCTTGCTCATCCTGCTGGCTTGCACCGCATCGCTCGCGTTTGCAGAGGCTCCCGCCACCATCTCCTCAACCAACATTCTCGCCAGGACCCAGACGCTTGCTTCGGATAATTTTGAAGGCCGCGCCCCTGGCTCCCCAGGCGAAGAAAAGACTGTTGCCTACCTCGTCCGCGAGTTCAAGAAACTCGGCCTGCAGCCTGGCAATCCCGACGGAACCTACCTCCAGGACGTCACGCTGGTCGGCATTACATCGCACCCGACACTCTCCTTTAACATCGGGGGCACGTCCCTGCCGATGAGACCCATCAACGACTTTGTCGGCCCGACCAGCCGGGTGTCGCCCCGCCTGGCGGTGAAAGACAGCGACGTCGTGTTTGTAGGCTATGGCGTCGTCGCCCACGAATTCGGTTGGGATGATTTCAAGGGTGTCGACGTTCGCGGCAAGACCGTCGTCATGCTCGTCAACGACCCGCCTGTCACCGACCCGAAAACCGGCCAGCTTGATCCGAAGATCTTCGGGGGCAAAGCCATGACCTACTACGGACGCTGGACTTACAAATATGAGATCGCCGCTGCTCACGGTGCTGTCGCCTGCCTCATCGTCCACGAGACCGGACCCGCCGCCTACCCTTTCGCGGTGGTCATCGGCAGCCGTAGTCGGGAAAATTTTGAGATTCGGACACCCGATGGCAATCGGGACCATGTCGCGATGGAAGGATGGCTGACGCTGGATGCCGCCACCCGGCTCTTTGCCGCGTGCGGCAAGGATTTCTCCGCCCTCAAAAAGGCCGCGCTCGGCTCCGATTTCAGGCCGATCGCGCTCGGTGCCAAGGCGTCATTCACCATCGACAGCGAGCTCCGCAACGTCGACTCCAAGAATGTTGTCGCCAGGTTCCCAGGATCAGATCCTAAACTCCGCGACGAGCATGTAGTCTACACAGCGCACTGGGATCATCTCGGCCGAAACACACAGCTTGAAGGCGACCAGATTTACAATGGTGCAGCGGACAATGCCGCCGGCGTCGCCGTGCTGCTCGAGTTAGCCCAGAGATTCCATACTCTTCCCGCCGCGGAACAACCCCGGCGCAGCATCCTCTTTCTCTCGGTCACCGCCGAGGAAAAGGGTCTGCTCGGCTCGCGCTTCTATGCGCAACACCCGCTCTACCCGCTCACCAAAACCCTGGCGAACATCAACATCGACGGCGCCAACCCTTTCGGGCCCACCACCGACATGGCCACGATCGGCTTCGGCGCATCGACGCTGGATGACGTCGGCACGGCCGTCGCCGTGAGCCAGGGTCGTACCATGGCGCCCGAGACCCATCCCGAGGCGGGCTACTACTACCGCAGTGACCACTTCGAATTTGCGAAGGTCGGCGTGCCAGCCTACTATGCAAAGTCCGGGACGCACTTCATCGGAAAGCCCCCCGACTTCGGCGAAAAGCTGATTGAAGACTATATCGCGAACGATTACCACAAAGTCACCGACGAGGTGCGCCCCAACTGGACCTTTGAAGGGGCAGCGCAGGACACCGAGTTCCTGCTACAAGTCGGGCTCCGAGTCGCGAATGGCGACGCCTGGCCCGAATGGCGGGCTGGCAACGAATTCAAGGCCCGGCGCGACACGATGATGGACGCCGCGAAACACTGAGTGATCGAACCGCTACGCGTCCGTGAAGTGAGTTCTATGAGATGCTTTTTCTCTCGAGATGCCCGCCACCCACTTGGCACGCAAGTTCTCGTCACACGCGCCCTGGTATTGCTACTGGCTCTGGACGGATGGATGGCCAATCTCTGCGCCGGCAATTCCCCGCATACAAACTCCGGTGTTCCCCAAGGTCTTACGACATCCGGGCATTGGTCTTTTCAACCGATGTCATCCGTGACCGTCCCGGGGCCGGCGGCGGGGAATACGATTGATGCGTTCCTGAACAAACGGTTCCGTGAATCCGGCGTGGAACCCGTCCAACCAGCCAGCCAGCCAGAGCTGTTGCGCCGAATAACCTATGACCTGACTGGACTTCCGCCCACGCCGACAGAACTCCGCGAGTTCCTCCAGGACACGTCGGCAAACGCCTACGGAAAGGTCGTCGACAAACTGCTAGCATCTCCTGCTTTCGGTGAGCACTGGGCTCAGCATTGGCTCGATCTTGCCCACTACGCCGATTCCAATGGGTTCGAGTTGGATGCGGACCGACCCGATGCCTGGCGCTATCGCGACTGGGTGATCAAGGCCTTCAACGAGGATCTTCCCTACGACCATTTTGTCACACTGCAGGTGGCGGGTGACGAAGCGGAGCCCGGCGACCATTCTGCACTCATTGCCGCAGGCTTTGCGCGCAGCGGCCCGCGTGAAGTCGTGGGCGGCAATATCGACCCGGAGGTCCGGCGCCAGGACGAATTGACCGCGACGACCGCGACGGTCGGGTCGGTGTTTCTGGGATTGACCGTTGGTTGCGCGCGCTGTCATGACCACAAATTCGACCCGTTTCCCACGGTAGATTACTATCGTCTTCAGGCTTTTTTTGCAGGAGCTCAACTCAACGAAATCCCGATCTACACCGAGGAGGAAAAGAAGCGATTTGACGAAGAGACGGCGCGGATCGACGCCCAAATCAAGCCCCTGGCGGAAGCTCAGGCAAAGATCGAGGAACCGTTCAAGAACAGGCTCGCGAAAACCAAGGAAACCGGACTCACCGCCCGCGAACGTGAAATCCGTGACACGCCCAAGGACAAACGAACCGCGGAAGAAGCTCGTTTGTTTGAAGGTATCAGCGTCGCGTTACGGGTTACCTGGGAGGAGATCGCCGATGCGGTGAGGGAACGTCCCGCCAACCATGAGATCCGAGAGTCCTTGAAGCGACAAATCCACGAACTTCAACTCCAACGACCCCGCCCTCTTGCTCACGCGATGACAATGACCGAGAGCGCCACAAACATGCCCGACACTCGAGTTCTCCAGCGGGGCAGTGTGAAGGCGAAGCTAGGAAAAGTCGATCCGGCTCCGCCCGCATTGCTGCTCGCGAGCATGAAAACTTCGCCCACAGTCCAGGCGCCCACGACACCCCTGGATCCCACCCGCTCCGGTCGCCGTCTCGCGCTCGCTCGTTGGCTCATCGCACCTAATAATCCTCTCACTGCCCGCGTCATCGTCAACCGACTCTGGCAGCATCATTTTGGCCGCGGCCTAGTGGCGACGGCGTCGGATTTTGGTATCCGTGGCGAACGACCATCCCATCCCGAACTTCTCGATTGGCTCGCCCAGGAATTGATCCAAAATGGATGGAGACTCAAGCCGTTGCATCGGCTGATGACGACGTCGCAGGCCTATCGGCGCGCTTCTCAGGGCGCCCGCGATAGCGCCCGGGATCCAGGCAACCTATATCTTGGGCGGATGAATAAACGAAGGATGGAAGCGGAGGGGTTCCGGGACTCGATCCTCGCGGTGTCCGGCCTGCTCAATCGCAAGTCGGGGGGGCCAGGCGTGTGTATCCCGCTCGAACCCGAAGTCCGGGCGTTGATTTTCACCGAGGCCGAGGTAGTCGACCTCTGGCCCCTTGATCGCGATCTCTCCCAGCATTTTCGGCGTTCGATCTATGTGCACCGGAAACGGAATATCCATTACCCGCTGTTCGACGCATTTGACGCCCCGGATGCCCTGACCCCGTGTCCGCGCCGCCCGGTCAGCACTCACGCTCCGCAGGCTCTGGTCATGCTCAATAGCAGCTTCGCCCAACAATCCGCTCGAGCCTTTGCGTCGTCACTGCTGGAGGGCAGCTCATCGGATTCCGCCCGGATCCGTGAGGCCTTCCTGCGCTGTTATGCTCGGCCCCCCTCGGCTGCGGAACTCCAGGATGCCCAGGCGTTCATCGGAAACGATCCCTTCGCGTTGCCACTCGAGCGGTGGACCGACTTCACTTTGGCCCTCGTCAACAGCAATGAGTTTATCTATGTCCCCTGATGCAATCCTACCCGACCGCTGCCCGGGTCCGATGGAAACCGGTGTGGGACTTTCGCGACGGAGCTTCCTGGAGACGGCGGGCAACGGTTTGGGTGCCCTGGCCCTTTCGCAGATGCTGGCCGGAGAATGGGCCCGGAGCGCTGGGGTCCCGTCCGCGAAAACGCCGACGCCACCCCGCACCCACTTTCAAGCGCGCGCCAAGCGCTGCATTTTTCTGTTCATGGTCGGCGGACCGAGCCAGATGGATCTATTCGACCCAAAACCGGTCCTGAATGCGTTGAATGGCAAGCGGCTCCCCGAAAGCTTCGGCACCATTAAGAGTCAGTTCATTGAGAATGATCCGATCTGCCTCGGAACCAGTCGGCGCTGGGGTCGTTATGGACGGTGCGGCATGGATATGTCCGACCTGCTTCCAAACCTGCACGCGCACGCCGACAATCTCGCGCTCGTTCGTTCCTGCGCCGTCGACAGCGTCATCCACGCACCCGCTCATTATCAGATGAACTCGGGTCGCGTGTTCATGGGGTATCCGAGCTTGGGCAGTTGGGTGACCTACGGACTGGGTAGTGAGTCGGAGAACCTGCCGGCCTTCGTGGTCATGGCCCAACCCCAAGGTACTCCCGAGGGCAGTGCACCCTGCTGGAGTTCTGGTTTTTTGCCCGCTTCGAGCCAAGGCACACTCTTCCGACCCGGTCCCAACCCGATCGTTAACCTTGCTCCCGACGACCCTGGTTTTGACCGTCCGCGCCAGCGCCGGATCCTGAATTACATGCAGGGCTTGAATCAGCGTCACCTGCCCGGCAATGACACCGAACTGGAGGCGAGAATCAAGAGTTACGAGCTGGCGTTTCGCATGCAGGCGGAGGCGCCAGAAGCCGTTGATATCTCCCGCGAATCGGCGGAAACGCGAACACTCTACGGCCTTGATCAGCCCCTCACTTCCGAATTCGGCACCCGCTGCCTGATCACGCGGCGGCTCATTGAGCGCGGAGTTCGCTTCGTCCAGCTCTACTCCGGCGGCGGCCCTGTCGCCTGGCAATGGGATGCGCACGATGACGTGAACGCCAATCACGAACGGATGTGCGGCGCCACGGATCGCCCCGTCGCCGCGCTACTCACCGATCTCAAGCGACGCGGCTTGCTCGACGACACCCTGGTGATCTGGGGCGGCGAGTTTGGCCGAACTCCCGTCAGCCAGAAAGGCAGCCGGGGACGAGATCACAATGCCACCGGATTCTCGATGTGGTTCGCCGGCGGCGGAATCCGCGCCGGCACAATTTATGGAGCTACCGATGAGATCGGCCTGCACGCGGTTGAAGGCCGCGCGCATATTAACGACATCCATGCCACCATCCTGCACCTGATGGGCCTGGATCATTTGCGATTAACCCACCTGCACAGTGGGCGGGATGAACGATTGACGGATGTGGATGGAGAGGTGATCCGCGGCATCCTCGCGTGATTCGGTTGGAGGTCGCAGGTGTGAGTGGCAGAAAAAATGGCCTCCTCTGGCTTTTCTTCGTCGGAAACTTTGTCGATCCGGAAATTGGCGACTGGAACTTCAGAGCCTCAGGACTCTTGACTTCGTGGAATCTAAGTGACCCCTCACCCCGCCTCTGCGGCAATATTCAGAACAACGTCCTCCGCAGCTCTGCGAAAATGCCCAATCTTAAGGCGACAATTCACTTCCCAAATGACGCGCCTGCCGATTCGGCAGTCCGGACTCTCGTGATTTCTTCGCACTCCCACGCACGGTGCCCCCACCCGGCAGCCAGCTCGGCAGATCGCTCCGCCCGGATCGCCGGTAGTCACCGCTCAGCACCAGACCGAACTCCGCCGGATCCATGGCGCGCACCGTCACGATATATTCCCACAGGAGTTGGTATTGTCGGGTAAGTGCAATGCCTGAGGTCATGATGCCGCGATCACTGAGCCATGCGCAAAAGGATTGAAACCCGGCAAAGGCAGAATCGCCGGAGCCGTCGGCGCGCCTCCAGACCCACGGCAGCGAGTCTTGAAAATGGCCGCTGTTGGAATATAGATCCCAAAACCGTGAAAAACGGCGCAACGAGTGCACCGTCGCATAATCAAGCAGCCCATTCTGCAGAATTTCGTAAGGCGGATGCGGGTTATAGACCATCCGCCACTCGGCATCGTGCCGCACGATCGGCGTACCGCGGAGGCGTTTCAGAATGCCCAACTGGATTTCCTGCGGCCCGAGCGCCACAAGGCGGTCGAACCCAGCGCCAATGCTGGCGATGCTCTCTCCCGGCAGTCCCGCGATCAGGTCGGCATGGACATGCACGCCGCTTTGCTGCCTCAGCCATTCGAGGTTCTCGTTCAATCGATCGTGGTTCTGTCGGCGGCTGATGAGTCGTTCTACCTCCGGATTCAGCGTTTGAATGCCAACCTCGAACTGGAGGGCGGCAGGTGGGAACCTGGCGATCACCTCACGCAAGGCCTCAGGCAAGCGATCCGGAACCATCTCAAAATGCACAAAAAGTCCCGGACTCCATCGGGCGAGGAAGAATTCCAGAATCGCACGGCTCGTCTCCAGATTGAGGTTGAAGGTGCGATCGACAAATTTGAAGTGGCGAACGCCGCGGGCTAACAAACGTTCCATTGCTCCCAGGAACTGCGGCACTGGAAACTGCCGGACAGGAACATCCAGGGACGAGAGACAGAACTCGCAGGTAAAGGGGCAACCCCGAGATGCCTCAACATAGATCACCCGATGCGCCGCATCCCGAGCGTCATAATAATCGTACGGAAGCTGTAGGGTCGCCAGATCTGGAGTCTCCGCTGGAATGATTTTGAACGCCGGACGATTTCTCGACAGCAATGTGTGGCACACCTCCGCGAACTTAAGGTCCGCTTCGCCGGTGATGACGTAATCCGCAATTCGGACGATTTCCTGACGATCGCATTCATAGCTCACCTCGGGTCCACCCAGTACAATCACGAGCTCAGGACGGGCTGCGCGCAAGATTGCCGCGAGCTCTGTGGTGGGCGCCACGTTCCAAATATAGACTCCAATGCCGACAATTCGTGGATGTTGCTTGAGGATGGCGGCTGCAATTTCGACGGGCTTCTGGTTGATGTCGAACTCGACGATCGCCGCCTGAGACTGAAGCGCGCCGAGGTTGGCCATGAGGTATCGCAGACCGAAGGCCGCGTGAATATACTTGGCGTTGAGCGTCGTAAGCAGAATGTCAGGCATTGGCGGGCGTGACCCTGCGGGATCCGGCCAAGGCATTCAAGTCGGCACGATTGCCCGCCATCCTCGTCGGTGGGGTGAATTCTATCCCCTCATCCGATGCGGGACGCACCCTCATCGTGATTGAAGTCGCTTTTTCGCTGGATTAAGATCGCAGGAAAGCAAAAATCAGAGTTTCTGGCCGGGCTGAAAATGGATTCGACACTCGCCCTCACCCTGCCCTCTTCCCCAAGGAGCGGGTTCGTCAGTGCCATGTCCGTAGGAAATTCGTTCCTCGGAACTGTCGTCGACAACTCTGCGTCCTTTGGCGAAGAGATTGGTCATTCCTGGACGGAAAAATGTGCGCGGACTCCCGTCCGTGACTACAGGGCTCCCTCTCCCGGGAGAGGGCGAAGTTGAGGACGGGTATTGAGCTCACACCTCCAAAATGAAGACACACCCCCCGTCCCGGCAACGCAGTCGTGACACCTCCGACCCGGCCTACTCGTGTGCCCGCGATCAATTCGCGGAGAGAGGTGTCGATGTCGAGGTTGCGTTGCGGGCGCTCGCCGGCATTGCCGTATCGGTTCACTGTTGGCAGGGCGACGATGTCTGTGGTTTTGAAAACGCTCGGGGACCCATTGGGGGCGGCCTCGCCGTGACCGGGAATCACCCTGAACGTGCGACCAATGCCGAAGAACTGAGAGCGGATCTAGACCAGGCATTGGCGCTCATTCCGGGAAACCATCGCATTAACCTGCACGCGATGTATGGGGACTTCGGCAACCGGCCGGTGGATCGCGACGAGGTGGCGCCCGAGCACTTTCGGACTTGGATCGCCTGGGCTGCAGAGCGCCGTCTGGGTCTGGATTTTAATCCGACGTGCTTTGCTCACCCCAGGGCAGCGGATGGATTTACGCTGTCGCATCCCGACGCCGCCGTCCGGCAGTTCTGGATCACTCACTGCCGTCGGTCGCGCGCGATTGCGGCGGCCATGGGGCGCGCATTGCACACACCCTGCATTAGCAACGTGTGGATTCCAGATGGGTTTAAGGACACCCCGGCGGACCGTCAGGGGCCGCGTGAACGCCTCGCTGAATCACTCGACGCGGTGTTTCAGAAGCGGTATCCGGGCGATCACCTGCGCGATGCTGTCGAGCCCAAGCTTTTTGGAATCGGAGCAGAATCGTGCACGGTGGGTTCCGCCGAGTTTTATTTTGGATACGCGCTGACTCGACGGAAAATGCTGTGCCTCGATTCAGGGCATTTTCACCCGACGGAATCCATCGCCGACAAGATCTCCAGCGTGCTGCAGTTCCTTCCGGAAATTCTGCTTCATGTCAGTCGTGGCGTGCGTTGGGATAGCGATCACGTGATCACCTTCGGGGATGAACTTCTCGCCATGACACGGGAAGTGGTGGCGAACGGCCTTTTGGGGCGAGTTCATTTTGGTCTCGATTATTTTGATGCCAGCATCAATCGAATTGCCGCCTGGGTGATTGGCGCGCGCAATCTCCTCCGGGCGTTGTTGATTGCTCTATTGGAACCTCCGGGAATCCGTGAGGCCGAGATTGCCGGAGACCGAACCGCCAGACTCGCGCTGCAGGAAGAGTCCCGGTTGTTGCCAGTCGGCGCCGTTTGGAACGAGCACTGCAAACGTCTGGATGTCCCCATCGGAGAGGCCTGGCTCAGCGATGTGCGACGCTACGAAATACAGACTCGAGTTCAACGAGCGTGACGTCACCCCTGCTACAGCTCAGCGGGATTAAGAAGGCGTTTGGCGCCGTGACCGCCCTGAACAGCGTGTCCTTCGATTTGCGTCCAGGCGAGGTCCACGCGCTCCTCGGTGGCAACGGCGCCGGAAAGTCGACTCTGATCAAAGTGATCACCGGTGCCCATATGCCCGACGCCGGGACGGTGGCGGTTGGGGGACATCCGATTTCACGATTGACCCCCGCGATTGCCCGGAGCCTTGGGATTGCCTGCATCTATCAACAACCGGCGCTTTTCCCAGATCTCACTGTCACCGAAAATATCGGCTTGCGGCTCGAGTCTACATCACCGTTTCGTCGGGTCCGCCACTCCGAGCGACGTCGAGTCGCCACGTCTCTGCTCCGTCAAGTTGGAGCCGGATTCACAGGCGAAACCGCCGTCTACGATCTCTCAATGCCCCAGCAACAATTGGTTGAGATCGCATGCGCCATCGGAGCCGGTGCGAAGATCCTCATCATGGATGAGCCCACGGCGTCTCTGACGCAACCGGAGCAGGAGCTCTTGTTTGGCGTCGTCGATGACCTCCGTCGCAACGGATCGGGCATTATCTATATTTCACACCGGCTTGAGGAGATCTTCCAAATCGCCAATCGAGTAACTGTTCTCCGCGATGGCGAAAGTGTTGTGACCCGCGAACTGGTCAGAACGAGCGGCCCGGACGGGACATCGATTTGCCAAGGTTTCGACGAGGCAGATTTGATCCGTTGGATGGTGGGACGAAGCGTGGAACGTACTCCAATCGCAATCCCGCCCGCGAGTGCGCCGAATCGCCTGACCGTTCACGCATTGGGCTGTGACGTCAGCGGAGTTCGCAACGTCACGTTCGATATTCGCGCGGGCGAAATTGTGGGATTAACCGGGCTGGTCGGCGCCGGGCGAACCGAGCTAGCCCGGATGCTCTTTGGGCTGACCCCGGCTGATACCGGCGAAATCCGATTGGACGGAGTCCCCGTAACGATTTCATCCCCGGCAGCGGCCGTTGCGCTTGGGATCGGGTACCTGCCGGAGGATCGGCGCAGGCATGGAATCATTTTGGACCTTCCCGTTGCTCAGAATATTTCGATGTCCGTGCAGTCTCGGATATTTCCCATGGGATGGCTGCGCCCGGACGCTGAAAAAACCCTGGCGGAACAGTATATCCGCCGGCTGGACATCAAGACGGCTGGCAGCGGTGCTGAAGCGAGTACGTTGAGTGGGGGCAACCAGCAAAAGGTTGCCATGGCCCGTTGGCTGGCGACGAACCCGAAGGTGCTCATTCTGGACGAGCCAACCCAAGGTGTGGATGTCGGAGCCAAGTCTGAAATCCACCAGCATATCCGGAGCCTCGTCGATGAGGGACTTGCCGTGCTTTTGATTTCGAGCGAACTGGCCGAAATACTCGCTCTGAGTCACCGGATTGGTGTTATGCGATTGGGAACTCTGACGGCCATGTTCGACGGTCAACCCAGCGCCGCACAGTTGATGAGGGCCGCTCTGGGAAATCAGGAACCCGGGGATCAACCATGCTGAAGTGGAGTTCTCGCGAATTAACGGTGGCTGGCGTCCTCGTCATCCTATGGCTGGGGCTCGCCGTGTTTGCACCAGACTTCTTTTCACCACAACCCCTGCTATCGCGTCTGACTTCCTCGGCACCCAAACTCCTCGTGGGCTGCGGCATCGCCCTCGTCATCCTTACCCGCAACATCGACATCTCGGTGGGCTCTCTCTACGCCGTCGCAAGCGTCGCCGCTGGTCACGCCTCACACTCCGCGCCCACTCCTGCGGTGATCGTGGCCGTCGCAATCGTGACCGGCCTCTGTGGCGGTGTGATCAACGGTTTCTTAGTAGCAACCCTTCGCTTGCCTTCCATCGTGGTGACGCTCGCAACGATGGTCACGTGGCGCGAATCCCTGCGCCTCGGTCAACAAGGCGTTTTCATTAATCTGCCCGATAACTCCCAGTGGTTCAGCCTCTCCATGGTGCCCGGTCAATGGACCGTCGTTCTGACCGCTCTCGTCATTCTCGCATCTCTCGCCTGGGCTCAAAAAAACCTCGCGGCGGGTCGACACCTTCATGCCGTCGGTTCCGATCCCGAAGCTGCACGCCTCACGGGAATTTCACCAGGACGCACAACCTTTTCGGCGTTTGTTCTGTGTGGAGTCCTGACCGGACTCGCCGCGGCCCTTAATCTCGTACAATCTCCCCAGATTGATCCCAACACCGGACGCCTTCTGGAACTCGAGGGGGTCGCTGCTGCGGTTGTTGCCGGGTTCGCTGTGTCGGGGGGGCGAGGCCGATTGTTCGCCCTGCTCCCAGCCACTCTCCTGCTGGTTAGCATCAGCCCGGCGCTTACGTATCTCGGCGCCAAGCCTTACTGGGACAAAGCCGTCCACGGAGCCATCATTCTTGCCGCGGTGATGGCCGATGGTCTCGGACGCCCAAAACAGGGATCCCGCTCTCAGGCAGCCTGACCCCAGATCAATCCCCTGCCATGCAATCAAATTTCGCCACCTCAATTCGGAACTTATCAAACTTCCGTTTCCGTCACGAATCGGGGTTGATGCTCTTGCTGACGATCGAATTGATCTTCTTTGGTTTGTACGGACGCCGGTTCCTCACCGCGGACAACGGTGTTAATATCATTCGGCATTCCGTTGAAATTGGAATGCTGGCCTTGGTGATGTTGCCGGTGATCTTGACGGGTGGCATCGATCTTTCCGTGGGTTCCTTGCTTGGACTTTGTGCGGTTCTTTTCGGAAAACTCTGGCGGGATGTTGGTGTCGCCTGGCCGATTGCGGCTGTCGGCTCCGTTGTCGTTGGCCTAACCGGTGGCGGCCTGAATGCCGTATTGATCACACGTCTTCGCCTGCCTCCGTTGATTGTCACCTTGAGCACCTACTCCCTCTTCCGGGGATTGGCGGAGGCAATCACTCAGGGGACGGATGCGTTTACGGGTTTTCCGGAATCCTTCCTTTTCATAGGCACAGGCGAATGGGGCGGCCTGCCCGCACAGGCCTGGCTCCTTCTGATGACCGGTCTGGGCATCGCGCTACTCATCCACCAAACCACCTGGGGCCGATCAATCCGAGCGATCGGCTTTTCCGCCGAGGGCGCCGAGTATGCCGGACTCCCCGTCCAACGCCGCGTGGCGTGTGCGTATTGCCTCGCGGGTGCAATGGCGGGTCTGGCCGCCCTGACCTATACCGCGCGATTCGGCACGGCGAAGGCCGACGCCGGCGCCGGATACGAACTCGCGGCGATCACTGCCGTGGTGCTGGGAGGCGCCAGCATTTTTGGCGGACGCGGTAGTGTCGCCGGCACCGTGCTCGGGGTCGCTGTGTTGGGCGTCTTGGGGAACGGACTTACACGCCTCCCAGCAACACTCAGCACGGCTTCGGAACTCTCCGGAATCGTCACGGGCTTGTTGCTCCTTGCATCGCTCGCGCTGCCACGCCTGCCGGGCATGTTGATCACGTCGACCGCTACCGCATGCGAACGTCCGAGGTCAACTTCCTAACTTGCACGCAGGACCCGGAGGGACAATCAGAAAATGGCAGCCCGTCGGGATCGGTTGAGAATCGGGCTTCGCATTGCGCCGTCTTCCGGGTTTACTCCGGTCTCGATGAAACGAGTGATTATTAATGGTTCGAAGGGGCGCATGGGGCAAACCCTGCTGGCGTGCGCCCAACAGATGCCCGGACTTCAGGTCGCCGCTGCGGTGGACATTGGCGACGATCTGCGCTCGGTGATGGATGGCGCGGATGTCGTGATCGATTTCACCTTTCATTCGGTGACGGCAGGGGTTGCGGCGTTGTGCGCGGAGCGCGGAAAGGCGTTGGTGATCGGGACGACCGGCCATTCCGAGGAGGAGAAACAACAGATCCGCAGCTATGAATCCAGCCTACCCATCGTCTGGGCGTCCAATTATTCGACTGGCGTCAACACCTTGTTTTGGCTGACGCAAAAGGCGGCCGAAATTCTTGGGCCGGGATTCGATCTGGAAGTGGTGGAGATGCATCACCGTTTGAAGAAAGATGCTCCGAGCGGCACGGCGACAACGTTACTCGAAATACTGGGAAAGGTGCGTCAAGTGCAGCTCGATGACGTCTTGCGGCATGGTCGGAAGGGCATCACGGGGGAGCGGACGAATTCCGAGATTGGCATCCATGCCCTGCGGGGTGGGGATGTGGTGGGCGATCACATCGTAATTTTTGCGGCCAACGGTGAGCGAGTCGAATTGACGCATAAGGCGAGCAGTCGGGAGACCTTTGCCAACGGCGCATTGCGAGCCGCCCAGTGGGTGTCGGGACGCTCACCGGGGATTTACGACATGCAGGATGTGCTGGGTCTGCGGTGAGTGCTACCGAGGTTAGAGACGTGCCGATGCACTCCAAGCACCCGCCAGGACCGACGACCGCGTACGTGGCATTGGGTTCGAACCTCGGAGATCCGGCGGCGCAAGTGCGACGGGCAATCGAGCGGCTCCGCCATGCGGCACCGGATGGATTCGTCTCGTCGTCGTTGTGGGGTTCCGCGCCGGTGGACTGTCCGCCGGATTCCCCTCGATTCGTAAATGCAGTCGTGGGCATGAACGTTTCGAAGTACGAAACTCCCGAAACATTTTTGGCGCTCTTGCAGCAATGGGAGAAAGAGTTCGGGCGGCGTCCAAAGGGAGTGATGAACGAGGCGCGGTCGCTCGATCTTGATCTGATTGCGTGGGGGGATGAGATTCGCAATGGGCCTGGCCTGGTTTTGCCGCATCCAAGGGCGCACCTGCGGCGATTCGTGCTCGAGCCACTCCGGGAGATTGCTGCGGATCTAATGCTGCCGGGCGAAGGTCGGTCCGTGTCTCAATTGCTAGCCAACCTCCCAGCAGACCCGGACCTCCGACGGATCGCGACGCAGGCGGACTCAGTGGCCGTAGGGCAAGGACCAAACTTGGAGTGATGGGCAGTACCTGACCTCGTGTATTTTACCGCGGATAAACTGTATTCCGCGCATTGCCTGGCGCGCCGGTCGGCGGACACGCGTCGGGGTTTTGGACTGCACTCGCAGCGGCGGTGGGCTTCCGGAATGCCATGGTTCCCGGATCGAATCCGCAGACGTTTGTAAAATCGCAGTGATCACACGCGGTTTCGGTCCCATGCTTAAATGGAGACGGGGCGGATTCGCCGGACACGATGCGACGGCCCAATTCGCGGAGCACGTTGCGTTGCGCGTCAAGGAGTTGGTTGAAATCGGTCGAAGTGAGCAGATCCCCTCGTTTTCCAGGACTGCCATCCTTCTTGAGATCCAGGCGAAACTGAGCCGTGCGGTCTTTCCGTGGATCTGCGAGCCATTCCAAGGCAGCGATGTCGAACCGACCGCGATGAACGAATCCGTCGTCGTAGGCCAATTCACCGGCATCTTCGGGTCGTTGCCTCGCGGGCCTTGGCCGCAAGGGGATGTAGGCCATGCCCGCCGCGACGGGTGACGCGGCCAGGAGTTCGGGCGCGACAGCACCGGCGGTCGAATCATCTCCGGTGGGCCTCGCATTTTCAGGCGTCATCGGCCGCCTCCGGTATTCCGCCAACAATTCGAGGAGTGCGGCGAGGTAGGATGGAAGCTGGATTTGTAATCCTGTGGCGGCGCGCCAGGGTTCGAATTTTTTCGGGGTCGATTTGTAGTCGCCGATGAAGACCCAATTCTTTTGGGTGACGGGATCGTGATAGGCGTCGATGCGGTCAATCTTTCCCTGAAGAGCCAGGCGCCGTCCGTTTCCGAGATCCAATTTCCAGGCGGGCAGCGCGGCACCCGGCAAGCCGAACGGAAGTTCGACTGCGATGGGATCCAGGGTAAAGGAGCTCATCCACTGCACGAGCGTCGTTACCAGCCGAGTCAGATCGCGGATCAGGTATTGGGCGCGGTGTCGGGAGGGCGCATCGGATTGGAGGAGTCCGTGTCGGAACGTTAACGCGACTTCGAGACCGATTCGTTGGATCCGTTCGTTGATTTCTGTTTGATTATAGGCTCGCCAAGGTTTGTTTTCCATACGCGTTAACGCGTGAAATTGTGACAATACTTCGTGCTGGAACGAACCTCGTTCCCGGGCGTTTAGTTCGAATTCCTCGCGCTCGTTGAGGCGGAGCACCGAAACGGCGTAAAACTGGAATGGGCAGGCGGCGAATTGTTCCATTCGACTCACTGAGCTTCGCAACTCATCGCCGAAGACCGCGGAAGAGACCGCCTGGATGAGCCGTTCCTGTGGAGCCGGGCTCGTGTCGGACAGGGAGCTGGCGGCAGCCAGACCCGGAGCGCTCCACGATTCAGCGGTGAGTCCTGGAAACAGCTTTTTCAACGAATCGAGCAGTGGCGAGGGCGTGCGTTCCTTGCCCGCAGTATCACGTCGGGAGTAAGAAACGACGACTCGACTTCGGGAGCGAGTGAGGGCGATGTAGGCGAGGAACCGCTCGTGGCCCATTTGTCGTCGGCCGCTCCCTAGAAATACTCCCGCCCGCTCGAGGGCGTCCCCTTCCTCCGGCGACAGGAGGGGATGCCTGGAGTTATCGGCGGGGAAGTAGCCTTCGTTCCAGCCTGGCAAGAATACCAGTTGCAGATTTGGATTTCGGGAGCGGTCTACGGTACCGATTAGGACTTGGTCGAGAGCCGGAGGGACGAGTCCAACCGTCAAATTTCCCAGGGCGCTTTCGAGCACCGGCAGCCATTCCGCCAACGTCATGCATTCATCATGGAAAGCCTGTTCGACATCCTGGAGCCAGGCGTCGAGTGCGGTGAGCACCGAGTGATTCAGGTCTGTCTGGGCTAAGGCGCCGAAGGCTTGTGCGGTGACCTCCGTGAGTGTATTGGCAACAGCGAGCTCCATCCAGAAACTCCGCAACCCTGCGGCCAGCAAGGTCCCCGAAGGGCGGGGACCGAGCGTTTGCAACAACGTTGCGAATGGGCGGACCACTTTGGCACGAAGGACGTCAAGTTCTTCAGCAATATCAGTGTGCGATCGCGACCAGTCCGCGGCGTCCCAGCCGCGCCGGATCGCCTCATTTTCCAGCCGGTCGAGCGCGGAATCGTTGGCATCGACGAGCCCAGACTTTAGGGCACCGAACCAGTCTTCGTGCCGCCATCCTTGAGCCACCGTCCGAAGGGCACCCCGCGTCAATTCAGCGACCGGGTGATGCCCGGCGGGCTCTCGTTGGTCCACGAAACTTGGAATGCCGGCTCGTCGAAATGCGCGACGGAATGCGGGTAGATGGGGATCAAGCGATCGAAAGAGAACAGCGATCTCACGGTACCGGACGCCCTGTCGGACGTGCTTGGTGATTTCGGCGGCTGCAAGTTCGGCCTCATCCTCCGGCGTCGGGCAAATGGCCAGGCGGATCTGGGTCGGTATCGGAGGTGTATCGAAATCGAACCCTGTTTGGCCATGAGCATCGACCACCCCCACCCATGCGGCCGGTCGCGGCCGGGTCCAATACGCTTCCAGATGGCCGAGTTCCGATCCGGGCCCAAACCGCGAGTGCCGGCGGTCGCGAGGCAAGAGATCAACGCTCACACGCGCATCGGGCATCGCAGCGATCTCGCGGTGGCATTTCCGGAATGTTTCTCCAATGATACTCCAGGCGGAAAGCCAGGAGGTGGGTTCCCCCGGGGCGTGATCGAGACAGAAGGCGAGTGTGGATCGCTCTGAGAACGGCAACGTCGCAGTTAGGAGATCGAGTTGTTGCGGCGTAATCTCGGAGAATCCGTCGAGCCAAAGCCCACCGAAGCGCAGACGAGCGGAGGCTGTCCGGCGGGCATGTCCTGCGGCGAGTTCGATCCAGCGATCCGCGTCTTCGAGTTGATGAGCGGTGAGCCATTCCTGGTAAGCGCGCAATAGGATTGCCGTATCGGATAGCTTGGCGGCCAACGGTTGAGGAAGACCGAGCCGAGCCGCCAGTTCATCGAGCGCTTCGGGTCCAAGTCGGTGCTCCTGCAGCGAAGCGAGCCATTCGCCCAGTTTCCGGGCGAGCCCAGGCATTCGGGCGCTGGCGTGGAACAATTTCAGCCGGTCGCGATGCCGGCCCAGCAGCGCCCTGAGCACCATAACTCTACCCTGCTCCGACAACATCTCCGGCGGCGATACCTCAAGCCAATCCATGAGACGTTCCGCGAGTCGGCTGAACGAGAGGATATGGAGCCGGGTGAAACCGGGGAGATCCGTGTCCTGAAGCAACTGGCGTTCGAGCTGGAAGGTGGCCTGCTTGGGGGTAATGAATAGCAGCGGCGGGCCGTCCGGAGCCAATCGCAGTTCAGCTCGGACCGCTTCGATGCAACGAAACGTTTTGCCGGAACCGGCCGGGCCGAGGAGAAACTGAACGTCCATGAACGCAACCAGGATTGCCTGTTCCGCATACTCCGTGAAATTAAAAACTCGGTCACGGACTGAAGGGATATTCAGCGCCTTTTTGTCAGGAAGGGATGCCTGACACCCCGGAGACGACCCGTGCTCCAACGGAGGCTTAAACCATTATCCGCCTTTTTTCTTGGTCTGGTATTAAACAGCGCACGGGTGAGCGCCAGGAAATGCCTGGCGCAAGCGAAACCGACCGCCTTTGCTTTCACGCCACCCCGGGGATACATCAAAATAAAACTCGTTGCATACAGGCTGAATTCTCTTCGACAGTGTTCCTGGTAAGAGTTTGCTGAAATCCCATTCGACAGCATTTTCCCGATGCTTACAGCATCCGTTGGTTTCAATTGAAACAGCACAGCGGTATGGGAGTTGATCAGGTCATTCTGCGATGTTGGGCAAATCGACCAAGGGCGGTATCTTGCCTGGATTCGATCACGCTCTCAATGGTGCCTCTCCATGAACCCGACCTGTCGTAGTCGCGGACGGCAGTCCGCGCAATCTTCTCTCCTGCAACGGTTCATGGAATCACGGTGCGCACTCATACATTCGGTAAATTCTCCTCCCTGGCGCTTTGGGATTGATGCCGAAACCCCATGATCATGCTGGGTCTCAATGCGTTTCACGGTGATTCTGCCGCCTGCCTGATCCGCGACGGACACTTGGTGGCCGCAGCCGAGGAAGAGCGGTTCCGGCGCATCAAGCACTGGGCCGGACTTCCGACCCAAGCAATTCAGTATTGCCTGCGGGAAGCCGGTCTCACCCTGAGTGATTTGGATCATGTGGCAATCAACCGTCAACCTCGGGCCAATCACCCACGACGAGTGAAATTCGTCCTGACCCACTGGCCCAGCCCGCGCCTGATCCTCGAGAAATTCCGCAACATGGGCCTGGCCGAGACAATCGAGTGAGGGATCCGGCGCGCGTTCCCCGATGTGCCATTCCGAGCCCAGGTTCATCATATCGAACATCATTTCGCGCACCTGACCTCCGCATTTTTTGCTTCCCAGTTCGAGGAAGCGGTCTGCGTCTCCGTAGATGGTTTCGGCGATTTTGCCAGTGCAAGCTGGGACTCGGGTCGCGGCGACAACATCAAGATCGATGAGCGAATCTATTTTCCCCACTCGCTCGGTATCTTCTATTCGGCACTCACACAGTATCTCGGTTTTCCTCATTTCAGAGACGAATTCAAAGCCATGGGCCTGGCACCGTATGGCCAACCCGCCTTCCTTGCAGAAATGCGGCAGATCGTCCGCATCCGACCCGAGGGCACGTTTCGTCTCAACCTGCGATTCTTCCAGCACCACGTTAAGAACGTTTCCAATACCTGGAACGATTGTTCCCCAGAGATTGGGACCTTATTTACACAGCGCCTTCCAGAATTGCTCGGACCCGCCCGGCAACCCCACGAACCTCTCGAACAACACCACAAGGATATAGCCCGATCCGTCCAGGCGATCTATGAGGAGGCGCTGTTTTCCCTCCTGACATCGTTGCACGCTCGCTATCAATGTTCCAATTTGGATTTTTCGGGAGGCTGCGCGATGAATTCAGTCGCCAACGGCAAGGTCTATCTACGGTCCCCCTTCCGGAAGATATACGTGCTTCCGGCTGCGGGCGACGCCGGCGGGGCCATTGGTGCGGCGATAGCCGTCTGGACCGAACTCGGCGGTCAAAGAAACGGCATCAAACACCCTGAAACGGAACGACCCGCCAGGGCGCGAGCGTCCCTATCGAACGCCTATACGGGACCACAATTCAGCAGCGACGACATCGGCATTCTCTTAACTGCCAACGCAGGGGAATTGGCAGCCAAAGGCTGCGAGGTAGTTCGCACACAGGACTTCGAAGCCCTCTGCAGTGCTACCGCTGAAGCGATTGACCGCGGCGACGTGGTCGGCTGCTTCCAAGGGCGCATGGAATGGGGACCTCGCGCATTAGGGAATCGCTCCATCCTTTGCGATCCGCGCCGGTCCGACATGAAGGAGATTTTGAATCTCAAAATCAAACGGCGCGAGGCATTCCGTCCCTTTGCCCCGTCGATTCTGAGGGAACGAGTCTCCGCGTGGTTCGAACAGGACAACGATGTTCCCTTTATGATGGAGGTATTCCAAGTCCGCAGCGAGAAGCGCCAGTGCATTCCGGCCGCGATACACGTCGATGGCTCAGGGCACTCCAAACGGTTCACGCCGATACAAATCCGCGCTACTACAGATTGATCGAACATTTTGAACGGCTCACGGGTGTTTCGATCGTTTTGAACACGTCCTTCAACGAAAATGAGCCTGTTGTCTGCACGCCACAAGAGTCCCTCGATTGTTTCCTCCGCACGAAAATGGACTGCCCGGTGCTCGAGGATTTCATTATCCGCCGACGGAACGTTTCCCCGTAGTCGCGGACGGCAGTCCGCGCAAACCTCTGTCCCAGCAACGGTTCATGGCATCACGGCGAGCACTGTTACGTTCGGTAGATTCTCCCTTCTCGCCGCAGGCCGTCACCGTGGAGTTTTTGGATGCGGCGGGAAGAACGCGCCGCATCTGCTTCGAGAACGCCAAGGGTTCCGCCAAGATGCGGAATCATCTTTCTACCTGCAGAAAAAATGAGCTCGGATTTCAGCGTTTACGGCGAAGGTAGTTTTGCATCTCGTCGTCATCGCCCGCAAAATCAAAAGTCAGAATACCCTTCTGCGCCTCAAAGATGAGCCGCCACGCATTGTCCTGGGTAACGAACATCTTCTTCAACAATGTCGCCGTCGCGAGTTTCACACGGATCTCGGATTTCTTGATCAGAACTAAGGTGCCCCCTGGTGCAACGACGGGATCGATCCTGGTTCATTCAACCTACGGAAACGGAACAGACCCTGAGGTGTTCGTGGTTCCCAATGGCCTCACACCCCGTAGTGTTGATTAATCGCGGACTGTCAAAGCCCGATTTCCTGCAAAGCGCTGGAAGCGAATTTACCGCACGACACGGGCACCACCGCCGCTGATTTGTTTTTCAACCTCTTTGCGAGTGGCCATCGAGGTGTCACCCGGGGTTGTGGATGCAAGGGCACCATGGGCAGCGCCATAATCGACAGCTTTCTGCGCATCGTTAAACTGCATGAAACCGAACTGCAAGCCGGAAGCGAAGCTGTCGCCTCCACCCACTCGATCGAGAATTTCCAGTTCATCGTACTTACGGCTCTCATAGAAATGGCCGTCGTGCCAGAGGATTGCACTCCAGTCGTTTTTTGTCGCCGTGATGACGCGCCGAAGCGTGGTGGCGGCGACCTTGAAATTTGGGAATTCCTTCACCGCAGTTTCGATCATTTGCTTGAAGGCGCCGGTCTCGATGTCGGAAAGGTTATGGCCCACACCCTGTACTTCGAAACCCAACGACGCGGTGAAGTCCTCTTCGTTTCCGATCATCACATCGACATCCTTGGCGATCTGGCGGTTGATGTCGCGGGCCTTTTTGAGGCCGCCGATCGTCTTCCAAAGCGAGGGACGGTAGTTCAAGTCGTAGGAGACGATCGCGCCGTGTTTCTTCGCGGCCTGGACGGCCTCGACGGTGAGTTCGGCGGTTGAGGCGGAAAGGGCAGCGAATATGCCGCCCGTGTGGAACCAACGGGCGCCGAGCGTCCCGAAGATATAGTCCCAATCGAAGTCGCCCGGTTTGAGCTGCGAAGCCGCGGTATTGCCGCGGTCGGGCACGCCGACTGCCCCGCGGATCCCGAAGCCGCGTTCGGTGAAATTGAGGCCATTGCGCACCGAGCGACCAATACCGTCGTCTTCACGCCATTGAATGAAGTCGGTGGCGACACCGCCTTGCATAATGAAATCCTCGATGAGGTGTCCAACCTCGTTGTCGACAAACGCGGTGCAAACGGCGGTCTTGAGGCCGAAGCATTTCTGCAAGCCGCGGGAGGTGTTGTATTCGCCGCCCCCTTCCCACGCGGTGAAAGCGCGGGCGGTGCGGACTCGCCCCTCTCCGGGATCGAGGCGGAGCATAATCTCTCCGAGGGAAATCTGGTCGAATGCGACGGATTTGGAAGGCTTGATGGGGAGGCTCATGGACAGCAAATCTCTCTCTTTAACCACTCAGAACAGGGTTCGGCAAGTGAGTATCAAACGAGGCCCAAAGTTATTATACGACGATGGTTTTGAAGGTGTCGGCCTTCCAGAGAGGTTGGTTGGCCTCTCTCGCCAGTTCATTGAACGCGTCGATCTCAGCCTGGGAGAAAAGCAAACCGCCAGCGCGGGCGGACTTCGCCGCCCAGTCGGCTTCGAGCTGGCCTGGAAGCAGGCATTGCTCGTTGCCATGACCTAGGACATCAGCGATTACGGCTTTCACATTCTGTTGTTGGCTTCGGCCCTTCGCAAAGGCGCCACCGCTGATGGCGTCGGGATGGATGACCTGGAAGAAGAACGCGCAGGTGTGCTTTTCCTCGGGTTGTTGTTCCCAGCGGCTGCGGACGGTTGGGAGAGAGCCGCCGATGAAACCCGCGACGATTTCGTTGATCAGAGAGAGCCCGTACCCTTTGTGTGCGCCAAACGGCAGAAGGGAGACGACCTGCTCCGGATCCGTGGTGGGATTTCCGTTCTTGTCGACGGCTGCCATCGGCGGGAGGTGCTTGCCCTCGCGCTTGAGCTGCTGCACGCGGCCCATCGCCACGACCGATGTAGCCCAGTCGATGACGATGGGATACCCGATGGCGTCCGTGGTGGGGAAGCCCCACGAATGGGGGTTCGTCCCGAGCGTGGGGAATTTACCGTTGAAGGGGACTACTTCCGCGAGAGAGGCAGTGCAGTTGGTATAAGCGATGTAACCTTGCTTCGCCGCGTGCATCACGTAACCGCCCCCCCAAAGATAATGGAACGCGTTATCGACGGAGACGATCCCCACGCCGTGCTGATCGGCTAGGCGGGAGGCTTCCGCCATTGCGCGATAGGCAGTTGCCGGTCCGAGCTTCTTGTTGGCATTCCAAATCTTGGCAGCCGCGAAGCGGGAGGAACGCTCCTCGATCTGCGCGCCCGGTACGCAACCCTTCGAGCCGGAGCCAAAGAGATGGTCGAGATGGAGCGCCTTAATGCCGTTATGGGTGCGAATACCGTGGCGAGCAGCCTCCGCACAGAGGCGCGTGCCTTCGGCCGCTTCGTCTGCGTGGAATCCTCGATGACGGTAGGCCGCCTGCACCAGTCCGTTGTGGAGTGGTTCAGGGACGATGAAGTAGGATTCAGGCATGAGAGCGGAGGATAGGCTTGCCGCGCTAGATTTCGTTCGCCTGTGCAATGGGCTTTTTGCCGGCAAGCAAGAGTGTGAGGTTTTCCACGGCGCAGCTTGCCTGGCGCTGCACGCTCTCGTGGGTGCGTGAGCCGATATGCGGAGTGATGACGACGTTGGGCAGGCCAAGCAGCGGGTGGTCGACGGGCGGCGGCTCCTGGTCAAGCACGTCGGCGGCGTAGGCGAGGAGGTGTCCCGATTTGAGGGCTTCAACCAGCGCCGCGAGCTCGATGATTTCGCCGCGAGCGCAATTGACAATGACGGCACCCCGCTTGACCAGTTTGATATTCCTCGCGTTGATGAGGTGCCGGGTGGCAGGTGTTAGTTTCGTGTGGAGGGAGATGAAGTCCGCGCGCCGCAGCGCGTCGTCGAAGTGGGTGACGCGTTCTATGCAATACCACCGCGCAAAGTCTTCATCCCAATAGTTGCCGAAACCGATCAGTTTTATACCAAAAGCGTGGGCACGGATGGCGACCTCCTTGCCGATCCGACCGAAGCCGACAATGGCAAGGGTCTTGCCGCAAACTTCGTGACCCGTGATACGCGTCCAACGACCTGCAGCGGTGTGGTTGGCCTCAACGACGAGATTGCGCACGGCCGCCAGCAAAAGGGCAAAGCAGTGTTCGGCGACGGTTGTGTGGTTAACACCCGGCGTAAACAGCACAGGCACCTTCAGCTCCGTGGCGGCAGCAACGTCGATCTTATCGAGTCCAATGCCGTACTTGGAGATGACCTTGAGCCGTGGCAGCGACTTGGCGATGACGGCGCGAGTCAAGGCATCATCGCCACAAAGGTAGGCGTCGAATCCACCGGCGAGTTCAAGCATCTTCGACTCCGAGAGCGGCCCTCGTTCGCGAACAATTTCAAAGCCGGCGGCCGCGAGCATATCATGGTGAATGCCAGGTGTGTCTTGAAACGACGTGGTGGTGAGCAGGACGCGGGTCATTGCGGACCAAGATTTGAGTCACTTTCAGGGACGAGAGCAACTTCCAATTGTGGGCGCATGATCACTCATGCGTTTCACTCGCCTCACACGGTCGAATTCCTCGCGGCATGTAAACATCGGTTAAGGTTGCCCGTTGTTCCCATTTTGAGCCGAGCCACAATCCACTCCCGCGTTGCGGTCGTTTCCTTCTTCAACCGACGTGCCACTTCCACCTTCCCGGAGTCACCCTTTCGAAGCCTCTTCAGATCTGCGGCTCTCCACCCACGGTTCCTCATTTCCTCCCGTACCAACCGCTCCGCGTTGGCCTCCGTAGGCTTCCGTCCGGTCTCTTCCCCAAATCCCACCGATCGTCGCCGTTGCGCCATCGCTCGGAGCCGCTTCCGAAACTCCGTCGACCCATACCGCCATCCCCACTTCAACTTCGGGCCAATCTGATCCTCCGTCTTTCGCCGACTCTCGATGGCAGCCTCCCAGGCACGCAGCCCTCTCGAATCCCTGGACTTCAAGCCCAAGTCCGCCTTCAACCGCTCGGTTGTCATCCACGACGCACACCGCCCGGCATCCATGTATCCTGCCCAACTGCTCCAAGGATAACTTCGAAGTGCATCCGTCGGTGAAACGAGACGCCCCCGCGCGGGATTCATGTGTACAGATTCACACGCATTACGAAAAAAACCGGGGGACTTTCCATCCACCACCACCGCCTTGAATCGGCCGGCAAACAGAGGTCCAAATTTTTCCCGCCTCCGGCTGATCCGCATGGTAAACGTTCCCAGGAGCCATTTCATGGCAGAGGACAAATTCCCGGCTGGTGTTTCTATTACGAGATGCACGCGGGTCGGCATCAGGCACCACGCATGAACCAACACCTTGGTTTTTGTGACCGCTTCCCCGAGTGTTTCCAGGAAAAGTTCGCGCTCAAAATCGGAACGAAACACGGGCGCTCTCGGGAGGCTCCGCGTCACGACGTGATAGATGCCACCGGGAAACTCGATTCGAAGGGGTCTCGGCACCACGCAATTGGGTCTTCAATTGGCAGGGTTGTCAATAAGTAGTTCTGACCCTTCAACGACAATCTGTTTTCAGGTGGGCGGGGACGATGCCGGCAAATGGGCCGATAAATTCTGGGTGGGTTTGATCTCAAGCGTCACCTCGGGCCCACCTAAAATACATCCGCGTTTGCGTTGTCGCCAAAGCCGGAGTCGTTGCGTGATGCGGCCGCCAAATTGGCTGGCACCGCACGGTCCGCCTTTTTGGACGGAGCCTGCTTTGGCGATCCCGCGCTCCGGGCGAGTGTTGAAGCGTTCCTCGCTGAGCACGAACACTCTGAAACGGTCATCACTTAATCTGTCGGGGACCTTCGCCCCATGATCAAGCTCGCCCTCACCGACGCGCCCGACGAAGCCGTCGGCAGACGCTCGGACGTTACAAACTTTTGGAACATGTCGGTGAAGGCGGCTGCGGCGTGGTGTATGTCGCGGAGCAAACTCAGCCAGTGCGGCATCGCGTCGCGCTCAAGGTCATCAAGTCGTCGAACATCCTCGTCACGCTGCACGACGGTGTGCCCGTGCCCAAGGTGATTGAATTCGGCATCGCCAAGGCGACGGAAGTCCAGCTGACGGACAACACGGTTTACACGCAGTTGCACCCCAGCACGAAGCTGAGTCAGATGCTCGTCGCCGCGGACGTGAGTCCGCACAAATCAACTTCGGGTTTGGCAATTCCAACACGGGAAGAAGTCTGCGCCGACTCACGTCGGCGGCTGGAGATTGGCCATTTTCCGCAAAGAAATCCCAAAGGAATTCGCCCGCATGAGAATCGGCAATTTTCGCATGTTCACAGTCGAGTGCAATCCATAGACTGCCAGTCATGCCCTTGTCGCCCTACAGTCCGCAAAGGTCGTCGGTTGTTCCGGCGGAGGCTTCCGACCGCGAGCAGATTGGGCTGATTGGCCTGGGTCTGATGGGTAGCGCGATGGCGGAACGTTTCCTGGCCCGTGGACTCGAAGTGTTGGGCTTCGATATTGACCCTGCATGTCAAGCTGCCTTGGTGAGTCGAGGTGGGCGAGCCGCTGCCAGTGTCGCCATGCTGGCCGTCTCTTGCCGGCGAATCATTCTCAGTCTCCCCAACAGCGATGCCGTTCAAACGCTGCTCGAACAACTGGAGCCCGATCTTCGTCCCGGCCAGGTGATCATGGATACGACGACCGGTCGCCCGGAAGCTGCCCTCGCGGCAGCGCGGCGACTGGCTGGGAGTGGGGTGTCCTATGTCGAGGCCATGATTTCCGGGAACAGCAGCCAGGTCCGAAGGGGCGAAGTCCTGATCATCGCGGGCGGAGCCGCCGAAGCGATCGCGCGATGCGACGACCTGTTCGCGTGTTTCGCGAGCAGGGTTCTGCACTGTGGGGATTGGGGCAGCGCCTCCAAGATGAAACTGGTGAGTAATCTGGTTCTGGGCCTGAACCGGGCGGTGCTGGCCGAGGGGCTGGCCTTTGCCGGAAGGCTGGGGCTCAACCTTGAACAAACGCTCGCTGTGTTGCGCGAAAGCATGGGTTACTCCCGGGTCATGGATACGAAGGGCGACAAGATGATTGTCGGGGACTTCGAGCCGCAGGCCCGGCTTTCGTAGCACTTGAAAGATGTTCGCTTGATTCTGAGCGCTGCCGCTGAGAGCCGCGCGCGGGTACCTCTGAGCGAGGTCCACGAGCAGCTTCTGCGACAAGCGGAATTGGAGGGGCTCGGCGCGCTGGACAACAGTGCCATCATCCGGGTGTTCGAACGAGAAGCATGAGCGCGCATGGCCATCTCTTTCACCCATTTTTCCGGGAAGCCACCGGCATGAGCCCACCGCGGTTCCGGCTGAAATCCAAGTCGTGACCACTTCGCTCTCAAAATCGTCCCGCTACGTCGTGTTGTTTGCGGCCTTTGTCGGCCTGCTCTTCGACGGCTTCGAGCTTGGCCTGATGCCGGTCGCGTCCCTGTCCGTATCGCAGAGTCTGCTCGGGGATGCGTTCACGCCGACGCTGGGCGGCGACTGGTTCGCGCGCTTCACCGCAGCACTCATGCTGGGCGCGGCAGTCGGCGGAATCTTTCTTGGAAGTCTCGGTGATCGGATTGGCCGCACCCGGGCACTGGGCGTCAGCATATTGTCTTACTCTGTGTTCGCCGGGCTTGGAGCATTCGCGAAGACGCAGGAGCAAATGCTTGTGCTGCGCTTTCTGGTGGGCCTGGGCGTGGGTGGCGTCTGGCCAAACGCCGTCGCACTCGCGGCGGAATGCTGGCCCGACAAATCACGTCCCATCATCGCGGGGCTCATGGGCGCGGCGCTGAATGGCGGCATCCTCATGCTCTCTCAGATCGCCCGCACCTGGCACATCACGCCGGAATCGTGGCGCTGGATTTTTCAACTGGCGGGCGCGCCCGCCGTGCTCGGTCTGCTCGTGTTGACGGTGATTCCAGAATCGCCGTTGTGGCTGAGGGCGCGCGGCGCGCGGCGAAAGCCTGGGAGTAATGCCCTGCGCGAACTCCTCCAGCCTCCGCTCCTTCGCCTCACGTTGATCGGCATCGTGATCGGCTCCATCCCCATGATCGGCGCGTGGGCTGCGAGCAAATGGATGATTCCGTGGGCGGACAAGGTGGGCGGTGCCAGCGCGCCGGGCTACAAGGCCATCACGCAAGGCTGGTGGGCGCTGGGTGCGGTGCTGGGCAGCTTTTTCGGAGCACAAATCGCCGCGTGGCTCGGACGCCGCCTTGCCTATTCAATTATCAGCGCTGCTGCGACGGGCCTGACGTCGTTGATGTTTCTCGGCACCGCGCCGCTCCAGGCGTCGTTCCTGCCGATCGTGTTCGCGCAAGGCTTCGTCGCCACACTGTTCTTCGGCTGGTTGCCGCTTTACCTGCCCGAGCTGTTTCCCACGCGGGTGCGCGCGGCCGGCAGTGGCATCGCTTACAATGTTGGCCGCTTCGCCACGGCGCTGGGCGTGATGGCCGCCGGCGCACTATTCGCAGCGATGGGCGGATCGTATCCAAAAGTCGGCGCGACCGGCGGGCTCATTTACCTCTCCGGCATCATTGTCATCTGGTGGGCGCCTGACACCACCGACAAGAAACTCGACGCATGATAAGAAGCCCGTCAGACGAATGGGGACCTACGACTTCTTCATGAAACAGAAACCAAAGTTTTATTCGGCTGCCGCCATTCGCCTGACATAATCGCCCATGCCAATTCATTGTCCCATCCCGATTCGCGACCTCGCTAAAGCCGAGTTCGACGAGCGCGACGCGCTGGTGATGAGTTGCGCTTACGCTGCTCAGAATACCCTCGGGTGCCTGCTTGACGAGCGCGTCTATGAGAATGACCTCATGCTGCGGCTACAGGCGGAGGGCTGCGTCGTCCATACGCAACTGCCGGTCACTGTCAAGCTCGGCACGTTTGAAAAGGTGTACCGCTGCGACATCATCGCTGGCGACGCTCTTTACGAACTGAAGACCGTCATTGGGTTCACCGGCGAGCACGACACGCAGGCGCTGCACTTGGCGATGATGCTCGGCGTCGGGCACGCCAAGCTCCTGAACTTCCGCACCCAGAAAGTCCAGGGACGGCTCCGCTTTAATGCCCTGAGCCAAGCCGACTGGCATGGGCTCGCCTGGGAGGACGACTCCTGGCGACCCCTCTCCGAAAGGTGCGACGAGCTGCGCCAACACGCACGTAACATGGTCAACGATTGGGGGGCGTATCTCGACTGCCGGCTCTATGATGAAGCGCTGCGCCACTTTATGGGGGCGAACCCGCCTGTGTTCGCCGTGTGCCAGTCGTGCGCGACGGAAACGAGCTAGGCACACATCCCATGTCTTTTCATGGGGACGGCCTCTTCTTTGTTGTCACCGCCCTGACCGCGGAGATTCCGCAGTTCGAGGGTCATCTCCGCAGGCTGATGCGTTTCACCGCCTCCCGTGGCGCGCAGTGGGTCAACCTCAATCACAACCGCATCCAGTTTATCACGCTGGAATGATCAGACAAAAGGGGGTCAGACAAATGCCCTCATGAAAGAGAAACCAGAGTTCTATTCGGCTGCCCCCATTCGGCTGAATTAACCATGAAGACTACCCGACGCCATTTTCTCGCCGCAGCGCAGCTCCCGCCCGCGACCCACCTCACCACCGACCTCGGCAATCTCGAACACGCCTTGCACGGGCTGAACTAGGCGCCCGACGGGAAGCTCTACATGAGCAAAGGCAACTCGAAAGGATTGACGCAACCGGGCTGCATCGCGCCCAAGACCTTCCGCGATTTCTGGGGCGTAAACGCTCCGGCTGGCTCACCCGACTTCCCGGAACCGCGGACATTCAAGAAGGGCGAATACCAGAAGTCGTAACACGACTTGGAGGACGACTGGGGCCGCGATGACGGCGTGCTACGCTCCGACGACGGCGACGTCTTCGTGACCAATCCTTTTGGCCGCGCCGCCATGAAGCAGGGAGACAAGAGCGCCGTGACGGTTAAACACGGCGAGACCCTCCGACTCCGGTTTGGGGCGGTGATTCACGAGGGTTTAGAGTTCGATTCGACGAACGCGATTCGGACCTATCTTGAATCGACTCAGGGCTGGGCTGGCAGATAACATTGGCCTTATGTCTCCGCGAAACAGTCATCTCTTGGTTACTCTGCTCGCAGCCTTGTTCATCTTACGGACCGCGCCATGCGCCGATGAACCACTGAAACGCGAACCGACGGGAACTGTTTCGCCGGCAGCGCGGCCGCTGCTCCAAAAAGCGATCCAAGCGGCTGGCGGCAAAACAAACCTGCTGGGCTACTTCGCCTTCAAGGATAACGTGCGGTTGGGCGAGAAGGACACCGGGTTCGGTGCGAAGCGGGAGAGTGTCATGGACGCGCCGCTTCATTGGTGGCTCAAGGCACCCGGTGGCTACTCGGAACGTGAGGATGAACCCGCGAGGTTCCTAGTCTGGGCCTGGACGCTCGGCGCGCTCACCAGTCGCGCCTCAACCATTGAAATCGTGCCAGACGTGAAGGATGCCGACATGGACCTCTGGGGCCTGCGCGTCAGCGGCAGCGTGGAACCTCCGATGGAGCTCTACTTCAGCAAGACCAACGACCTGCTTGTCCGCATTGATTGGCGCAGCGACATCCACCGCTTCTTGGCGTGGACCACGTTGCCGACCGGCACGAAGTATCCCGCCCGCGTGGTCGGCTACAAGAAGGCCACTGGCAAGACCTGGTATTACGACGACGTGACCGAAGTCACGCCGCTAAAGGAACTGCCGGAGAAATTGCAACCAACGCAACCTGCCGCAAAATGATTTTACTAACTACTCATCGGACTTGCCGAATCCGCCGAACACTCCTGCTCGTTTCCTCCTGTTTCGCACTTTGCGGCCCTTGTCTCGCCGACGACTGGCCCCAGTTTCGCGGTCCACTGCGCGACGGTGTCTCGCGTGAGACGAATCTGCTCAAGTCGTGGCCGGAGGGCGAGCCAAGGCGGCTCTGGCTGTCCACGAATCTTGGTGCCGACTACTCCAGCCCGGCTATCGTCCGCGAAAAGATCTACATCATGGGCCAGCGCACTGACGCGCAGTGGTTGCTCTGTCTCGACGCCAAAGACGGCAAGGAGCTTTGGAGCACGCGACTCGGCGATCCTTACACCAACGAATTTGGCGACGGCCCGCGCGGCACACCGACCGTGCGCGATAGCCTCATTTTCGCGCTCGGCGCGAACGGCGAACTGCTCTGCGTCGAACCCGCAACGGGCAAGGAAGTTGGCTGGGTCTGCCAGAACTGGCTGACTGGCGACGAAGTTTGGTCTTCGAAGGCGTTGGACAAGGGCACTGTGACCATCGCCGACGGAATGATGTATTGCATCACCGAAGACAACGGCACCGTCGTTCTCGCCCAAGCGACGCCGGTCGGCTGGAAAGAACACAGCCGTTTTGTGCTCGCGCCCCAATCCGAGCGTCGCCCGCTCAAGGCCAAGGTCTGGACTCCGCCCGTTATCGCTCATGGCCGTCTTTACCTGCGCGATCAGGAAAATTTGTGGTGTTTTGGAATTTTTTTGGGTACCGCGCCGTCCAGGAGCGCGAACTCGCGCCAACCATGAACAAGCCCATCCCCTTCCGCTTCCTGATCCTTCTCTCCCTGTGGCCAATTCCTTCAAACGCCCTGCTCGCTGCCGAGGGCGCGGCTCCAGGAGCGCAGCCGAACGTACTCATCATCCTCGTCGATGACATGGGCTATGGCGATCCGGGCTGCTACAATCCGCATTCGAAAATCGCCACGCCGAACATCGACCGTCTGGCGCGGGAAGGGATGCGCTTCACCGATGCGCACGCGCCCGGGCCGCTGTGCCATCCGTCGCGCTACGGGCTGATGACCGGGCGGTATCCATTCCGCACCGATGTCTCTAAGTGGCCGAAGCAGCCGTTGATCGAGGAGGGGCAAATGACCATTGCCTCGCTGCTGAAATCGCAGGGCTATCGCACAGCCATGGTGGGCAAATGGCATCTTGGTTTTCGGGAAAGTGGCTACGACAAGGTGTTGCCCGGCGGTCCGGCGGATCAGGGCTTTGACTCATTCTTTGGCTTCCGCGCTTCGACTGACATCCCGCCGTATTTCTATCTGCGCGGGGATCGTGCGTTGACGCCTCCGACGAACGAGATCGCCGAGCACCACACCGAAGGGCTGGCACGAATCCAGGGGGAGTTCTGGCTCGGCGGAGGCATCGCGCCGGACTTGGAGTTGAAGGATGTGCTTCCGCGACTCACCGATGAGGCCATTGCGGTCATCCGCGATCACGCGAAGTCGTCTGCTGCCAAGCCGCTGATGCTCTACTTTGCCCCCACGGGTCCGCATACACCATGGCTGCCTTCGCCTGAGTTTCAGGGCGGCAGCAAAGCCGGCATGTACGGTGATTTCGCCATGATGGTCGATGCGATGATCGGCCGGGTGCTCCAGGCGCTCGACGACGCCAGGCTCGCCGACAGCACGCTCGTCCTCGTCACCTCCGACAACGGCCCCGTCTGGTATCCCGAAGATGTGAAACGCACCGGGCACGATTCCGTCGGCGGTCTGCGCGGCATGAAGAACTCGCTCTGGGAAGGTGGCCATCGCATGCCGTTGATCGCGCGCTGGCCCGGCAAGGTGAAACCCGGTTCGACCAGCGCACACCTCATCTGCTTCACCGACGTGATGGCAACGCTGGCGGACGTGACCCAAGCCAGCCAGCCCGCCGAAGCCGGCCCTGACAGTTTCAGCTTCCTTTCGGTCCTGCTCGGCACACAGCCGGAGAACAAGCCCGTGCGCGAATCTCTCGTCATCGGAAAATCGATCCGATTTGGTCCGTGGAAATGGATCGAAGGCCGCGAACCCGAGTTCTTCATGCGTCCCGGCAGCCCCATCGTTCCAGCGCAGAACGAACCGCCCAGCCAACTCTACAACCTCAGCGAGGATCCGGGCGAAACGAAGAATCTTGCGGCGGACAAAGCCGAAATCGTTACCAGGCTCAAAACGGAACTCGAACACATCCGAGCCTCCACGCGCACGCGCCCGTGACATGCAACCGAGGCTCAAATGAAAACCCGCACTCAGCTCCACATCGGATGTGGGGAGAGGGTGGCCGCAGAGGCCGGGTGAGGGGTCACTTAGTTTCCCCGATGTCAGGAGCGCCCGCCCCGCGGCGCGATGCTGATTCATGGAAGAAACTTTCTATGAGTTTCTTAAGAGTCCTGAGGCTGGCATGACTTGTTCAGGCGGATCCGCTTCTGCAGTTGGGAGCGGATGGCAGCCTCGAGGACTTCGAAGTAGGCCTGGATATTGAGCCACCCCGGAAACCGATGAATTGCATCAGGGGTTCGTCTTTTCTGACGCGAGGCCGGTGGCTGGAGCCAGTTCCTCAAGTTGCGACTTCACCGGCGTTACCGTGGCGCGATGGATCTCGATCTCGCGCAGCAGTTCCGCGACGACGTTGGGATGGTTGGTTGCGACATTAAATGTCTCGCCAGGGTCTACTTCGAGGTCAAATAACACGGGCGGGTCGTGCGCGTCGGGCTGAGGCTGGTTGTAGCCCTTTTGAGTGAAGAGGTGGAGTTTCCAGCGATCCTTACGCGCGGCGAAGAGGCGGGTGCCGCGATAGAAGAAGAACGTGTGCCGCGGACTGGGCGCACCGTGCAGGAGCGTGTCGGTGAGATCAAATCCGTCGATAATCCGATCGCGGGGCACATCGGCGCCGGCGAGGCGCAGGCCGGTGGTGAAAATGTCCATCGTGCTGGCGATGCTGTGTTGGACGGAACCGGCTTTGATTTTTCCTGGCCACCACGCAATGCCCGGCTCGCGCATGCCACCTTCCCAGGTGCTGCCTTTGCCGTCGCGCAGCAATCCCGCCGAGCCGCCCTGCTGGTTCATGATGAGCCACGGGCCGTTGTCGCTGCTGAAGAATACGAGGGTCTTGCGATCGAGCTTTTCCCGCCGCAATGTCTCGAGCACTTGGCCGACGCTCCAATCCAGTTCCTCCACCACGTCCCCGTAGAGACCCCGCCGGCTGGTGCTCCGAAATCTGTCCGAGGCGAACAGCGGTGTGTGCGGAAAGGTGTGTGCAAAGTAGAGGAAGAACAGCTCCCGCTTGTGCTCGCGGATGTAGCGTGTCGCCTCCTCGGTGTAGCGGCGTGTCAGGGTCGTCTGGTCCACGGGGCGCTGGATGAGTTCCTCGTTGCGATAGAGAGGGCCGTTCCACCATTCGGCCTTCTGCTCCGCCAGCGCGTTGGCCGCTATCGGAAGGCCGGGCATCGGGTCCATGTCGTTGGAGTGCGGCAGGCCGAAGTAGGATTTGAATCCGTGCCGGCGCGGGTGCCCTGCCGGATTGATCGACCACACACCGAGGTGCCACTTGCCAATCATGCCGGTGGCATAGCCGCGCGTCTTCAGCGCCTCCGCCAGCGTGATCTCGTCCGCCGGCAGGTGTCCGGTGGAACGATTGCGCAACACGCGAAACCGGTCATGCGCCATTCCGCTGCGGACCGGGTAGCGTCCGGTCAAGAGCGCCGCCCGGCTGGGCGTGCAAACCTCGGCCGCGGAATAGAAATCCGTGAACCGCATCCCCTCGGCGGCCATGCGGTCGAGGTTGGGCGTACGAAGGGTGGGATGGCCGTAGCAACTGAGGTCGCCATACCCGAGGTCATCGGCGTAGATGATCACGATATTGGGCTTCTCTGCGCCATACGATTGGCAGCCGAGAACGCCGAGCAACGCCAATACGCCAAGGAAGAGCCCAGCTTGAGGAAGCAGGATCTGGCGAGCCATTGGTCCTAATGGCGCTAAGGGATCTCTTTCAAAGCCCACCAAGGGACGTTAGCCGTGCTCCTCGTCCACAGTCACGCCTTGAACATGGCCAACGACACCCGGCGTGACTCGTTCTCGCGCTCGATGCGCTTAAGGCCCGTCCGGAAGGACCTCGAAGAATTTGGCCGTGCGCACGCACCTCCCAATCCGTCATGAGAGAGCCCGGGGAAGTCCGAAGTGCGACGTCCGATTTACGAAGTTCCGTCCGTTCGAGCATGCAATTCTCCCTCTCCGCATCGGATAGGGAGAGGGATCAAGGGTGAGGTGTCGTTCCGTTCTTGTAGTGCGTCAGGTTCTTGTCGAACGCTGCGCGGTCGGGCAAGCCAGGCGGCGGCGTGAGCATACTTGCATTCAACACGCCGCCGTAGCCGTTGCCGTGTCGAGTCTGTGATCGTTCGGCATGGAATTGCTTTGGTTGATAGTTTGATAACTGTTCAGCGTCGAGAGACGGAGACCCACGCGGCCGGGCCCCCAGACGCCAATGACGGCGTCGAGGATTTCCAGCAGCAGCCGCGCGCGGTTTTCAACGGGACCACCATAGGGTCCGATGCGCTTGTTCGAACCGTCACGACCGTCGGTTGAAATGACGAGCACTTTGGGCGCATCGGCATGTTCGGGTTTCGGAAGCCACTCGGTGTAACCCGGCGTGAGCCCGCGGGCGCGGGGTTGAATCCAGATCTGCAGAAAATGCAGCGGTTCGCTCGGCGATGGATTGAATTCACTGTGTCTCACGCCCTGGCCGGCGCTCATGAGCTGAATCTGACCTGGCTTGAGCACGCGACCATTGCCGAGGCTGCCCTTATGTTCCAGTGCGCCTGCCAGCACATAGCTGAAAATCTCCATGTCCCGATGCGGATGCGTGCCGAAGCCCATGCCGGGCGCGACGCGGTCATCATTGATGACGCGCATCGAGCGGAAGCCCATGTGCGCCGGGTCGCAATAATCGGCGAAAGAAAACGTGTAATTCGACTTCAGCCAGCCTTGATCGGCGTGACCGCGTTCGTCTGCCCGTCGGATGTTCAACTCAGTCGCTTTCATGACGACAGGATACCCATTTTTCTTGATATGGGATAATGCCAAGTTCTTTGCCTGAGCCTGCCTTCGGGTGATGCTGGCGCTGATGAAACTCCGACAACTGCGTTACTTCGTGGCCGTGGCTGAGACGGGCAACATCAGCACCGCCGCGAAGAAGATCTCTCTGACGCGGCCCGCGTTGAGCCTGCAGATCAAGGCGTTGGAAACTGAGATCGGGCAGTGTCCGTTGGAGCACCGCGCGCATTCCGTCCATCTTGCGGTTGTTGGCGAAGGCCTGTTGCGCGAGGCTCGCGAGATTGTGAAGACCATTGGCACGATGACTACCTCGTAAAAACCAAGCTGCCCCCGCTGCCCCCTGGATCCGTCCTTCTCCCATTCTCATGAAAAAGAATCCGGCTCCCCTGCACGTGCGTGCCCGCAAACTTCAGTTTCTGCGCCACAATGTAGGGCACACGCGGTGGCGGGATATTTACCGCGCGGTGCTGGCCTTCAGTTGGCCCCGGTTTGGGCTGCTGGTCCTGGGATCCTACCTGGGCATCAACCTAACATTTGCCAGTGCCTATCTGCTTGGCAGAGCCTGCATCGCGGAGATGCCGGCCGGGTCCTTTTCCAGTGCGTTCTTTTACAGCGTGCAAACGCTCTCGACGGTTGGCTTCGGCCATCTCTACCCGGCGACGCTATACGGGGACATCATCACCACGTTGGAGATTGTGATGGGCATGTTTTTCACGGCGTGGTCACCGGTCTGATCTTTGTGCGCTTTTCCCGCCCGGTCGCCCGCATCCTGTTCAGCGATAGCATGGTGATCTCCCCTTTTGATGGAAAACCCTGCCTCCAGGTGCCGGTGGCCAATCTCCAGCCGCAGGCTATGGTGGAAGCGGAGTTCCGGCTTATGATGATCCGGAATGAAAAAGTGAAGGAGGGAGGGGACTTCCGCTGGTTTTACACACTGAAGCTTGATTTCGAGCGTCTCATTCTTTTCCCATCCGCGCTGACCATCCGGCATTTTATCGATGAATCCAGCCCGCTCCATGGGGTCACGGCGGAGCAACTGGCGGAGACCGGCGCGCGCTTCATGTGTTCCATCGTGTGCATCGATACAGTCATCCCCGCCCCGGTGCAGAGCCTGACGGATTACGCCTGGCACGATGTCAGGTTCAGCCACCGTTTTGCCGAAATCTACGCGGAGCATCCCGATGGCAGCCTGGAAGTGGACTACGGCCGCCTGCATGAAACAGAGCCGGCAGCTTGACTTGACTGAGGTGAGGAGGTCTGGTGCCCCCGAGGTCCCGCCGCGGTGCCCACTCATGAAACTGAACTGGCATCTCGTCCTTCCCGCCCTACTCGCCTTCGTCCTCTCCGCGCAGGCCGCCGAACAGCCTTGGTTCCGCCGCTCCCTCGTCGCTCTGGCGGTGACCTTACGGGTTCGCAGTTCGGTGGCTCGACGAATGACATCGGCTTCGCCACGCGCTTCAACCGGCGGACATAGCCCGCGCCACCAAAGCCAGTGGCGGGGAGTATCTGGTGATCTGGACCCGCGACGGTGGACCACGATTACCACGGTATCCCGCCTCAATGACGCAGCACCCGTTTCGCGACCTCGTGACCGGAGTGCGCTATTGTCCGGTGATGAGATTGCCGTCCCGAACGGCGAAGGGCTGAAACGCCGGCGGCGGAACGAAGTTGGTCCCAAGCTTCCGCGCCTCGTCCTCGCTGTTGACGAACCGCTCGATCTCAAATAGTACGCTTGGCAAGCCAACTGCCACGGCCTATTCGAGCTGCCAATCGCTACTTAAATACTAATTCGCCACCCACATAATCGTGAAGCGCGAGGAGGACATTCATCCCGAGCGCAATCCGGTGGTGAAAGGGTTCAAGCGGCTTATGCCGGTGACGCCGGATTTTCGAGGGGAAAAATTCTTCGTGAACCAGAACGGGATCCGCATGGCCACGCCACTGTTCGTGGTGCTGTTGCTGGTGGAAATCTCCGATGTGATCTTCGCGGTGGACTCCATTCCTGCGATTTTCGCGGTCACGAAAGACCCGTTCATCGCTTATACGTCGAATGTGTTCGCCATCCTCGGACTGCGCTCCCTTTACTTCGCGCTGGCGGGCGTGATGGACAAGTTCCATTACCTCAAAATCGGTCTGGGCGTGAAGATGATCCTCGCGCATACGGCGTGGAAGATCGACACGCTCGTTTCGCTCGGCGTCATCGTGGCGATCCTAGCCACGAGCGTGGTGTGGTCGCTGCTGAAGCCGAAGACGGCCAAGCATTTCGCTCCCACCCCCGGTCCGGGCGTGTTGAAGGTTGAACCTGTAGAGCCATGAGTGCATTGATTGTCGAAATTGCCTTGTCGCATTCCCTTTATTGTGTTCGGCACGATGATCATCCTGAACCTCTTCATTGGTATCATCATGAACAGCATGGCCGATGCACGCGCCGAACAGGAGTTGGCGGAAAACGCAGCATTGGATTTTGCGTCTGGCGAAGGCGCGGCGTTGGCCTGCTTGGACGTCGCCGCGCGGGAGCTGGGCTCGCTTCAAATCGTGCTGGCCGACTTGCGCAATGAACTCCAATCCACGCGCCGTCTCGCATCCGGGAAAACCAACTCACCATGCCAACCGAAGCATTCTGTGCGCAAACAGGGGCATCTGCCGACCGTTGGGACACTCGGCTCCGGTCGGATCGTCACGATTGCGCTGCTCGTTCTAGGCGTGGCTTGGTTTGGTTTCGCGTCGGTGCACGTGCTGGAGCCGCGATATAACCGGCACTCCGTCCGCCAGTATTGTCCTGGGGGACCGCCACCCATTTGCCATCCGGCGAAAGGGACAGTCCTCTCACCACAGTTCTCCAGTGTGCGCATCCCCCACTCGGATATCCGTATCGAGATCGGCGGCGACGAGAGTACTCCCATCGGGCGAGAACGCCATCGAGTACAGGTCGCCGGATCCGAGAAGGATGCGGGAGCCATCGCTTTCTTTCAGGCCTGGAGATTCAGGAAAGGGGAATGGCGAGTCGTGAATTTCTGCGCGTGATATTTGGAGATGTCTCAAGATCCGAGCGCGCGGAAGATCCGAAGCCCCTTGGAGGATTGCTGTGGACTCGACACAATGGGAATGGTGGACATTCTCGATGCCCTAGCGTCAGCTCCTTGGGCAAACGTCAGCAACGTCGCCGCAAATCTAATGTCTTTCGCCACCATCAACCTCGAAGCGGGGAATCCCACCGTCGATGAGGCGCGCCGCCGGCTCGTCAGCGAGATCCAATCCGCCAGGGCACGAAGGGTGCGTGTGCTCAAGGTGATTCACGGCTGGGGTTCCAGTGGCGAGGGTGGAAAACTCGGGCCTGCCATCCGCAAATCTCTTCGTCTCCGCGTCAAAGAGGGCAAAGCCAGTTTTGTTCTTCCCGGTGAACAGTTTTCGTCCGACACCAACGAAGGGCGGGAATTTGTTCGACGTCATCCGGGGCTCCGTAACGACCGCGACCATAACCGTTCCAATCCGGGCATTACCTTTGTCGAACTTGTGTATTGAGGCAACCCACGCCGGCGCTTCCCAAGGCTAATTGCCGCGGAATGTTCCGTCACCGCCCACGAGGACGAATCGGCCATCCGGAGTGGGCGCCAGGCAATTGACCGTCGGCACCGGGAATGAGCGGACCATTGTCCCGCTTTCCAGATCCCAGACCCGCATCGTTTTGTCACCCCAGGTCAGCAATTGTTTGCCATCCGGAAGAAAAGCGAGGCGGGTGCAGGACTCGGCGGGGGTCTTTAATTGCTGCCGCATCCCTCCTCCCTCGACTTCATGTATCGTCAGGCCTTCACTTCGCGTTCCAATGGCGATTGTTTGGGAATCCGGGGAAAGCGCGATTGCTGTGCAAGTGCGTGCAGACCTGAATCCAGAGGTCATCGAAAGCGTCAAGGCCGGGTGATGCCAGAGCAGTTTCCCTGTCTCGATGTCCCACAGATGAAGCCACAGGGCATTCAGCTTCGTGATCGATGTGCCATACGTCGCCAGTATCCGACCGTTTGGCGAGAGTATCGCTTGATCGCCGGATCCCGTCTGGGTTCCCGCCGGGATCGGGGTTTACCGTCGCGTGCCAGGGAGACGTAGCGAAATCCACCCATCCATTCCTCGGAGAAGACGCCGCGACTGTCGCCGTTGGTGAATCCCCATGAGGTCACCGTTGCCTCCGAGCTGCTGGTGCCATACACGGATTTTTGGTCAGGGGATACCCAGGCGGAGGACGCTCCTCTGAACGGCGCTCGGAAACTTAACTCCAAGGCATTGCTCTCCAGGTTCCAAAGGTGAACACCGGCGTACCCCCGGGCGACAAGTGCCAGGTTGGTCCCGTTAACGAACTGAAGCGAACCCCCGGCCCCCACGTAGCCCGGAAGTTGCGACTGAGACAACGACCGGATTTCGCGTCCGGTTTTGAGGGACCACAGCCTCAATTCCGGCGTTAGGCTGGCAGTAAGAGCCAAGGCGCCATCCGGGGAAACTGCGATGGCCGTCGTGGGGCGATTATGTCCCGAAAGTGTTTTGACCGCTCCTCCTGTCGACAGGTCGTACAGGGTGAGCGAAGCCCCCGCAACCCGGCTCGCTGTATCACTTCCGAACACGAACATGGCAAGCGTTAGTACCATGGTAAAGGAGGGAAGCCCGGAACTGTGAATGTTATTCATTTGCGAAACCATGCGCTTTTTTTCCGTCTTCTCGAGGCGCTCTCTTAATTTTGCCAATCCGCTATCACGTCCTTCCTTCATCCGGTGAATTGCTTTGCTCACTCGGGATTCATCCCCCATCCCGAGACGCTCACAAACCCAACGCCGCGCCACCGTTGTGTTTTGGCATAGCCACCAAGCCAAGGCTTGCTTCTCCGGCATCCCTTTGGCTCCGTCCTGTAATTGACGATCCCCAACCTTTAACGCCGCAAGCCCCAGTCCCAACAACCGTTGCGCTTCCTCTTGCCCGTGCGCCCGCTTGGCCTCGCCGCTGTAGGTCGTGGGCCGTCCCTTTCCCAATGTCTTTTTAACATATTTCAGCATCCGTCCGCGAAATCCATCGCCCCCAAGATACCAGCCACGCCGGATTCTTTTCCATTGCTCATTCAAAGCCGTGCGTTTCGCCTTGATCCCCAATTCGATCACCCGCCCCTCCATATACGCCTCATACCCATCGCGCTCCTCCGGCCCCAGGCCTAAATTGCTCATCACGCGGCCACTCACCAGCCAACCTGGAGATCGCAACACTCCCTTTAGGTAAAGGGGATAACTGCTCCATCGATAACGACTTAACCGCCCCTGGCCAACTGAGATCAACTTCACCCTTGCCGGATTCAAATGAATGTAGGTGCTAACCACTCCAAAATAATCTCCTTCCTTTTCGTCCACCACCACTGCCTTGTAGCGTCCCTGAAAGAGGTGGCCAAACACTTTGTGCCGATTGTTATAGCGCTGGGTGTATGTGCTTTGTAACCATGTCATTCCCGCCACCAGGTTGGCCTGGGGCGTTTCGAGTAGCAGATGATAGTGGTTGCCTATCATGACATAAGCGTGAATCCGCCAACCGGTCTGTTGGCACGCCTCACCCAACGTCTCCAGCCACATCTTGCGGTCCCTGTCGTCGGCGTAAATGGCTCGGCCTTGATTACCACGCCCCATGACATGGTAAGCCGCGCCCGCGTATTCAATTCGCACGTGTCGAGTGATCCCTAACATTTTGACACACAATCGGCGGCACTTGCAACTTATGTTCACGATTCCGGGCTTGACCCCTTTGGACAGAAGGCGGGACCATTTTTCATGCTCCAGTCGACCCTCTTTGCAACCTTTTGTTGCACCTGCAACAAAAGGTTGCAATGCCCTCAGAGGCGATGCAATGTGTGCAACTGCCACGATGTCTAGAGCAAGGCATCGACATTCCACTCAGTCAGGAGTCCCGTGGCTGGGTTAGAGGGCGCTAAGCTAATGGTTTTTTGAGGTCTTTCCGGCGGATTTCTGAACGCAGCCTTCCTCACTGCGCGCGAATTCGGTAGAATCGGTCCGAAGGATTGGTCCACTCGGAATCGCCAAATTAGGCGGAGCCGTCGGTGAGGGTCCTGGTTCCGACGGGAATCCAGCGGGGAATGGCCAGGTTCGTGCAGGTATCCACCACAACGACCTTGTCGCTTGCCCAGGTCGTGGTGAATCCAAATTGATTCGCCTGCACGCCGAAGCTGGAGGCATTCATTTCCACGAAGAGCTTCGACACTTCGGTCGGACGATAGCCGAACGTCGTTTCCCAACCCGTGGTACCGGGCAAGAAGTAGACGGTCGTAATCGAGTCTGGGGTAAAAGCACCGAATGGATCTAAACTAGAAGGACTACCCTCACAATAGATTCCTGCCAAACTGCTGCAGGCAGCGAAAGCAAGTCCCCCGACGCCTGGGACGCTCTTGGGAATCGTGACACGGGTCAGATATATGTTGCCAGAGAACGCTCCGCCTTCACTACCATACATCAAATCCGATCATCGTTATGGACATGCTCCACATGTACCCAACCAAACATAGGCACACGGGATTGCTCGAGTACCGCCTACCGGACGATCGCCTGAGCTATTGGACGGGCAAGTATCCGACGGCCGGTGAGGTACGGGCGTTCATGTGCGCGGGATGCGGTCGCATCGCAATTGATCGATCCCTTGAATCGTTGATTCAGTCTGCCATGGATTTGGGCCAGACTCTGCCCGCTATTTTGCGGTGTTTCGCTCCGTAGGGTTTTCTTAAACCGGTTCAGGCTTTTTTTTCGAGGTTATTTGCAGCCCCTCTCAATAGTGCCACCTTAAAAAATCGAACTCTCTGGGCCCACTCTCATTTACTATCCGTGCCTTGGTTGGATGCAGCGTTAGTTCCGCCTTCTCCACCCATTCTTAAATCTCTTCCAGAACCTTTTCGGCTACGTCCCGGGTTTTGCATTGGACGATGAAGCTCCGGATCGTTCCGAAATCAAGGCCTCCGATGTCACGTGCCGATGGGAAATGACCGTAACAATGTTTTTGAGAGACAGGTTCAATAGCGTCAATTGAGTTGACTGCCTGTCATCCTTGCGGGAAATTCTCCTTTTTTTCGCTTGAAAACGGTATGAGAATGGCTCGCATCAAACTCGCCGAGGAATCGGCTGTGTATCATTGCATCTCACGGATCGTCGGCGGCCAAAGGCTGCTGGACGAACCAGCGAGGGAGAAGCTCGTAGATATTCTCCTCAAATTGGCCGAGTTTTGCGACCTGGAGGTGATCACCTACTGCATCCTGCCCGACCACTTCCACGTGCTCCTGCGCGTTCCGATACGAGCTGAACTCTCCGAAACCGAACTGTTGGCCAAGATGGTTAAATTCTATGGCAAAAAGGGGATCCTGACGGTACTCGCGCGGGAGGCTTTGAAGGTGCGGGGTAAAATTGACCCAAAGATTCGCGATTCGGTGGTGAGCCGAACGGGCGATGTTTCCGCGTTCATGAAGGAGCTAAAACAGCGGTTTAGTCGGTGGTATAATAAGACCATGGGACGATTTGGGACGCTCTGGGCTGAGCGGTTTACGAGTGTCGTCGTGGAAGATTCCACGGCGGCTCTCAGGACCGTGGCGGCCTACATCGATTTGAATCCGATCCGAGCGAAATTGGTCAAGGATCCGAAGGACTATCGCTTTTGCGGATACGCTGCAGCGTTTACGGGTGCCAAAACGATTCGCCAGGGGCTTATGAGTTTTCTGGAAGCGGAGGATTGGCGGAAGGCAGCGGCGAAATATCGGATGGTTTTGTTCGTCACGGCCGGTTCCGCCAACCGCAGCGACAAAACGGTGTTGGATCCGCGGAATATTCGGGCGGAGCTGGCCCGCGGCGGCGATCTGAGTTTAGGCCAGGTGTTGCGTCTACCAGTCCGACATATGAGCGATGGAGTGATTCTGGGCTCGAAGGATTTTGTGAATGAGATGTTCGCCCGTCACCGAGACCGCTTCAGCGCCGGTCGTAAAGACGGAGCCCGTCCGATTCGGGGCGTACCGTTACCGGGCATATGCGTCATGCGGGATCTGCGAGTCAATGCGATTGGATGACGACGAAGAAACTGCTGAAGGTCCTAAACGGAGCCCTCCGGATTTCAAGGCAAACTCAAAGAACGTTTCTTCCATGAATCAGCATCGCGCAGCGGGGCGGGCGCTTCTGACGTCATGGAATCGGAGGAATTCCCCCATCATCTCTTCCAACGGCGCACGTTCCTGTGCCTCAGAAGGCGCTGCAACCTTTTGTTGCATGTGCAACAAAAGGTTGCGCGGATGATCGACGGAATTCCGAATAAATATACGTCGATACCGTTTTTCGAGCCTGACCGCGGTGGATACGCGAGGAAGGCTGCTCACCGTTTCCGGTCGTGTGCGTCATTCGGAAACGGGAAATGGCTTGGCCGGCGTGCGGGTGTCGCTGGGTCGGACTCGATTGCAGGTGTGCGACCCCTTTGGCGATTGTCCCTTGCGGTGAGCTGATCCAGAGTGACGGAGGTGTCCGCACGATTTGAATTGAGCAGTTCGTACTCCCCCGCCGGGGATCAGCCGGCAGCCATCGAACACCTCGTCGCGGGTCTGCTGCGACAGGAAAAGCATCAGGTGCTGCTTGGGGTGACGGGTTCTGGCAAGACATTTTCCATCGCCAATGCGATTGCCCGTGTCAATCGCCCCACGTTGGTGATCTCCCATAACAAGACGCTCGCCGCCCAGCTCTACGCCGAGTTCAAAGGCTTTTTCCCAGAAAATGCCGTCGAATATTTCGTCAGCTATTTCGATTTCTACCAACCCGAGGCGTACATTCCGCGCACCGACACGTTCATCGAAAAAGATTCGGCGGTGAATGATGATATAGAGCGGCTACGCTTGTCGGCCATGAGCAGCCTTCTGGCCCGGCGGGATGTCCTGGTGGTCGCAAGTGTTTCGTGCATCTACGGCATCGGCAGCAAGGAGGACTACGAATCAATGGTGATACCTCTGCGCATTGGGCAATCGGTGACCCGCGAGCAGTTGCTCGTCCGACTGGTGGATCTGCAGTATTCGCGAAACGATTTCGAACTCACTCGAGGCCGCTTCCGGGTGCGGGGGGACGTGGTTGAGCTACATCCGGCCTATACCGAGGATGCGATTCGGATCGAGTTTTTTGGGGATGAAATCGAACGGTTCACACGTTTTGATCCGTTCACGGGCGACGCCATTGAATCCCTGGGCGCGGTGAACATCTTTCCGAGCAAACAATTTGCAACGCCTCAGGAAAAAATCAGCCGAGCGATCCTAACCATCCGAGAGGAACTCACCGAACGAATCGCCTGGTTTGAAAAGCGCGGCAAACTCCTTGAAGCACAACGGGTCAAAATGCGCACCGAGTACGACCTCGAGCAATTGCAGGAATTGGGATTTTGTACGGGCATCGAGAATTATTCACGGCACATCATGGCTCGGCTCCCCGGTTCACGACCTGCCACGCTGCTCGATTTCTTTCCTGAGGACTACCTGGTGGTGGTGGATGAATCCCACGCGACGTTGCCACAGATCGGCGGCATGCATGCCGGAGACACCGCCCGCAAGACGGTTCTGGTGGAGCATGGATTCCGCCTCCCGAGCGCCCTCGACAATCGGCCGCTGAATTTCGAGGAATTTCGATCACTGGTCGGTCAGGCAATCTACGCGAGCGCCACCCCCGGTCCCTTGGAGATGGGCTGGGCTGGCCCTCCAAACGTCGTTGAACAAATCGTCCGGCCCACCGGACTTATCGATCCCGCAGTCACCCTCAAACCGTTGGGTGGCCAGATCGACGACCTCCTTGAAGAGATTCGCGTGGTTGTCGACAAGAAGGAACGGGTCCTGGTCACCACATTGACCAAGCGAACGGCGGAAGAACTGACCGATTACATGAGGGATCTCGGAATATTGGTGCGCTATTTGCATAGCGAGATCGATGCAATTGAGCGGGTAGAAATCTTGCGAGCTCTCCGCAAGGGTGAGTTCGACGTGCTCGTAGGGATCAACCTGCTGCGTGAGGGACTTGACTTGCCGGAGGTGTCCCTCGTCGCCATCCTCGACGCCGACAAAGAGGGGTATCTGCGCAGCGCCAGCAGCCTTATCCAAACCGCGGGCCGCGCGGCGCGTCACATCAACGGGCGTGTTATTCTCTATGCGGATGTCCGAACGAAAAGCATCCAGAAATTTCTTGCTATATCGGACTACCGGCGACAGAAGCAGATCGAGTACAACCGAAAACACAACATAACACCCCGCTCTGTATCCCGCCCCGTGGAGGAAGGTCTCAGTAGCGCCGGCAGTGGCCGGGTGGCAGCGGCAGCGGTTTTGAATGAAGACGTCGGCACGTTCGATCTTTCGCAGATGTTACAAGAACTGCAGGGTGAGATGATCATGGCATCGAACAATCTGGAGTTTGAGAAGGCAGCGCTGTTGCGGGATCAGATCCAAGAGTTGAAACGGCGATTGGGACAGGGCGGTCCGACAAATCCATCCCTCCAAACGGGGCCTCCAAGGCGGAGTAGTTCACGCAGATTTCGCAGATGAGAACTGGAGTTGGGTACTAGGAAAAGAAATGAAATGAATCGCGGGGCATTGATTTTGACGATCGTTATTCTGCTGGCGGGGCTTGCCTGGGTTACATCCGACGCATGGCTTGAAAGAGATGGCCTCTCCTCGATGAAACGTCTCGTTCGCAGCCGCTTTCCGGGCGTTCGTCAACTGTCCACGACCGAGTTAGCGGCGTGGCTCTCGGATAGCAACCGTCCGTCGCCTCTGCTGCTGGATGTGCGGGAGGTGCCCGAGTTCGCTGTGAGCCATCTTCCCGGTGCCCGAAATGTGGCTCCTTCCGCAACGGCTGCCGAGGCCATGCCCGCGACGGAAAAGGAGAGGGCGGTGGTGGTGTATTGCTCGGTCGGGTATCGTTCGTCGGACATGGCCAATCGGCTTCAATCCGCGGGATTTACCAATGTGCTGAATCTCGAAGGCTCAATATTCCAGTGGGCCAACGAAGGCCGCCTCCTCCAGTCCAACGGGATTGCCACCCAGCGGGTGCATCCCTACAACGCAAAATTCGGCCAACTCCTCAAACCGGAGTTGCGAGCAAAACACTGACGAACGTCACGCCTGAATCACACGTTTCATCGCTCTATGTATATCGATGTCATTCTTTCACCGGCGGAATTTCGAACCTTACCGGACCGCCATCTGGGAACCGCCGTCTGTGTCGTTTTTGATGTGTTGCGAGCCACGAGCACCATGCTGACGGCCTTGGCGAATGGTGCACGCGCCATCATTCCCGTAGTCGAAATCGCGGAGGCGATCGCGCGGCGAGCTCAGAATCCCCAGATTCTGCTGGCGGGAGAGCGGGATGGGTTGCGAATCCGCGGGTCCCTGAGTGACGGCGTCGATTTCGACTTTGGCAATTCTCCCCGGGAGTTCACCGCCGATCGAATTAAGGGGCGGACGATTGTCTGTACCACGACCAACGGCACCCGGGCACTCCATGCATGTGCCGGTGCGGCCGCCGTGCGCATTGCCTCGATGGGCAATCTCGCGGCCGAATCCGATGGCCTGCTCCGCGACAATCCCGCATCGGTTCTGTTCATATGCAGCGGTACGGGGGAACAAACCGCGCTGGAAGACGTGTTAGCGGCTGGAGCCTTGATTGATCGAATTCGAGCCAGACAGCGCATCGAATTGGGAGACGCCGCCCGGATCGCGCTCGCAGTGTATCGACAAGCTTGCAGCAACGTGACCGCCGCCATTACGGACGGGCAAAATGGCCGCCGACTGCTTTCGATTACCGATCTGGCGCCCGACGTAGACGTGTGTAGCCGGCGAGATATTTTCCCATTTCAGGCTGGAATGAACGTCGCGGGAGAAATTTTCCGATTACCGTGAGCATCGATTCGGACGTTAAAACCGCCGAAATTCAGGATAGATGAATCCGTTTCCAAATCAGGAGGAAGGAACTTGCGAAATCGTCCGGACGATGCTGACTCCATTGCGTTATCGCGGTTGGTAGAAACCAGCCACCGCCTCGCACCTCGCTGGGTTGCAGAACAAAAGGCCCATTGTGCGCGGCCCGATACACCCAGCAAAACTCCTGTCCGGTCTCCCGGCTGGCAGGCAGCTTGAAGAGTGCCTGAGGCGGGACGGGGAGTATGATTCCCAATTCCTCCGCGACTTCCCGCAGGGCGCACGCCTCATAGGTTTCGCCAGAGTCGAGATGACCCGAGGCGGACGAATCCCAGACGCCCGGCGAACAATCCTTGGAAAGCGATCGTTGTTGGAGGAAGAGCTCCCCGCGTTGATTGTAAATCAGCACATGCACCGCCCGATGCCGTAGATCGAGGCGATGCACATCACGACGGGATCGTTGACTGATCACCTGATCGTTTTCATCGACGACATCGAAAACTTCTTCAGCAGCAATTTTCATGGAAGAGAGCTTAAATGAAGCCTCCCACCGAGGAAAGGGTTCCGCCAAGGCGCGTCGATAGAAAATTCCTTTGCCATACTTGCCGTTTCCGCTTCGGGATCATTCCCCGAGAAATCCCTATCGACGCACTCTGCGCCGCGGCACGGCCCAACGCTTGAGACCGTTCAGCCTACTTCTGAGACCAGCCCCAGCGTTCCGAAAACGGCCAGAAGATCATGCCCGATCGCCCGATGACCATCTGTTGCGGGAAGTCTCCCTCACCCCAGGCCCTGGAGTCATAGCTATTCACGGTGTTATCCCCAAACGTCATGCAGTGGCCGGGGCGAATTGTAAACTCCCCTTCCCCGCGAAAATTATCGGTCGGTCCAGGAACGCCAAAATACTTGGACCACACGGCTCCATTCAGATGCCCTGAATAGTGCGAATCCCGAGGCGGTTGAGCCGTGTCAAATGAATAAACCTTTTCAAACCCCGGGTCACTGACATCGAGCCGACGGCCATTAATGGAGATGTGACGGTCATTGCCAATGCGAATTCGTTCCCCGGCGAGTCCGACTAAGCGTTTGATATAATGAGTGTCCGGCGTCAAGCCCGGGTGATGTTCCGAGCGGAAGACGATGGTCTCGCCACGCGCTGGCTGGCGGTAATTATATACAATGCGATTAACGAACAGGTGATCCCCCGTTTGCGTTCGGCATCGGACAATGGGATCGCCCGGTTTGAACACTCGGGGTTGCTTCGCCCGCCCGACCCCCTCGATCACTTCGAGGAGACCCAGGTGGATCTCAGCGTTTTCATCCGGTGCGCTCGACTGGTAAATTTGCCCATCGTTACCGGCCCGGAACTGCAGCTTCTTAAAGAGCTGCAGGGGACCGAATTTGAGGGAGGGCTTCCGGGTGAAGGAATAGGGGTCGATCATTCCGGCGGAGCGTGCAATCACCTCGTGATAACTGTAGCCGTGAATGCAGTAGTCAAAAACTCGCTGAGGGAAAGACGGCATCTTCCAGCCGGGAACATCTCGGAAGTCGACATGAGTGATGCCATTAAAAGTGGGCTGTGCGGATCCCGTCGGAATCACCATTGGTTGGAAGAAGAAAGTACGAAACGCAATCGCCAGAGATCCCGCCACGAGGATCGTGTCGATCCAGTCGCGGATCCCGACGAATGGGTACGGCTTCAACCATTTGTTGGCGGTCGCCTCCAGCTCTTCCATGGCGGCCTGGAGAACCGGTTTGCCGCCTCCCGTGCGGATGGCGCTGCCGAGACGGTCGAGACTGGCGGATACTTCGGCGACGTTTTTCTCCGGCAGGATGTCGCGCTGGTGATTCAGGATCTTCAGAGCCTGTTCATGAAGGCCTCTCGCCTGACGGAGGGTGCGTGAAAACAGCGAACGAATGAACAGCATGTGATTCAGGGTAGCGTGGCGGGCGACGGGAGGTCACTCACCAAAGACCATCAGTTTGTCTTGAGCACCTCGATGAAAGCCTCCTGGGGAATGTCCACTGATCCGATGGCTTTCATTCGTTTCTTACCTTCCTTTTGCTTTTCGAGGAGTTTGCGTTTTCGCGAAATGTCCCCGCCGTAACACTTGGCCGTGACGTCCTTACGCATGGCGCTTATCGTTTCGCGTGCAACGAACTTGCCGCCGACCGACGCCTGGATGGCAATCTGGAACTGCTGACGTGGAATGACTTCTTTGAGTTTTGAAGCGAGGAGACGCCCCCTGTTTTCGGCCTTGCTGCGATGCACCAAGCTGGAGAACGCATCCATCACTTCCCCATTCACCATCATGTCGAGCTTCGCCATGTCGCTGGCCTCATACCCGATGGGTTCATAATCCATCGATCCGTACCCGCGCGTGATCGATTTGATCCGGTCGTGAAAATCGATGAGGATCTCATTCATCGGGATCTTGCATGTGAGCATTACCCGGCGGGTATCGAGGGTCTCCGTAGTCTGGATAATGCCCCGCTTCTCCGAAATCAGGGCCATCATGTCGCCGATATTTGTGCCGGGACAAATGACAAAAGCCTTCACGATCGGTTCCTGGATCTCCTCGATATAGGACGCTTCGGGCAGGAACGCAGGATTGTCGACTTCCTTCATCGTTCCATCTGTCATTTGAACTCGATATACCACGCTAGGATACGTCGCGATGATATCCAAATTAAACTCGCGTCGGAGCCGCTCCTGCACGATTTCCATATGAAGCAGGCCTAGGAATCCGCACCGATATCCAAACCCGAGGGCCGCCGAGCTTTCTATTTGAAAGGTGAGCGCGGAATCATTCAGTTGCAGCTTGGCAATGCTCACCTTCAACTGCTCATAGTCGCCGGTATTAATGGGATAAATTCCACTGAACACCATCGGGTGAATCTCTTTGAAACCCGGCAGCACGCTCGCGGGATTCTTAGAATCCAGAACGGTGTCCCCGACCTTCACTTCACGGGGAGACTTGATGTTGGCGGTCATGTAGCCGGTTTCGCCCACCTCCAGCTTAGGACGGGTGTACGGCTTCGGATTGAAGGATCCGACTTCCTTAATTTCGACTGTTTTTCCGGAGTGCGGCATCTTGACCATCATTCCGGCGCGCAATTCGCCATTAAACACGCGGACGAGAATGACGACGCCTTTATACGTGTCGAAATAAGAATCAAAAATCAGCGCCTGCAGGGATTTTTCGCCGGTGGGTTTTGGAGGCGGAATGCGTTCAACGATGGTTTCGAGGATTTCTTCGATGCCAATACCCTCTTTGGCGCTCGCAAGAACCGCGTGCTCCGCGGGAATGGCGAGGATGTCTTCGAGTTGCTGCTTTGCCTGCGGAATATCGGCGTGAGGCAGATCGATCTTGTTGATGACGGGGATGATCTCCAGATTTTGCTTCATCGCGAGATGGAGGTTGGCGACGGTCTGGGCTTCGACACCCTGCGCGGCGTCGACGATCAAAAGAGCGCCTTCGCAGGCGCTTAAGCTGCGTGAGACCTCGTAAGCAAAATCCACGTGTCCCGGAGTGTCGATGAGGTTCAGCTCATATTTCTCGCCATTCTTGGCGGTATAATACATCGTGACGGGATGGGCTTTGATAGTAATGCCCCTCTCTTTCTCGAGATCCATCGCGTCCAGGTGTTGCTCCTGCATGTCCCGGTCCGCGACCGTCCCAGTCCGCTGCAAAAGCCGGTCTGAGAGAGTCGTTTTCCCATGGTCAATATGCGCAATAATGCTGAAATTTCGAATATGTGCCGCGTCCATCGTTTAAGAGGGTCAGCATAGTCCGGAGGGGAGACATGGGAAGGGAAAAGGTGGATGCGTCTATCTCAGACGATGCACACGCTGTTCCGTAAATCGCCGATGCCGGAGATCGCGACGGTCACGGTATCTCCTTCGGCAAGCGTGAAGGTATCGGGCGGAACCACGCCCGTGCCGGTAAGGAGCACCGCGCCGCAAGGGAATTCCTGGCTTCGGAAGAGCCAACCTGCGAGTTCATCGAATCCTCGTTTGATACGTGCGACCGTGGTTTCGCCGCGGAACACACTGCTACCGGCTCGCTCGATGCGGACACCGACGGTCCATTGGCGAACGTCGGCCTCCGTTACACCGATGGTAACGAAAGGGCCCAGGGCGCAGGAACGGGAGTAGACCTTGGCCTGGGGCAGATACAGCAAGTTTTCGCCCTCAATGTCGCGAGAGCTCATGTCGTTGCCCGCCGTGTATCCGGCCACTTGCCCACGGGAATTGAGAACGAGGGCCAGTTCCGGCTCCGGAACATTCCATTTGGCGTCCCGTCGGATACCGACCAGACCGAGTGGCGGGACGACCTTGGAAGCCAGCGATTTGAAGAATAACTCCGGTCGGGGCGCGTCGTAAACCCGGTCGTAGGCGGTGGCACTGAATTCGGACTCCTGCATTCGGGCGGCCTTGCTTTGGAGATACGTCACGCCCGCGGCCCAGATTTCCTGTTGGTCAATGGGGGCGAGCAGTCGGACATCGACGAGAGGCACCGTCCTGGGGTTCCGGGCGGCCATCCGGGTCACTTCTGCGACGGGGTCCGACTTCTCCAACAATTCCGCGAGCGAGTCGACGCCCACCGTAGAGAGGTCGAGGACGGAGTCGGAGCGGGTGAGGAGTCCGACGCAAGGCCACGGAGACTGGGGCGATACGAATCGGCAGAGTTTCATGAATTCAGTTCAGATCAATTCCGGATTTGTTTTCGGGAGGTTCGAGATCAATTGCACGAGGCGACGGCCGTATTCAACATAGTTCTCCCGCAGGGTATCATCTTGCGCCTGGGAATTCGCATCGTGGAATACTGCCACCATGTGTGGTTCGATGCTGATGGCACCCGAGTAACCCCGAACCAACGCATCCGCGAGGATTCGACGGACGGCGCCCTCCCCTTCCCCCGGCCAGGTATACTCGGCGTCATTCTTTGCCGGCACCCATCGGGCGTCCTTTACGTGGATATGGACTGTGGCGTCGCGCACTTGGTTCCAGAATTCCCATGGATCCTGGCGCGGCCATGGCTGGGGTTTCGTCCGATCTGCGTTAAAAACGGGATTGGCCGTGTCAAATACCCATTTCAGACCCGGAACATTTTCGAGCAATTGCAGCGCATGCTTCCAGCTCATTCCTCCGTAGTTCATGCAATTCTCGTGAACCGGTTGCACGCCGGCATCGAGAAAACGTCGAGTGACCTCCCGCATTCGGTGAAAGCGTTCCGCTTCCATCTGATCCTCTTCCACGCGCGGTTTGTAGCTCATGATCCGGACAAATTTCGTTCCCAAACGCTGCATGCGGGGGATCGCCCGGTTGACCTCCGCCAGGGTAATGTCGAAGGGGTCTTCGATCTTTTTCGCCCAGTTGCCGATGGTCGATGCAAAGCAATAAACGGCGACACCCGCTGCTCCGAGTTGCTCGGCAACAACGTTAAAGGCGGCGTCCGGGAGGTCGTGAAGATTGGCCTTGGGGGAGCCGGTCACTTCGATGTTCCGCGCCTCAATGTGTTTCCAGCCGAGCTCAAGGGTGGCCTGGATTTGTGACGCAATCGAATTGCCAGCCTCGTCGCCAATCCCGCAAAAAGTGATCTTTTTCAAAGTCGGCCTTGTGTCACGGAGAGTGCCCTGGGACCACCCGTCTCGCCGCATCGCCCCCGAGAAGAGGTCCCATCACGACCCCTACCTCAAATTCAAGGCTGAGTTTGAAAAAGGGAAAAAGCCCCCAAACGGCGGCCTTCCCCACGAATCTGGATCCGTCGACCTACTTCTTCTTTTTGGCGACCTTGCGGATCTTGATCCGTTCTTTTTCCCGCTTGGCGTAGTTGGCGCGGCGCGCACGTTTTTGGATTTTGTTGGATTGTCTGCCCATAGAGGTGTTTGTTTTCGCGAGATGACTTACTCGCCGCTGAAAAAGATGAGAACTTGCCTCTCCCGCTTCAACACCTTTTTGAACCCGATCCTCCGACCCAGGATGGTGCTTGTCCTCTTGACGACTCTCTGGACGGGCTGTGAAACCACCGGCGCCGGGGCCAATCCCGACCCAAAAAGCGCCAAACCCGTGAAGGAAAAAAACGAGGCCTCTCAATTCCGAATGCACCTGGAATCTAATGAATTTGGTGGTCTCGGCACCACCCGCATCAAGGTGCTGCGAAGCGCTCCGGTGGAACTCCTCGTACTAAAGGAGGCATTCGTAGACGAGCGGGACATACAGCAGGCACGGGTGATTGCAAGCTCGGAAGGCGGCTTTATGATCGCCGTGCAAATGAACACCCACGGTCAATTGGTGCTTCAGATGGAGAGTACGGCGAACCGGAATCGGCGAATCGCCGTGTGGTCCAATTGGACCGTAAGTCGGTGGTTAGCGGCGCCTCAGATCACCCGGACGATTGAGGATGGCATCTTCATTTTTACTCCGGATTGTTCCCGGGAAGAGGCCGATCGAATTGTCCGCGGACTCAACAACGTCGCGATTAAACTCAAAAACCAGGCGAAACCTGGCAAACAAAAGAAGGTCGAAGAAGATGAAGACGCGATGAAACGCTTTAAGACGTACAAATAAGTGAACCCACACAGCGTCATTTTTTCGGCGGTTCTGTCGTTCCTTGCGTTTCTCGGGGAAGCGGCTGCTTCCCAGCTCTTTCAATTGCCCACCGCAAATCGAGCGGTGTTGGATCCCTCCGGGAGCGAGAAAGCTTTTGCGGGAACCACGGGGCATTCGTGGAACAGCGGCACGTTTGGATGCATCCGGTCCGGCGGGGGCAAATTCCATGAGGGACTGGACATCCGCTGTATGGAACGGAACCGCCAGGGAGAACCGACCGACGCAGTACGATCGACGGCCGACGGAACAGTGGCCTACCTTAATACCCGACCTTCCCTTTCGAACTACGGAAATTACGTCGTGATGCGCCACAGTATCGAAGGACTGGAGATTTACTCCCTGTACGCCCACCTCAGCTCGATTCAACCGGGGATCGAGACGGGGCGGAGGGTGAAATCAGGGGAACAAATCGCAATCATGGGACGGACGGCAAACACCCGCGAAGTCATCCCCAAGGAGCGGGCGCACTTGCATTTTGAAATAAACCTCGTGATCAACGAGCGATACGCCCTGTGGCACGCAAAGAACATGCCGGAAAGCCGGAATGATCACGGCAATTTCAACGGACGCAATCTGATTGGAATTGATCCTTGGAAGCTGTTGCTTGAGCAGCAACGCCTGGGAACGAATTTTAGTCTCCTCCGCCACATTCAAACCCAACCCGAGTTGTGCCGCGTGCTCGTCCAGGGTTCGGATTTCCCCTGGGTTCGCCGATACCGGGCGCTCCGCGAACGGAATCCGATCGCCGAGCGAGAGGGTATCGCGGGGTATGAACTGGTGCTGACATTCAATGGCCTTCCGTGCCGGATCATTCCGCGGGCCGCCTCACAGATTCAAAGCAAGGCGAAGTACTCGATCCTTTCAGTACGTTCCGAGGAACTCTCGAAACATCCGTGCGGCCACCTCCTCTTCAAGCGTGGACAAATTTGGACGCTGCTCCCTGCTGGGGAACGCCTCCTGAACATTTTGACCTTCTAGCAATTCGCAACTTGCCTCTTTTCCTCGGCGGAGCGGACCGCTAGTTTCAGCGCGCCGGGACGGAGTCGGGCGTCCCGGCGTGATCCGACCCGGCATTGAATTCACGAAGGAAAAAATCCTATGGCACTGCGATTGGGCGACGAGGCACCAAATTTCACGGCGGAGACCACCGACGGCCGCATCGATTTTCACCAATGGTTGGGGAAAAGCTGGGGTATCCTGTTCTCGCATCCCGCTGATTTCACGCCGGTGTGCACAACCGAACTAGGTGCCGTCGCAAACATGAAGGGAGAGTTCGAAAAGCGGGGTGTGAAGTGTATTGCGGTCAGCGTGGATCCGCTCGCCTCGCACGTCGGCTGGATCGGGGACATCAATGAGACTCAGGGATGTACCATGAATTTTCCGATCATTGCTGATCCAAACCGCACCGTGGCGACGCTGTACGACATGATCCACCCGAATGCCGACACGACATTCACGGTGCGCTCTGTATTCGTCATCGGGCCCGATCTTCGGATCAAGCTTACCCTCACCTACCCGGCGGCCACCGGACGGAATTTCCGCGAAATCCTGCGAGTGATCGATTCCTTGCAGTTGACCGCCCGGTTCAAGGTGGCCACCCCGGCCAACTGGGAGAACGGCCAGGACTGCATCATCACCACCGCGGTGAAGGATGCTGAGATTCCCGCCCTGTTTCCAAAAGGTTCGAGGCAGGTGAAACCGTACCTCCGTTACACACCGCAGCCGGGTCGGTGATGGGAATTCCCACCGGAGGCGGAATCACTTCCCGTGCTCTGCCTTCAGGTGCGCGGCCAGAACATCTTCACCGAAATCGTTGTTTAAGTCCCGCCACACGGCGTGCACGTGGTTGCCGTCATTTTGGGTGTTGTCGTACTCCAGAAGAAACGAACTGCCCTTGATCCGGTAATAGTGTTTGTCGCCTTTCTTCGTTCCGCCAGCCCACGCGAAAACGAGCTTCTCGCCCGACTGCCGGCCAATCCGAAGCAGAACTGGATCGGCAAGATTTCCCCGCAACCGACCCACGTATTCCGCAAGAATCTTGTCCACGATCAGTTGCTGGCTGGATATCATCTTACTGATCTCCAGCCCCCGATCATCCTGCAGCAACGCCTTCCGATTCGCTACGGTCAGAATGTCGTCGGGCGCCTTGGTATCAACAATGGCACTCTTGCGCTGCTCATCCGTAAGCGAGAGTACGAGTTGGCGGGCGAGGTCTTCCTCGGCGCCGAGGACACGCAATCCGGCTCTCGGACCGGATCGGATCTCGGCCGGATTGGCTCCCAGAAAGGACGGTGTGCCGGCGGCGAGGTGTCCGTCGATAATCGTATGGTTGAACGAAAGGTGGTGGCCTTCCACCCTCCAGCCCCACGTCCCGTTTGTGCTCGGAAGTCCAAAGATTGAAAAATGGTACAACTCCGGATCCCGCGGAAACCGACGCTGGGGTCCTTCGATATCCTGCAGCACCTGCTCCAGACTCATGATGGTTGTCGCCTTCTGAAATCCGCGCGCGCCGAGGCTCGTGCTCATCAACCCGTAGGCGAGGTGTTTCTGGGCTGAAGACATGTCCTTTAGCGTGAGCCCTTTTCGTTCCTTCGGAATGAAATGCCAGTTGAACCGTTCCGCGTCCGTCCACTGGAAGACTGCCTTCGTCTTTTGCTCCGGCGTCAGTGCCGCCAGGAGGTTACCGGCACAAACCGTCATCTCCTCCACCGAGCCTGCCGCCAACCGCAACGAGGTCAACACAACCAATACCATCACAGAATGTCGCATTCCTCATCCTCACCGGATCCACCCACCCTGAGGCAATGAAAAATTTCGAATCCCGGGGGAGCAGCAGGCGTTTCACGACCGCGTCTCTCGGCCGCTGAATTCACAAGCCCGAAGATTCGGATCGAGGAGCCGGTGAGCTAGGAGCGTAGCGACGATCGTGGTGCACTGCACGTCGCCAAGGTTGCTCTTTGCGTGACGCTGGGCTAAATCGCCCCATGCGTTTTATCGGAAGTGTCATCGAAAAGTTACAGCGCCATCCGAAACGGATTGTTTTTCCGGAAGGAACCGAGCCTCGCGTATTGCAAGCGGCCCGTCAGTTTTACTCGCTCCGCCTAGGCGCGCCAATTTTGCTAGGCGACCGCACTGCGGTGAAGGCGGCCGCAGCCGCCCTGAACGTCTCGCTCGATGGCCTGCGGATCATTAATCCGGCAGAGAGCCCGGAGCTGGACAGTTTCGTCAAACGATTCGAGATGCTCCGCCGGGCCAAAGGCGTGAATGCCGACGAAGCACGGAAGACGCTCTGCAATCTAAACTATTTTGGGGCCATGATGGTGGCGATGCGCCAGGCCGATGGGTTGGTTTCCGGCACCAATGAAAGTTCCGGAGGCGTCCTTCGTCCATTATTCCAGATCATCAAGGTTGCTCCGCAGGCAACCACCGCTTCGAGTTGCATGGTGATGGAGGTGGAGGACACCCGGTTTGGCGAACGGGGTGTGCTGTTCATGGGGGATTGCGGCGTAATTCCGGATCCTACCGTTGATCAGCTGGCGGACATCGCCGTATCGACAGCGCGGCTTTCTCGGCAACTCACGGGCGCCCGGCCGCGAGTCGCCTTACTGTCCTATTCCACCAAGGGCAGTGCCACTCATCCCAGCATTGGCAAAGTCCAGGCAGCCACCGCCCTCGCCGCTCAAAAGGCCCAAACGGCGGGATTGGATGCGGACTTCGATGGCGAACTGCAGGTAGACGCCGCACTAATCCCCGAAATCGCCGCGCGCAAGGTGCCCGAGAGCAAAGTCGCCGGCCGGGCCAATGTCCTGATCTTCCCTGACCTCAATTCTGGGAATATCGCCAGCAAGCTCATTCAGCACATTGCCCGCGCCAATGCTTATGGGCAGTTGCTACTCGGACTTGACCGGCCGGCTGCCGATGTGTCCCGGGGTTCAAGCCCGCACGATATTCTCGGCGTCGCGGCTTTGGTAGGATTGCAGAGCATCGACTACGAAACACTGTATTCCGGCACCGGCCGGAACCTCCCAGGAGATCACCGATGAGCGCGCTATCCTCGTTCCTACTGCAAAACGCGAATACCCCGCGCGTCTTTATTGCGGCTACGCGTCAAAACGACGGCAAGACCACGACCTCCCTCGGCCTCTTGAGTGCCCTGCAACAGCGCTACGGCCGCGTGGGATACATCAAGCCGGTGGGACAGCGATTCGTGGAAATCGATGAACAGAAGATTGACGAAGACTCGGTGCTCATGGACCAAATCTTCCGGCTCAATTGCCCACTCGGAGCAATGAACCCTATCGCAGTGGAACCGGATTTCACGCGCCGCTATTTACAGACCTTAAACTACGAAGCACTCGTCGCCCGTATCCAAAAGGCTTTCGACCGCGTGGCGTGGGAAAAGGATTTCGTGCTGTGCGAGGGAACGGGTCACGCCGGAGTCGGCTCGGTGTTTGATCTCTCGAATGCTGCCGTGGCGCGTTTGCTCAATGCACGCGTTGTGATCGTTACTCAGGGTGGCATCGGAAAACCGGTGGACGAAGTCGCGATCAATCATGCTCTCTTCAAAAAGGAGGGAACCGAGGTGATCGGGGTCATTGTAAACAAGGTTCTCCCAGAGAAAATGGACTACATCCGAGAGTTCGTCGGCCGCGGCCTCAAGCGCCAGGGGCTGCCGCTTCTCGGCGTCATTCCTTACCAACCGATGCTCTCCAGCCCGACGCTCAACCTGATCCACGAGGAGCTCAAGGCCGACCTTCTCAATCACACCACTCAGGGCAATAACATCATGGATCGCTTCGTGCTCGGGGCCATGGCCCCCAGCCGGGCGCTGCAATTGCTCAACTCCGGGGTCCTGTTTGTCACCCCGGGAGACCGCGACGATCTCCTGCTCGCCGTGGCGGCTCACGCGCGCGAAAAGCCCAACTGCCTTGCAGGGCTCGTCCTCTCCGATGACCTGCTTCCGGCGAACAGTGTCCTCGAACAACTGCGCCAAGTTCCCTTCCCTGTTCTGTCCGCGCGCGACGACAGCTATGGAGTTGCATCCAAGGTTCATGATTTGATCGTAAAAATACGCCCTGGGGACACGGGCAAGATCAACATCGTCCGCGACCTGGTAGCCCGACATGTCAATCTGGATCAAATCCTCGCGTCCCTCTGATTCCAATCGGAGCTGCTAAAATCGTCGCGAAAGAGCCCACAAGGCAGTGCAAAGACAGCCATCAACCCTGTCCGGAGAATGTTTCTACGGTTTAACGCTCACTTGATCCAAAATGGTTTGAAATTCCCCCGCGGCTTCGTCCAGTTGATTGTGCCCAACGACGCTTGCACTGACCACTTGGAGCCCCTTCGGCCGCCAGCCTTGGCGCACAAGTTCTAGCCGTTCGGACACCGTCCATTGCTTGGTTACGACCTTTTCCCCCCGCTTTGCTTGCTCACCGAAGCCTTCCCAAAAACCATAAAAACTGAACACACGCGCCTGGGATTTTTCGAAGAGAAAACATCGAACGGGAATCTCGACGTCGGCAACCTTGAATAGCCGAACTGGATATTCCTCACGCAGGAGCATTCCGCTTGCCACCAGACAGATACTCGGGTTGTGCAGCCGCGCATTGTACATGGCAAGATTGCCCTTGTCCCATCTCATGGAATTGATCCGCCAAAGCTTTCCCTGATCCCCCGTGCGATAATTACCGAAACTGGCGGTGTTAAACCGGAGAACGGTTCTCTCGCCTCCGGTGGGCTCGATCATCTTTACCCCGGGCAATTTCTTTTCAATTTCGATCCCCCAGCTGGCTGCGCTATCGGACACCCGCTCATCGCGCCGATACCACCACTCCGTCGCTATCTCAACAAATCCCATCCAACCAGCCACCGCTAACGCCGGCAATACTGCGAACCTTCGCGACCGTCCCAACGGTGTTGCCGACGCTGGCGACGCAATGCCGCGCGCAAGCCACAGAGCAGCGCCAATGATCCCGGCATAGCACGCCATCATTGCGATGTACCCCGCCGGATCGTGCCAGGCGTTCAACGCCTTCGACCCTCCCACATGCGATTGCCAGCCCAGGAGCAAGGTTCGAACTAAGTTGCCAAAGAATGCCCAACTCATGGAAAAGAGGACTAAGCCCGCCCGCGGAGCCCTCGCCAGATTCAGAACCTCACCCAGAAACATAGACATCATCACAGACGCCTGAAACGATTGGACTCCGCTACAAGCGTCATCCACGCCCACCGGACCGGCGCTGGTGACAATGACATTTCCCTCCTGAATCGCTGGAATGCCTGCCCACGTCAGCGCCTCGGACGCGATCATCGCCACAAATTCCATCAATCCCAGAACGACCGGCTGCTCGATCTTGCTCGGCCACGGCACCGCCAGCAGCGGAAACATGACGGGAAAAATGAAATGCCAGACCCACGGCCAGCCGCCGGCCAGGAACACCACCGTCAGGCTGCCCAACACCGCCACCCCCGCCAGCCCCCAACTCACCAGCTGCCAATCTCGGTTAGACTCTTGGGTCAATCGCAGTGGCCCATAGCTCAGCAATATCAGCCCGAGACAAACGCCCGCAATCCAAGAAGATCCGCGGAGTCCCGGTTCCGGGCGGGTTTGCCAGCGCCCCCACCACAGGTAGGCTCCGAGGATGGGCATCAGCCAGCCAAAATTATACTGAGGCAGCACCGACCAATTCGGACTCACTTGCCAAAACAGCAGGGTCCAAAGCAGCAAAATAACTCCCGTCGCCGGCATCCAGGTCGGCACCCTTCGATTCATCCACACTAGGTAGCCAACACCTCACCTCGATTCAAGTGTTTCACGCACGGGGGGTTGATGAAATTTCGAAAATGCCTCATCGGCTGATACAAGAGAATCGCACGGACTCCCGTCCGCGACTACGGGGTGACGCTTGAACTGCTGATCGCGCATCAGCCCGCTTTACCAATTGAACAGGCCGGACTAGGGTCCGTGCTGTGGAACTGACGGCAGACTGTTTTAAGAATGAGATCGCGACGGCGTTGAAATCCTACGACCGGCATGTGGTCTGTCTCGAGAAGATCCCGGAGGAAGCGGCGGTTTCGCTTCAATCTCTGATGGAAAAGGCCATCAAGGCCTATCAGAGCCGCGGTGCCAACATGCGCCATGGGATTGCCCTCGACTCTCATGTCACCATCATACTGAGCCAAACCGAAACCGAGCAGCCCTTGTGCGGAATCTATTTCAACCTGCATTCGCCCTACTCTCGCAAGCCGGCAACCAAAACGGAAGCCGCGCACGGATGAAGTCCACCCGACACACTTCCTGCAGTCGGAGTAGTTTCTGACCATGTCGCGGATGTTGAAGTCGTCGAGTGCGGCAGCGGCGGCCACACTGCTCAGCCGGATTCTGGGGTTCGTCCGCGAATTGTCTTACAGCTGGTTTATGGGCGTCACCGCGGTGGCGGATGCCTTTTATGCGGCCTTCATTATTCCGAATCTCTTCCGACGTTTCCTGGGCGAAGGGGCATTGACGGCGGCGTTTGTTCCGATTTTTAAGACACGCGAGCGAGCCGGAGACATTGTGGGCATGTGGCGCGCGACCAACGCCGTGCTCTGCGGCGTGGTGATGATTTGTGTCGCCGTAACCGTGCTCGGCATTGCCGGTGTCACAGGCCTGCTGTGGTGGAGTTCACCGAGGCAGACGGCCATTGCGATGCAGGATCTCCCTGTATTTTCGAACCGGCTGAAGGAATCGGCCAAAGGGACAGGCCCGTTCGTTCAAGGGCGATTGTCCAATTCTATTCCGCAGGCATTGACGAACTCCAGGGACCCCGTTTCCGGAGAACTCGACCTTCGTCATGAGCTGATGCTGCGTCTCCTGCGGGTGATGTTTCCGTATGTGATTTTGATCTGTGCGACGGCGGTTTTCATCGGAGTTCTCAATGCTCGCGGACAATTTTTCCTGCCGGCATTGGGGGCCGCGATGCTGAACGTGGTAATGATCGCCTCGGTGTTTGTGCTGGCGAGCGGATGGGGGCAGCGATGGTTTGGCAGCAGCCGCCAATCGCAGGTGTTTGGGCTCGCAATCGGTGTGCTGGTGGCTGGCGTTGCGCAAGGCGCCTTTCAACTTCCGGCGCTGTGGCGAGAGGGGTACCGGCCGGCCTGGGTAACTCCCTGGACCGACCCCACGGTTCGCGAGGTCGCTCGACGAATGGGTCCCGCGACGATCGGTGTGGCCGCCTTTCAGATCAACGTCTCCATCAGCTACTGGCTCGCAATTGATGTCGGAGTCTCGATTGCGTCCTCCTTCAATACCGCAGTGCGACTCATGGAATTGCCGCAGGGAGTGTTCGGGATTTCACTGGCGACGTACCTATTGACAGAATTGAGCGGGCTCGCGGCGGAGAAGAAGTTCCCCGAGTTTCGCGCCACGCTTGAAGAAGGAGTTCGGCACGTGCTCTTTCTGAACAGCCTCGCGGCGGTGCTCCTGCTCGTGCTGGCACGGCCGATCATCCGACTTCTCTTCGAGTACGGCTATTTCGACCCGCTGGCGACGCCGTTGGCGGCGGCTGCACTTCAGTTCCTCGCGCCCGGCCTCCTTGCTTTCTCGCTGAACAATATCCTTTCCCGATCCTTTTACGCGTTGGGAGACACCGGAACTCCGATGAAAATCAGCGTCGTTTGCCTCGTTGTGAACCTCCTCCTGGTGGTGATTTTGATGACACCGCTCCGGCAGGCAGGTCTGGGTTTGGCGAACACGTTAAGTGCCATGCTCAACACCGGTCTGCTAATTTATGCGCTCCGACGAGCCCTCCCAAAGCTCGGTCTGAAGGCTTTAGCCCGAAATGCTGCACTCGTCGTCGGTGTCACCGCTTTGGCGGGCGTTGCTGCCGTGGCTGTCTACCGCGGGTTAGAGCCAATTTTTCCGGTGGAACGATTCATCCTGCCGTCCCATCTTGCTCCCGGGGTTCCACATCGGTTTTCAGTGATTCAGGTGGTTTTCGCGCGAGCGGCCGTGGTTTTCATGCCCATGATGGCTGCCGGCGCCGTTTACTTTGGAGTCGCTTCCTGGCTTCGATTGCCTCAAGCGGGAGCCTTGTGGTCGCTTTTACGCCGACGACGATGCCCGTTGCCGGTTGATATCTAAAAGAACGATCGCCCCCTATACATTCCATGGATCCCCTTGAACGCCAACGACACCTAGTTGCACAACATCCACAGAACGAGCTTGCTCGCTTCAGCCTCGGAAAGGCATTGTTCGATCGGGGCGACTATGGCGATGCGCAGATCCACCTCGGGGAGGCACTCCAAAAGAAGCCGGAGTGGATGGTGGTGCAGATCCTCTTGGGAAAATGCGCACTGAACCTCGGGCATCGGGAAGCGGCCCGGGCAGCTTTTACCCGCGCTCGTGAACTGGCGATTGTCCAGCACCATCAAGATCCCCAGCTGGAAATGGAACAGTTGCTTTCCGAGTTGCATTGACGCGATCTCAGGCTAGCTTTTGCTGAAGCAAACACGAAATATACTTTAAACACAATGAAGGCTGCATCAAACCCGACGTGCCCCAGCCGGCAGGGATTTACGCTGATCGAACTTCTCGTGGTGATTGCAATTATTGCGATCCTCGCTGGTATGTTGCTTCCGGCACTGGCCAAGGCGAAGGAGAAGGCGACATCGATCTCCTGCGTGAATAATCTGAAACAACTTAGCCTCGCGGGGGCTCTGTACTCCTCCGAGTTCGCTGATGCGCTTCCGCCAAATGGCGCAGATGACGGTCGGCCTTTGCCAAATCCCGTGACGGGCGTGATTCCGACTGGACTCCCGCCGGCCGCGCTGTGGACCACGGGACGCGACGGCAGCCGGATGACCACCAAGACCGCCCAGGCGCTCGTCTTAAAGGAGTATTCAGTTCTAGGTCCGTATATGGCGAAAGCCAGTTTCCGTTGCCCCGGCGAAAAGCTGAAGATCGATGCCAGTGGCACCAAAGAGCTCCAGGTTCGCAGCTACGGCTTGAATTCGTACGTCGGGTGGCTTGGGACAGCCCAGCACAATTCACAACCCGATTCGACCAAATACCAAATCTTCCGCAAGTCTTCGGACTGCCCGAGCCCTTCGGACATATTTAGTTTTGGCGAGATCCATCCGTACAGTGTTTGCCAGCCATTCTACGGAACGCACCTGGGCGCCAACAATGTCCCGACGGATACGTATCATGTGCCTGGAAATCAGCATGGACGAAGCTCCACCTACGCGTTCGTCGATGCCCACGCTGAGTCCAAGCGCTGGAAGTCCGCCCGGTACAATAATCCTGGCCTAAAGGAGACGGACGCGGCCTGGCATGGACACGCCATGGCGGTAACCGCTGACAACAAGGAGGACAGCCTCTGGGTTGGAAAACGGACTTCGGTGCTCCGATAGACTACTTTCCACCGTTTCGCCGGGGCCGGGATCGATATGATTCCGGCTCATTTTTTTTGGAAAGATCTCCATTGACTAGGACCCGCTTGGCGTCAGCTTACGTTACGCGAGAGCAGATAGATGGAGCGATCTCACTTCGCCATCCTAGTTCTCGATGCCTTCTAAGATCATGTGCTCCGTGCGGAACTCTTCGAAGATCCGGATCTGCAATTCGAGCGCCGGTCAAGGAGCCTTTACGTTAATTGAGCTCCTCGTCACCATCGCCGTGATCGCCATCCTTGCAGCAATGTTATTGCCAGCTCTCACCGGTGCCAGAGGGGCCGCGCTCGCCACGGTGTGCCGGAGCAACATGCGCCAGATCTCGATTGGCACGATCCTCTATGCCGGCGACAACGACGATCGATTGCCCTGGCCGGGGGGTGAAGATCGCAACCTGGGTCCGGATTGGTTATTTGGTGGGCAAAGCACCGCGGATTTGCTTAACCGCACGACATGGAAGCGTACAGCCTTCGGATTTCATGCCGAAGCAGGATCTGTGTTCAATTACGTCACCGGCGGGCAGCGATTGCCCTATTCGGAGCGTTTCACCAACTCATTTCCGGTCTACCGCTGTCCGAGCACCGGGCTATTGGGCGCCGCTCTGAGGGTCAACTTCAGCCTCAACGGATGGGTGGAAACTGAAGCCCATCAGAGGAGTGTCCGCCTGGGCAACGTCCGCAATGCCGCAACGAAAGTGCTCTACGTCAACGAGGATCCAAAAACCATGAGGAATGCGGCATTTCATCCGGACGGCACTGCGAGGGACAGCGGCGTCTTCCTTGTCCACAACGGGCGCGTTAATTTTACTTTCATGGATGCGCACGGAGAATCCCTCCGAAACAAGCGGGTCCGCCAAATCCTCGACCAGGCTGCACTGGCCAGCGAATACTTTGATCCCCTGCTTTGAAGCCGCTCATCGATTGTCGTTTATACGCATTCGTCGACTCGGCCTACCTGCACGGACGGTCGCCGGTAGAAATCGCCCGATCTCTGTGTGACGGGGGAGCGGACCTGATCCAACTCCGTTGCAAGGACTGGATGCCGAACCAGATCCTGCCGGTCGCCCGCGAACTCAAATCCGTTACTGAGCGATCCGGCGTTCATCTGGTAGTCAACGATCATCCGGCGATAGCCCGCGAGGTGGGGGCCTCTTTTTGCCATCTCGGGCAGCAGGATTTTTTTACCGGCCAGCGACATCATGTCGCGGACCTGGGTTTATCGGGCCCGCAGCCGCCTCGGGCCGGGTTGAGCAGTCATGGTCCAGACGATGCCCACCGGGCGGTGAACGCTGGGGCGGCTTACGTGGCGGTCGGGCCGGTATTTCCGACCCCAACCAAGCCCGGCCGGCCCGGAGTTACTCTGGACTATGTAAGATGGGCGGCGGCTCATCTGACGTTGCCGTGGTTCGCCATTGGCGGAATCCATCTGGAAAATCTGGATTCGGTGTTGTCTGCGGGTGCGACGCGTGCGTGTGTGGTGTCGGCAATTCTCAACCACGCCGATCCTGCCAAAGCCTGTCGGGAATTTCGTCACCGTCTCGGGTGAACCCCTTGGGGAGTCAATTACTCCGGGCGGGTCTTGTTGATCAGTTCCCGGCACCGGGCAACCTCCGCATCAAACACCACCCTGTCTGACGGAAGCTGGATGGCGAGGCGTTCATAGACCCGGGATGCGGTTTCCCACCGTTCCATTTCCTCGAGCAGTTTCGCGGCGGCTTGCCCCGATGTTCGCAGCCAGAATGGATCCAGCACTTCACCGGGGCGGAGAATTTTTCCGTAGAAGACATCTTGGAAATGTCCGAGCGCCGGCTCACGTTGCCCCTGTTTTTGGGCGACAATTCCGAGTCCCACGCGAGCTCTTGATCGGACGGTCACGCCCGAGTTCGGCGCATCCGCAACCTTTCGGTAGGCCTCCGACGCGGCGCCGTAGCTATTGGGATATTTCGCCGCCAACGTAAGGTGGCAATCGCCGACTGCCCCCCACGCCGCGAGCGCGAGCTCACCGGTGTTGTCCATCGAAGGCACCTTGGAATACGCGATGATGGCCTCGCGGAAATTTTGCAACCCATCTGCCTCAAGCGCCGGTGGTTCGCGTCGCAGCAGATCGCCCAGGGCAACATAGCCCTGAGCCAGCAGATTGGTCGGACACGACAGATCGCTCAGCAGATTCGTGAGATAGCCGCGGGCGTTCGCAAGGCCGGCGGGCGTCCGTTGTTCGAGAGCCGATCGGGCGGCGAGTAATCGTGCATGGTGCCAATTGGGCCGGCCTCGCCAGGATGAATTAGTGAGCACTACGAGGTACGCCACCTCAGCCTTTTGGAACTCCTGCCGAGCATAGTAGTGATCCCCGAGCCAGAGCTGCGCAAGCAGGGCGTGACTATTGGTTGGATATAAGGTCGCCAGCTCGGCAAACATTGCCACAGCATTGGTCAGACGTCCCGCCCGCTCGGCAGTCAGCGCCCGTTCCACCGCCACCTGTGGAGCGGATTCGTTGGTTGTAAACCGCGCGAGCCAGTCACTCAAAACCGTTAGCGCCCTATCCCATTCCTCGTCGCGCTGATAGGAACTGGCCAAGGCAAGTTGAAGAACGGGCTTAATTGTGATAGATCGTCCTGATTCCAGCATTTCCTGCTGTAGAACCGCGCGGGCATCCGCCCTCAACTGTCTCTTCTCGAGCGTCTGCGTCACCAGAAGTATACCGCGAGCCAGATCGGAATCGGGCGGTTCGTGGGTGACCCATCGCCTCAACCACGTTGATGCGGGCCCTTGAAATCCACAATCCGCGGCCGATACAGCCGCCTGGAGTCGGGCGGACTGCTCCAAAACAGGATCTAACCCGCTTACATTGCTATAACCTCCAGCCACGCGTTCGTAGTTGGTGAAGGCCAGAGAGGATTGGCCGATCGCCAATTGAACATCCGCGAGCTTGAAGAAGGCGGTCTGTTGATCCCGGGAAAAAGGCAGCTGGCTGGCCGCTCGCAGAAACGCAGCCCCGGCGTCCTCAAGGCGATTGGTGCCACCGCCCGCGCCATACTCCTCCCAACGACACCAGCCCTTTCCCAGCCAGGCAGCTCCGGTCAGAATTGCTGGACCGCCATTGGTCGCCACCCGCTCGAACAACCCTGAGGCACGAACAATTTGGACCAACCCGGGGGTGCTGAGCCCGCCGCCGGCGTTAGTCATGGTGAGGGCCTGTTGCAGCAGCACTCGCGCGAGTTGAAGTCGCACTCCGGCTGCGCCCGCATCGGACAGATTTTCTCTTAGGTACGCTTCCAATGTCTCCCGTGCCGGGGTTAACTGGCCAAGGCTGATCTGAATCTCTGCGAGTCGCGAGGCCGCCTCTGTCCGCAAGACCACCGGGAGACCCACGGCCAGATTCTCCTGCCAGACCCGGATCGCCTCATCATTCTCCCCCAGCGCCGTTAGCGCGCGTCCAAGCATCGCCGTCGCTTCGGGCCGATGTGCAACCAAAATCTCGTTGGTGCCGAGATCGCGAAGTAGCCGCGCCGTGTCGCGGGCGCCCGCCCAGTTGGCCGCGTCGCTCCGAGCATTGAATTGTACCCCGAGTCGCCTCCAGGCATCGGTCGGCCCTTGAACGTAGTTGGTGGCCTGCCGCAAATAAACTTCCGCCGCCGCGTATTCGCGCTGTTCCGCTTCGAGTTCGGACAGCAACAACAATCCGCGCAGCAGAACTCCCGGGGGCTGCCCTGCGGCAAGCGCAACTTGGAACCCGCCCTTCTCGGCCATGAGCAACTCCTTTGCTCGCGCCAACTGACCGGCCCGCCGTGCGGTCTCTGACGAACCCACTGTGGCGATCCCCTTTCGCTCCGATTGAGGAAACTTCCCAGGAAAGCTTTCGAACAGTTTCGCCGCCACTCCCAGATTGGTCCGTTCCAGAGCGAGCTCGGCTTCCGACAACCAAGCCCGTTCCGCTGCATCCGCAATCCGCGCAGACTCAGGAAACTTTTTGCCATACTCGCGAAACTCATTCATCGCCCGCTCATAGTTCCCGTCCTCCATCGCCCGGGCCGCCGCCTTGAACGCCAACTGCTCCTCTGTCTCCGCGGGCTGCCCCAATGCAGTCCGCCCTGGCAGAAGGCATCCTGTCAGGAGCAATCCCAGAATGAGGACGGCGGGCCGGATCATGCTGAGAAGGATCCTCGTCGGCCCGCCAACACGCGACTCAAAAACTGTCCCGTGTGGCTCTCGGGAACCACTGCCACCTGTTCCGGTGTTCCCTCCGCAACAATCCTCCCTCCACCTGCCCCCCCTTCCGGACCGAGATCCAGGATCCAGTCCGCTGTCTTAATCACCTCCATGTTATGTTCGATCACGACCAATGTGTTGCCGGATTGACGAAGCTTGAAGAGGACGTCCAGCAATCTCGAGATGTCCTGAAAATGTAAGCCTGTGGTCGGTTCATCCAGCAGGTAAAGTACCCGACCATTCTGGCGCCTGGCTAATTCGGCCGCCAGTTTTAACCGCTGGGCCTCGCCTCCCGAAAGAGTCGTCGCAGCCTGACCCAGTTTCAAATATCCCAAGCCAACTTCGGCCAGTGTCAGGCACGGGTCGTGAAGTTTGGAAGCCGCCCGAAAGAATACCACCGCTTCGTCCACTGTTAATTCCAAAACGTCCGCGATGTTCAACCCCTTGTAGGTCATCTCAAGGGTTTCCCGGTTGTAGCGTTTCCCGCCGCACCCCTCGCAGGTCACATATACCGGTGGTAGGAAGTGCATCTCAATCTTCAATACCCCCTCTCCCTCACACTTTTCACAACGCCCACCTTTGACGTTGAAGCTGAAGCGCCCTGCTTGATACCCGCGCACCCGGGCGGCCGGTAGTGAAGCAAAAAGATCCCGAATGGCCCCGAACATCCCGGTGTAGGTTGCGGGATTGCTCCGAGGCGTTCGGCCAATCGGCGCTTGATCGATGACAATGCACTTTTCCAGGGACTCGATGCCCCGGATTTCCCGATGCAGACCCGGACGTTCCTTCGATCCGTACCATTTCCGAAACAGGGCCCGCCGCAAAATGTCATCCACGAGCGTTGATTTTCCACTGCCACTCACTCCCGTGATGCACGTCAGAGTGCCTAATGGAATCCGCGCATCGATGTTACGAAGGTTGTTTTCTCTCGCTCCCAGGATTTCAATCCAACCCCGGTCCGTGCGCGGCGACACACGATTCTTCGGAACGGGTATCTCCAATGCTCCAGAAAGGTAGCGGCCGGTCACCGATTGCGGATTCGCCAGCACTTCTGCAACCGTTCCCTGGGCTACAATCTCTCCCCCACGGACCCCGGCCCCAGGACCCAGGTCCACCAGATGATCCGCCGCCCGGATCGTCTCTTCATCATGCTCTACGACGATCACGGAATTCCCAAGGTCGCGCAGATGCTTCACCGTCGCCAGGAGGCGTTCGTTGTCACGCTGATGCAGGCCAATGCTCGGTTCATCCAGGATGTAAAGCACACCCACCAGACCCGCTCCAATCTGAGTCGCAAGTCGAATCCGCTGTGCCTCCCCACCGCTCAACGTCCCGCTCTCTCGATCCAGCGTCAGGTAGCCAAGCCCCACTTGGCGCAGGAACCCCAACCGAGCTCTGATCTCGGTCACCACCTCACCCACCACCTTTCGCTGAAATTCTGTCAACGGCACGGATTTCATAAACTCGATCGCCGCATCGATCGAGAGACCGCAAAAGCCGGCGATGCTGATTCCTGGCACGAGCGACGCCGGATCCCGGGCCGATGCGAACCGGGGATCCGGCACCGGCAACGTCACCGCGAGAATCTCCGGCTTTAGGCGCCGACCCATGCAGGCATCGCACGGATATAATGTCATATAAGCCTTGAGGCGATTCCGGGTAAACTCGCTCTCGCTTTCCGCATAGAGCCGCTGGAGATTCGGTATTACCCCCTCGAAGGGTCGCGTCGTGGGACTGGCTTTCCCCACTCGCAGAAAAGTGAATTCAACCTCCTCATCGCCCGTGCCGTGCATCAGTTTTTTCCGGAACGACACCGGTAATGCTTTCCAGGGTCGGGTCATCTCCACCCCGTATTTCGAGGCGACTCCCTTGAGAAGACTCTTATAGTAAGTGGCCATGCGCTTCCCGCCAAGCCGGCGATAGGGTTGCACCGCGCCGTCCTCCAACGTCTTGGTATCATCCGGAACCACCAAGGCAGGGTCGAATACAAGCTTTTGCCCCAACCCCAGGCAGACCGGGCAGGCGCCGCGCGGTGAATTGAACGAGAAATGCTGAGGTGTTGGCGTTTCAAAAGACTTCCCCGTCGCCGGCGAATACAGGCGGTTACTGTGTAAAGTCTCTGTCCAGCTGTCCGAGGCTCCGACAGGAGACGTCAACGCGGGCCCGCGCTGGGATCGTTCCGGGCCCGCTGCCCGGGCTGCCGGAAGCTCCGCCTGGTGCAGGGCCAGCAATCGTCCATCACCCCATCTCAAAGCGGTTTCCACAGAATCGGTCAGACGCGTGCGAATACCCTCCGCAAGCACCAGACGGTCCACCACCACTTCGATGGTGTGAGCCTGCTTGGGGTCCAACCGTGGCAGTTTGTTGGCAACCAACTCCAGGACTTGCCCGTCAACTCGAGCCCGAACAAACCCCTCGCGAGAAAATCGCTCCAGCACGTCTCGGAATTCTCCCCGTTGCCCATCGACCGCCGGAGCAAGGAGCATTAGTCGCGTTCGCGCCGGCATTAACAGGAGCTTGTCCACGATTTCGCTCGTAGACTGATGCGTTACTGGGGTGCCCGAGGCTGGATCATGGGACTGGCCGGCATTGGTGTACAAAAGTCGGAGGTAATCGTAGATCTCCGTCGTCGTGGCAATGGTCGAACGCGGATTGGCCCCGCTCGTGCGCTGTTCAATGGCGATGGCTGGGGACAATCCCTCGATACGGTCAACCTCCGGCTTCTCCATCTGATCGAGAAATTGACGGGCGTAAGCCGAGAGAGACTCAACGTATTTTCGCTGTCCCTCCGCAAACAACGTGTCAAATGCCAGGGAAGACTTCCCCGAACCGCTCGGCCCGGTAAAAACCACCAACCGATCCCGGGGGATCGTCAGCGTCAGATTCTTGAGGTTATGCTGCCGGGCTCCCACAACCCGAATCACATTCATCGACATGCCCGTCATTGAAGCAGTCTTTTAGGGTCGACTGCAAACAACGGTGTGCATGGACCGCAGCTCTCATTTCAAGCAAGGTTACTTCGCCTTCACTCGCTAGTATTTCGCCGCGCCACCAGCACCACCGGGGACGACCAGCGGGATGGGGTTGGCCGCACCGTTAAAAACAACTGCCGCGGGCGCGGAAAAATTGTCCATCAAGTTCGCCGAGACTTGTAGCTCGTAGGACGCGTTCAGCACGGTGCCGTTAACCGTGACACGAAATTCTCCATTCAGGACCGCCGGATTAGAAAGAGTGATCGGCCCCGCCGGCTGGTTGACTTTGACCGCAATGGCATTGGTCGTGAAAGCGCCTGTGTCGTCTGTAGCGACGGCTGAAAAAGTGTAGCTTCCCGAAGCAAGGGCTGTGGCGGTCGCCACGTACGGGGCAACGGCATCGACACCGATTCGAACGCCGTCCTGGAAGAATTCGACCTGTTTGATGGTTCCATCGGGGTCCGACGCACTCGCTCCCAGCGCGACATTGGCGGGCGCAGTGAAGACCGCGCCAGGCGGAGGATTGGTGAGAGTGATCGTCGGCCGGATGTTAACCCGAGGATTTACCGTTACAGACCCGATCATGCCTGAGCTGAAGTTTTGGGAGTGAATTGTGCAGCGATACTTGAACACACCGACCGAATTAAACGTCGTCGTGGCTCCCCAGGGGGCGTCCTTCGCGGTCTTCAAACCGCACGCCGGACGGCGTCCTGGCAGGTGGCATTGTGAAATCCGCCTTTGTTAGTAAACGTGATCGAATCGCCGGCGGTGATCGTCACGGTTTGTGGCGAGAAAGAAAAACCGGATAGGGTCACGATAAAATTGGCCGCGCCGGCCAGCAGCGACCCGAGTACGGAGAACAAGCAAGCGGCCAGCAAGCGTTGCGCGCGTCGGAGAAGTTGAGTTTTCAAGAATACGTTTTAAGTTGGAGGCATCGCACCGTGTTTTATTCCTAGCGCGTTGGGTATTACCTCACCCATGCGGACGCGTCAACGCTCACCGGGCCATTTTAGGGTGATCGAGGCGAACACCGCGTGGGCTGTGTAGTCCTGGGCGGTCCCACCTGTTGGTTCCCGATAGTTGTAGAAGCCGTATTGTAGGTTGCTCGAGACGACATGTTTGAAACGTCGCGTGACCCCGGCTTGCAATCCATGCAACGTATATACGATCCCGAGGGGCAGCCCATCGCTCGCGTTGTGCTGGCGAAAATCCGCGTGTGAAAAGGAATACCCGGCGCTCAAATCTGTTCGGGCATCGAGCACAAAGGTCCCGCTGGTCATGAGACTAAACGTCCCGCCGCGATACGGAACGAGATAACTCTTGTTATTGACTCCGCTGACGGTTCGCGAATCGCTGTAGACAAACGTCGTGGATGAATACCACCGCGACCACGGCGTGAGCGTGGTGTTAAGGCTGTAGATGTGCGCGTCGGAATTGCCCACAAAATTCTACCTCCGGGCGACGCCGAACCGGGCATCGTCACTTCGGTCGCTGGATCGACCGCCGGATCCGTTGTGGTATGGAAGTCACTGGCAATCAGCTGATATTTCAAGGTCGCCTTCATCCAGGTAACGGGACGCAATACCAGCTTGGTTTCCACTTCATCGCTTGCGAGATCGCGCGCGCGGATGAATGCGGGATAACCGTTGGCGTGGCCGGGGATGAGATTGCCGTCTGCATCCACACCGCCGAGGCCGGGCGACGGAGCGCCGTTCTCATCGAAGCCGCCGAAATCCTGCTCGTGGTCATAGTCGCTGGGCCGGTTGCGGTGTCGGTAGTGGGCATTGAGCGAAACGCGCGGCCACGGTGAAACGGAAAATCCGACGCGATGCTCCTTCCGATCCGTCGTGGCCTCGGTAGCACGCTGAAAGCCGAAATAGCTGTGCGAGCCGTCATCCCCGGCCTGGTCGGAGAATTGGCGCTCATCCAAATCAAAGCGTTCCTGCTGATAGCGCCCCTCCACGTATAGCACGGTGAACGGAATCGCGGTGTACCGGAGCGCGAAATTCTGCTCCACGGCGGTTTTGGAGGAATCGCTCGTCAGACTCGTCGGCACCGAACCGAACGCCAGCAAGGAGCCGAGGCCTTCCTGACGCGTCCATTCCGGCTGGACGCCCGCTGAAAAGGTCAGGCCCTGCCACGGCCCGAGCAACGCGTTGGCGTTGAAGACACTCGACTCGCGGCTCAACAGGATCTGCTAGGCCTGGTCCTCCCGGAAAAAGGACGGGCCGGGCGATCTCAGGTCAATGATCTCCACCTGCGCAAACGTCGCGTCAGCGTTCAGTTTCGAATACAGGTAGCCGCCCGAAATCAACAGCCAGTCCAGGACATGTTTCTCCAACCGGAACATGTTCGCACCCTGGAAGTGCTGATAGCCTTCCTGGAACCGCATAAAACGATCAGTTTCCGTTGAGATGAAATTCGCGTTGAGCCGCGTCGTTCGCAGGTCATAGAACTCGCCGCGAAAACTATTCTCAATCGAAACCCCGCGAATCTCATGCGTCAGGTCGAACTTGAGAATATGCGTCCGCTCATCGATTTCCTTCGACGCCGGGTATATCCCCCGAACAACCGCCGGATCGACCCCGAACGCCGCCTGCCCCCATTGCAATGTCGGCTTGGTGCCATTCTTAAATTGATACTCGTAGCCGATTACTATTCGTGGCCAGTCGGGCAACGTCAGCCCGACATCGAACCACGCCCGTCCCATCTTAAGCGACAAATCCCGGTCCAACGCGAATGAGGAAGGCATGAACGGCGCATAGTAGCCGCCGGTGTCGTCGAAGAACTTCCGATACTGTTCGTAGCCGCCGCGGAAGAATCCTACGTCCGCCTTGTCGCCGGCCAGTGCGATCCGATAATCGTCTTGATTCGCGATCGCCCGCCCTTCGATGCTCAATGTCTTGCCCTCGGCGCGCTTCTCCTCGAGTCAAAAATCCAACACACCGCCGGACCAACCATCTCGCGTCCAGGAATGTCCGCGAAACTTGCGCTCGTTGCTGCTCACGGTGATCACTGCATGAAGGGCGTGAGCGAGTACGTTAGCTGGCTTGCGGACGCATTCGTGTTTCCGGACCAGGGCGCACCCTGATCGATCCACGTGCGGAGGAGGCCGACCTGTTCGGGTGTGAGCGGCTCGCCTTTGTCGGGCGGCGGCATCTCCATGTCCTCAACCAGCCGCGCCACATAATGGATCAAGGGGCTGGCGCCACTCTGTCCTGGCAGGATATCCACACCGTTCGCACCCCCCTTGATCGCGCCGTCGCGTTGAACGAGGCTAAATTTGCTCCTCGGTTTCTCCGGCCCATGACATCGAAAGCAGCTCGCTTCAAAAATGGGTCTTATGTCTCGGTCGAATGTTACATCACCCTTTGCCGGCGGCGGGAGCTTGCTCTCGTCGAATTCCGCCGAATGCGTCGCCGGAGAAATCAGCGCGCCGAGCGCCACCCAAACCCCACAACACGCAAGTGCAATCCGATAAGGCGGACGAGACTGGAGGACGGGATTCATCGATGTTCGTGAGCCGCGAACGGCTCGCGGAGCGGGTGACTTTCAATAGAGCAGCGTGCGATTCACATTGGATCCGTGCACGGCCGTATGGCATCCGGCGGTCGAGCAGGTGCCGATCCGCAGCGATGTGTCGCCGCGCGTTGTATGATCTGTTTTGCCGATGAAGATGCGGTTCGCGCTCGACTGCAGCTGCGCATGGCAGCGGAGGCAGAGGTTATTATCGCGCTGGACAAGCAACTTCGCGTTGATGGACCCGTGGGGGTTGTGGCAGACGGTGCAGCCCTCGCGCAGCGCCTCGTGCTCGAACACAAACGGCCGCGCCTGGTCGCGATGACATTGCGCGCACGATTGGTTCAGCCAGGCCATTGCCAGACCCCCGGCCGGCTTCATGATGTCCGCGCCATGCGGATCGTGGCATTGCGCACAATTCATCCGCCCCTCCGTCACGGGATGGTGCTGAGGCAACTTGAACGCGGCATGCACATCGAGATGACACTGAAAACAAGTCGCCGCATCCTGGCGCGGGTTGACAATGAACTTGCCTCGCCCTCCGCCGGCCTGGACGTGTTTGCTGGCCGGACCATGGCACGATTCGCAGCCGCTCTGACCCGCTATGGGTGAGCCTTCAAAATGCAGGCGCGCATGGACGCTCGCCGAGAAGCCGCGCGTAACGGTTGCGTGACAGTCCGCACAGACCTTGTTGCCTGCGTAGGTTGCCCCCACGATCTCAGGGGGAGCCAATACCGTCCGTTGAACCGTGGAACACGAAGAAAGGATCAGCTGGCAAGGGCCACAGCTCCTAAAATCCCCGCCCAAACAATCGATCGCCGTATTTTCATACTCCACTTCCATCGACCCCGCCCTGCGCCACATCACCTCCGAAGGAATCAAAGCGGCGCCAAACGAACGTGGTAAACCTCGAAGCCATCGGGTGAAACGCACCGCCCCTGCGAAAACAGGAGACGAGCCACACCCGCGCCCTCATATCGCGCCTGAAGATAACTCCAGAGATTTTCGGATCGTCGGGGGTCAAGGAGTCCCTTCCTAGAGCAAACGCCCCGGCAAATCAATTCAGCCTCTTCAGCAGAATCTGTGGGTGGTTGCGGTACAGGTAGTTCTCCAAGACTTTGATATAGAGCTACTTCCAGTGCTCAATATGTCCGAAAGCCGTAGGCTCGTCGGGTGGTCACTCGAATCTTGTTGTTAAGTCCTTTCACAGCCCC
>SIBK01000142.1 GCA_009695205.1 Pedosphaera sp. | reverse complement strand
CTCCCCCTGGCCATGGAAGCAAACCTCTGCGGAGGCTCCACGGGTGCCAGGAATCGTCCTCTACCGGAACGACACGGAAATCGGAGGAGCCATTCATTTCACGGAAGTCACTGGGATTCCCGACCTGGAGCGGTCGTTCTACGGAATGGGAGTTGCTGTGGGGGACTACGACGGAGACCGTTGGGTCGATGTGCTGATCACCGGCGTGGGGGGCGCCCGATTGCTGCACAACGACGGAGGAAAATCGTTCCAGGACGTAACGGTCACGGCGGGGGTCGGAGGTGACCCGCGCGACTGGAGCACGGCAGCAGCGTGGTTCGATTACGATAATGACGGCGACTTGGATCTCTATGTCGGGAACTATGTGCGCTGGTCGCGGGAGATCGACGCGGAGGTCGGCTACAAGCTGACGGGCGGCGCACGGGCCTACGGGCCGCCGATGAATTTCCAGGGAGCCTTCCCGCACCTGTACCGAAACGATGGCAATGGCCATTTCACGGAAGAATCTGCAGCCGCGGGTGTTCAGGTGAAGAACCCGAACACCGGTGTTCCTGCCGCAAAAACCCTAGGCATCGTGCCGATTGATCTCAATGGCGACGGTTGGATCGACCTCGTAGTCGCAAATGACACGGTACAGAACTTCGTTTTTGAAAATCAGCAAAATGGATCCTTCAAGGAAGTGGGCGCCGCGAGCGGGCTCGCCTTCGACAGCTACGGGAATACACGCGGAGCCATGGGCGTCGATGCGGTCCGCTTTACCCGCGACGGAAAGATCGCTGTGGCCATCGGCAATTTCGCAAATGAAATGACGGCGTTTTACGTGGCCCAGAACGAACCGATGCAATTCAACGATGAGGCGATTTCTTGGGGGATCGGCGGGCCGAGCCGTGATCCGCTGAAATTCGGCGTTTTCTTCTTTGACTACGACCTCGACGGCCGCCTGGACCTGATGAGCGTCAACGGGCATCTCGAAGAGGAAATTGGCAAAATCCAGCACGGCCAGCGGTACGAGCAGTCCGCCCAACTTTACTGGAATGCGGGGAATGCCGGCATGCTAGCCGTCAGCACCCATCAAGTGGGCTCCGATCTTTTCCGCCCGATTGTGGGGCGCGGCAGTGCGTTCGCCGACCTGGATGGGGATGGAGATTTGGACTGTGTGTTCACCTCGCTGAACGGCCCGCCCGTTCTCCTGCGGAATGACCTTGCCCCCGGCGCTCACTGGCTCCGCCTGAAACTGCACGGCACCCCCTCGAACCACGAAGCCATCGGGGCCTGGGTTCATGTCGTCGCCGGCAAAGAATCTCAATGGCGCCAGGTCATGCCCACGCGGAGTTACCTTTCGCAAAGCGAACTCCCGCTGACGTTTGGCCTCGGCACAAATACGATCGTGGACCGTGTGGAAGTGACCTGGCCGGGAGAGACGCAGCCCGAACTCATTCCTGGCCCTCTGGCGCTCAATCGACTTCACGCTCTGACCCAACAACCCCGGGCCAGAAAACCGTAATCCCTCATTTACCCAAGACTTTTTCGTGACACGGAATTCACTTCATGGCTTCCTGCCGTCGCCAGGACTGCGCGTTACTCCCTCCTGTTTTAGAAAACCTATTGGGAAACGCCAAATCCTGTGACTGAATCTGCCGTGAGTTCGTCCGAAATCAACGAGGCATCGCCCCAGCGTTGGCAGACTGTGTCGAGCCGAAACGTCGGTGATTTCCGCATCTTCAGCATTCGTTCGGATGTGAAGATCCACCCTCGTACGGGCCAGAAACACGACTTCTACGTCCTGGATACAACGAACTGGGTGAATGTCATCGCGATAACGCCCGATGAGCAGATCGTGATGATCGAGCAGTACCGGCATGGGTCCGACGCCGTGGAGTTGGAAATTCCCGGTGGGATGATGGATCGCCACGAAACCGACCCCGTGGAAGCCGGGCTTCGAGAACTTCGTGAGGAAACAGGATACGTTGGCGAACGTCCGCAGTTGATCGGCCGCATCAACCCAAACGCGGCGATCATGAGCAACGTGTGCCACACACTTCTGGTCGAGAACTGTCGGCGGATGCACGAGGTGGAATTTGATCCCGGCGAAGACCTGATCACTCGACTTGTCCCGATCCGAGAATTGCGGAATCTGGTTTCCAGCGGACGGATCCAGCACGCGCTCGTTGCGGTGGCGTTATACCACTTCGACCTGTGGCGACAGAGGCAGGCGAACGGTTAAGTTCCCTTCATCGCCTCGGCTAGATCGGCGGCCAGAGAACGAACGTCCTCTTCCTGGGTGTCCCACGAGCACATCAAGCGGCAACCGCCTTCGCCAATGAAGTTATAGAACAGCCAGCCGCGTGCCCAAAGGCGTTCGATCACCGGCTTGGGGAGATCCACGAACACGCTATTCGCCTGTCGGGGAAACAACAGCTTTACCCCGGCGATCACCACCACGAGGTCATGAAGCAGCGCCGCCATCGCATTGGCATGACGCCCGTGCTTCAGCCACACGCCGTCCCGAAGCATTCCCACCCAGGGCGCGCTCAAGAATCGCATCTTGGAGCACAATTGCCCGGCCTGTTTGCAGCGGTACTCAAACTCCGCAGCAAGTTCCAGATTGAAGAAAACGACGGCATCACCAATCGCCGTCCCGTTCTTGGTGCCGCCAAAGCTCAGCACATCCACTCCCGCTTGCCAGGTAATCTCCCGCGGCTCAACCCCAAGGGCAGCGACCGCATTCGCAAACCGGGCGCCATCCATGTGCAATTTCAACCCCAATCTCTTCGAGATGGCCCCAATGGCCCGCAGTTCACCCGGCGAGTACAAGGTTCCCACCTCGGTCGCTTGCGTCACCGTCACGAGTCGCGGCTTGGGATAGTGAACATCCGTCCGGCGTTTCACGGCTTCGTCGATTCCGCCGGGGGTCAGCTTGCCGTGCTCGCCGGGGAGCAGGAGCAACTTGGTGCCGTTGCTGAAGAATTCCGGCGCTCCGCACTCGTCCCGCTCGACGTGCGCCACCTCGTGACAGAGGGCGCTGTGATAGCTCTGGCATGCACTCGCCAGGGCCAGCGAATTCGCCGCAGTCCCGTTGAAAACAAAGAAGACCTCACAGGGCGTTTCGAAAAGCTCCCGGATGTGGTCCGCCGCAAGTTGCGTCCAACGGTCATTGCCGTAAGCCGGAGCATGATCCCGATTCGCCTCCTCCAACGCCGCCCAGGCTTCAGGACAGACGCCCGCATAATTGTCCGAAGCAAAATGTCGTTGCATGTCCGCCATTGGTACGGGTTCCAGGCCGAAAGGTTCAAGCGCGCATTGATGGCCCCCGCAGATTCATCCGGAACCAACCTCCAGGACCTCCGCGAACGTTACGGGGAAGATGCGTCAGGGATTCGGCGGGATTGCCCGGGCGCGAAAGGCCCGCGCAGGGCGGCCCGCCACGAGTGGGTCCATGAATTCCGCAACGCCTCCCGGAGACTGGGCGACCTTGCGGTTGATTTCACTCCATTGAAAAAAATCGGTGGTCGCCTCCATGGCATAGATGACTCCGGGTTCACCATACACCCGAAGCAAGAATTGCGTGCCGTCCAAGATGCCCCTCGCCTCGACCACTGGCGGTATCGTCCAGACCGCCTGTGCGGTAATCTTATAGTCATCAAAGATCATAAAATTATCGCCTGGACTGCCCGCTGTACGGATTGCCCAGACGGCATCAATATCGGCGAGATCCAGTTTGGCATTGCGAGTGGTGATTGGCGCGGAACTGACAAGCGTCGCGCCGTTGATGGTCGCCGACCAAAGGTTGCGGGAGAAATTGATTGTAACCGCAAGGTCGTACGGTTCGCCATTGCGGAAGGAGAGCCCGGTGGCGTGAAACCCTTTTTCATCGTCGAGGAGATAACTGATCAGCCGCTCCTCATTGGCAAAATCGAGCGTGAACAAGCGTTCGTCCTTGGTATTATAGACACTCCAGCGAAAGTCATCGAAGTTCATGTGATTTGTCGTCGAATCCTCGATCTGCAACGAAACAGTGAATTGCACCACGGGAAGGTCGCTTCCCGTAGGTGTCAGATTTAGGGGACGAAAAATATTGAAGAAATCATTCGACGGCGACGCGTTGAATCCGATGTAGGCAGCCTGTCCAGAAAACCCGGGCGTACCGGCGGCGAACACTCCGTTCCCGGCAGTTCCGAAGCTGGTCCATCCATTTTGTCCGACCAGGTCCTTCTCGGCGGAGTACCCTTCAAACGCCTCGAAGCCCGTTTCAAAAAGTACGCGAGGTGCGATTCCCTGGCCAATCGCTGAAACGGCCGCGAAAATTAAGATGCACAAGCCGGCCATCATCCAACCGGCGCCTAGCCAAATTTGCCGCGGTGGAGCGAATTCTGGAACGGGAAAATACATGGCAACTGGAGGGCGGCGATGACGGCAGAATTCTATCACTTCCATTATTTTTCCCGGTTCCCCTTGCCGGAGCCGTTTTCGTTGCCGGACGGGCGGGACGGCGCCGATTCATTCCGTGCCGGAGCGGGACGGTTTTGAGGCGCCGGCGGCGGAGTATAAGCCCGTGCCGGAGGCGGGGCGCTCTGGTACGTGGGGGAGGGCGAAGAAATTCGAGGCGCGGGCGCACTCTCTGTTCGATAGGCGGGAGCTGGGACGCTCCGCTGTTCGAATCGTTGAGGCGGCGCCGAGGGAACTGCAGGCCGCGGCTGGAACTGAGTCACCGGGGCTGGGGCCCGAACGGGCGCTGAGTAAGATTGGATCCCGGATGGCGACTCGAACTTCCGCACCTCACCGCGGGCCGGTTCTGAACGGTAGTTTACGGTCGGCTGCTGACGGGTGTCCACGCGCGGCACCTCCGATGTTACGCGGGGCTGGGGTTGAAAGTTGGAGGCTGGCGGATTCGCGGTCGGATTCGAAAGACGGCTCACGGGCGAGGGGGGCGACGGGCGAGGAACCGCCTCCTGGCGGATTGTCGATGCAGTTTGGTTAACATTGGGTGCCGGCCTTTGGATTGAACGCGGAGGATTGCCGGCCGTGGGAGTCGCACCCGGTGCCGGGCGGGCATTCGGGCGAGGAGCTTCAGAGGACCGGGTGGGGGCAGGAGTCGATGGGCGTGTCGTCGGATCCAGTCGGCGCGAGGGAGCCAAAACGGAGCCTGTGGGCGCACCCGAGTTGGGCGTGATGCCGGACGACTGACCGCGGCTGGGCGGTGCCGCCGAAGTTAAATTGGGCACCGGAGTACTCTTACGGACTTCCTGTCGCTGCACGATGTGAGCGGGTGGCTCGGCAGCCTGGGTCGGCAGATTCGGGCGATACACGGCGAGCGACGAAGGACGTTGACCGCCCGTGGCGCTGCGGGTGGTTCCCGCGGGTGATGCAGCGTCCTTCAGGGACGTCTTGCGTATCTCCTCGCCGGTGTGTTTTTGAACCTCCCGATGGTCGAGGCCGTTGTTGATGATCACCGTGTTATTATTGCCGTTGATGACGGGGTTAATGATCGTGCTATCTTTGACGATCGAGTGGTTTTGTTCCCGAGGGAGGCGATGACCCGAGATATGCCGGTCGCAGTAACGAGAGTACGGTACGAAGCAATAGCTATACGGGTCAAGTCCCCATCCAAATCCGACAGAAACGTGAGAGCCATAGTAGGTGAATCCAACACCAGCGGTCCAATAAGCCTCGGGCGGAAGCGGAGCCCAACCACAGTTCCCACCGCCCGTGCGCCATGTCACCCAGCTCGGTCCCCAAGTCGTCCCGGGCACCCAGACCCACCCCCGACCGTGGTGCTGATGCCAGCGGCCGTAGTGGAACGGCGCCCAGCCCCAAGAATATTCGGAATTCCAGTACCAGCCCGCGTCCGACCATAGCCAATTCCCACCATGAAGGTAAGGCTGCCAGCCGTTATCAACCACCGAAACCGTCGGCAGCCAGCACCAGCCATACGGCGCTACGTTCATCCACGAGCCGTACGGAGACAGGCTTTCGTAAAAGTAGTTGTAGTCGACCACATTATTCGGAGCCGGCTGAGTGACCACCATAGGGGCCGGGGCTCGGGCTGAAGTCGGCGCTGCACTGGCCTGCGGTTGGGCGTAAACCACATTGGGAACGCTTTGAGCAGCGGAAGGAGGCGGTGGCAGGGGCGCATTGGGCACGGGAGGTGTTACCGCCGAAATCCCAGCCGCAACCGCCGGAGCGGGTGCGAGCGCGCTACTCTGCCTGACTAATCCCTCCAGCACCGACATCGAAATGCCCAGGTCTCGCAGGTAGATCAATTGGTCGGCACTGAGAGAATAGGGCTGCCGTATTCCGGTGATGTACCCTTGGATAACGTCATCTCCGATGCCGCTCTGCACCAACCGGACAACGTCATCGACGGGAGCCGGCAACTCGGGAGTTCCAACGACCTGCAACGTCCGAGCAATCGTCGGGTTGGGTGCCGAACTCGGCACGTTCGGCCGGACCGACTCGCTTTCGAGCGTCACGGCCGGGGTCGTGAGCGCCGGAGTTGAAGGCACACTGGGCGGCGAATACACCGTCCTGGTTGGGGTGGCGGCCAGAGCTGGGGCTCGTGTGATCGGCACCCTTCGATCCTTGGAATCGCACCCGGCCAGAAGGGTGCCACACACGGTGAAAATTAAGAGAAGCCTCATAGGAGAAGTTGGTTTAAAATTGTTGAAAAGCAACGTTAAGCGAGCCGAAGAGAATCGTAGGACGTGCCGATCGCGGGCTGCATTCTCTGAAACGATCGCCATTCTGATTCGCAGCCACTACGGCCGAATGGACGCACACTGGCCGGGCTTATTCAAGCGCCGTAAGGGGAGCCGGGCGGAATCACCCACACGTCACGGCTTCGATCTCGACTTACAATCGGTTCCAAATTACCCCAAAGTACCTACGTATCAGATTGTTAAAAGAGATTCCAAGCCGCGGACAGTTTTGCGCGGACTCACCAACGCAAGGTTCATGCGATCACTTTGAATGAAATCCCGAGCCGCTTGACGAACTTCGGCGGCTGTGACAGCTGACAGAAGGCGGCGAAGCTCCGGGGGACGGTAAATCCTCCCGTAGCCAAGAATTTGCTCACCAATCGCCATCATGTGGTTCTCGGTACCCTCCAACGACAAGTCCATCTGCCCCAACACGTAATCTTTCGCCCTGTTGAACTCTGCCGCCCCGACACGTTGAGAGGACAGCCGGAGCAATTCCTTCCGGATCAGCCGAATGGCATCTTCCAATCGATCCGTATCAAGCCCTGCACTAATCACCAGATCTCCGGCGTCATCCCAAGAGCTGGGAGAACTCTGAATGTTGTAGGCCAATCCATGGTCTTCTCGGAGGGACTGAAACAGCCGCGAGCTCATGTTTTCGCCGAGCAGAACGTTGAAAATTCGCAATGCGAACCGGCGCTTATCGTGCCGTGAACACGTCCGGATGCCCCAAGCGATCTGCGTTTGTTCCGTGTCCTTCGAGTGAAGCCGGATTTGGGGCCGGGTCTGGACGGTGCGGGCGGGTTCCGGGGCGAGAGGTGAGCCGAGACGCAATCGTTTGGCGACCCTTTGGAGGCTGCAACGGAGCGGTTCATGCTCCACGCAGCCGGCGGCAACGATCACCGTGTTGCTGGCAACATAGTGGGTGGCAAGGTGCTCAAGAAAATGAGATCGTCGCAGTCCGTCTAACGTCGTGGGTGTGCCCGTCAACGGTCTTCCCAGAGGCTGATCCGGCCAGGCAGTTTCATTCAGCAATTCGTGGACGTGCTGAGCGGGTTGATCGAAATACATCGCCAACTCTTCCTTGATCACCTCCCGCTCCTTGGAGATCTCGGCCGGTCGAAATACCGAATCCAAATACATGTCGAACAAGACATCGAACAATTCAGGCAGCCGCTCGTGATGGGCCCTCGCGTAAAAGCAGGTGTGTTCCTCGCTGGTGAAGGCATTGAGGTACCCACCCACGCCCTCGACCGCCTCCGAAATCTCCCGAGCCGACCGGCTTCGAGTCCCTTTGAAGAGCATGTGCTCGATGAAATGGGATATTCCATTCTGCTCGGCCGTCTCGTGTCGTCCGCCGACGCCTACCCAGATTCCCAATGCCACGCTGGCACGGTGCGGCATCGTCACGGTCGCCAGTCTGAGTCCATTGGCAAGTGTGGAAAGTTGGTACATGTCGGAATGAGGATGAGTGGGTGTCTACGAGGGGCACGCGAAACAGCGAGCCGACGAGCAGAAAGGCGCGGAATGGATGTGGTTTTTCAGACCGAACACTTTCATCGGAAGGCGGCTGGAACACTTTCAGGCACTCCGACGCTTCGCTTGTAATCCAAAATCCATTCAATAGCCTCCGCAGGGTCATCCGTGACCCTCAGGATATCCACATCTCCAGGAGAAACCGTCTTCTGCACTTCCAGACTCGTCCGGATCCAATCCAACAGCCCCTGCCAGTAGGTCCTCCCAAACAGAATTAGCGGAAAACTGGGAATCCGCTCCGTCTGGACAAGGGTCAGGACTTCAAACAATTCATCCAGGGTCCCGAATCCGCCGGGCATAAAGACGAACCCCATGCTATATTTCACGAGGCACACCTTGCGCGAGAAAAAATAGTGGAAGTTCACTCCGAGATTGGCGTACCGATTCCCCTTTTGCTCGAACGGAAGCTCGATATTCAGGCCGACACTTGGCACTTTGTGCCCGCTTTTCGGTCGAGCATCTGCCGCTCCGCGATTGGCTGCTGCCATGATTCCAGGGCCTCCTCCCGTGATAATGGAAATCTCCTGCTCCCCAAGCCCACGGGCGATCGTCACGGTGGCCTTGTAAAACGGATCATCCGCCCGGGTCCGCGCTGAACCGAAAATCGTCACCGCCGGTCCGAGCCGGGAAAGGGTGTCGAAGGATTCCACGAACTCCGCCATGATGCGCAAAACCCGCCACGGATCCTCACTCAGACGTTGCGAAGCCGGCAAAGAACTCATGGGCGGTGACACTACCGACATACAGGAACAATAAAAGGAAAAGGGACAGACTCTACCCCCTGTTCGGATTCACGTTCGGAAACGCACAGCCGATTGCTGTCAGCAGGTCCCAGGGAGTCGCGCATAACGTTCCAGGCGGCTGGACAGTCATTCATCACAGGAGTCCAACCGCCCTTAGCGTTGTACGAAGTATCTTCCGACTCGGCGCCGAAAGTGGAACGAGCGGCAACCGTACCGTCTCTCCCATGCAGCCCATCATGGCCAGCGCCGCTTTGACCGGCGTTGGATTGGATTCAATGAATAGATCCTTGAAGAGCGCATAGTACCGGGCGTGGAGTTTGCGAGCCTTCAGGACATCGCCGGCGGCAAACGCCTTCACCATATCAGCGACGGCTCGAGGCGCCACGTTCGACGCCACGCTGATCACTCCCTCCGCTCCTACACTCATGAACGGAAGTGTCAGGGAATCGTCCCCGCTCAGGATGACGAATTTCGGACCACAGGCGGCGCGCAATTGGCTGACCCGGTCAGCATTTCCCCCCGCTTCCTTGATTCCAACGATCGTGCGACATCCCGCCGACAACCGGCGACAGGTCTCGACGCCGATCTCGACGCCGCATCGGCCGGGGATGCTGTACAGGAGGATGGGCAACCGGGAACTGCAGGCGATTTCGCGAAAATGTTGCAACAAACCCTCTTGAGTGGGGCGGTTATAATACGGGGCGACCTGCAACGAACCGTCCGCTCCCACCTTTTCAGCAAGTTTCGTCAATTCGATCGCTTCAGCTGTCGCATTTGCGCCCGTGCCAGCGATCACTTTGAGCTTTCGGCGGGAATACTTCACCGCCAATTCGATCACCCGGATATGCTCGTCAAAGTCAAGAGTGGGCGATTCACCGGTGGTACCCACCGGCACGATGCCATCGATCCCTCCCTTGATTTGCCCATCGATCAGGCGCTTGAGGGCGAGTTCATCCAGCGTGCCCGCGGCGGTAAACGGTGTGACAATCGCGGTGTAGGTTCCCGTAAACATCAGGGGATCTTCGGATTTCGGCCGCCAATATTCAAGCGGGACTAACGGAGA
>SIBK01000004.1 GCA_009695205.1 Pedosphaera sp. | reverse complement strand
TGTTGGGGAGGGAGCAAAATGAGACTGGAGGGAGTTCAAAATGAGACTCCTCCGGCAGGGCCAGGCATTGAGGAAGCCGGAGCGTAGCGAAGGCTGACGAAATGCCTGGCCCTGGCGGCGGGCGTTGGCTCCGATAGCCTCCTGAAAAGAATCACCAATTTGCCAAGCGACTCACCCCGGAGTTCCTCCTGCATTCTTTCGAAGCTTTTCACCGCGGAAATCTCGACGTCCTCTCCGCTTCTGAGCTTCTGAATGTCAGCCGCGCCCATCTTTTCCGCCTTCGGCTCGCTTGGCTCCACAAGCCCTCCGCCTTCGCTGTGCGCCCTTCCGGTGGCAATCACCACGAGGCTTGGCCCCCTTTTGAGGTTCAACGGTTCCTAGCCACCTTCCTGCCCCTCCAGCGCCCTCCCAACTACCAGTTGGTCGCCGACGAATTGGCCCATCGCTTTGCCTTCCACCGTGACCGCAAGTCCGTCGCGGCATATGCCCACAGTCACTTCCCTTTGCTCGTCCGCGCACTGGACCCCATCCCCAAACCCAAGCGCCGATGGGAACGCTCTCGCGTCGGCGAACTCTGGCAGCTTGACTCCTCCATTCACCCCTGGTGGCCCGACGTCGCCAAGCAGACTCTCCTGCTCACCGCCGATGACCACTCCCGCAAGTATCTCGCCGGCTCCTTCGTTTCCACGGACACCACTTGGCATCATTTCGAGCACTTCCGTGGTGCCTTCATTCGCCATGGACGGCCGTTGGCTCTTTATACCGATGGTTTGGCCCTCTTCGGCTACGAATTCTCCACCGACGGTCGAGATCCGCGCTCCGAGTTCCAGCGCGCACTCACCGCCCTTGGCGTTTCCCACTTGGTCGCTCCCAGCCCTCAGGCGAAGGGCAAAATCGATCTCGATTTCGCACTCCATTTCAACCGCCGCTGCAATGCCGATCACCAGATCGACTTCCTCGGACGCAGTTGGCACATCGGGCCCACCGCTCGCCACTCCGTCACCGTCATTCACCATCCCGGCCGCCAATTCTGGATTGTTTCCCAGCCCCCGAAACCACCCGGAAATCGCTGGTCCGACATCCTCGCTAAGTACTCCCTCTGACCCAGTCTCATTTTGAACTCCTGCCGACATGACCCCAAATGGATCTTGTCTTCCTGTTGCCAAAGCGCAAAGTCACTCCGGTACAAACGCCGTGAAAAACAAATCCTTCGTCATTTGCGGGCCATCAAACCCCGCTTCCCTGTCTGTTGAACGGTGGTGGATTTCATCCGCTCGACTACGCGGCGCATCCCTTGTGCGGGCCGCGTGTGGCGTTGCTATCCTAGCCACTTTGGCGCCTGCGGCGTCGCGAGCAGACAATCCGCTTATGTTAACTTCGGAAGTTGTGATTAGCACGGCGGTTGACCCCCGTCCCCCTTTTATCTCTGGCTCCGTTGGAGCGGGCCTTGTCATCGTCCCAACGTTCGATTCCAGCATTACTGGCGACGCTATTAACGGTTCCGCGATCATGGCGGAAATCAATGCGGCCATTGCTGAATACCAAGTTTTGTTCAGCGACAACATCACGGTGAACATCACGTTCCAGAAGGGTGGAGGACTCGGAGGGAGCAGTAGCTACGTCAATTCAATTTCCTACCCTACGTACCGCGCCGCGCTCTTAGCCAATTCGACAACGTCTGATGATACGACGGCTCTTGGCACTTTGCCGATCCAGGCAACCAGCCCTGTCGACGGCCAGGCTAACATCTGGGTCACCATGGCTAACCAGAGGGCAATCGGGCTTATAGGAGCTCCCTCAGGGCCCGACGGCATCATCACACTGAACACGGCGATCATGAACTTAAATCGAATAACGATCGATCCTCTCAAGTATGACCTCAAGTCCGTCACGCAGCACGAAATTGATGAAGTTCTTGGTTTGGGCTCGGGTCTGAATCTTCCTGCCAACTTTCCCCGTCAATCCCGGCCGCAGGACCTCTTCCGCTACTCAGCGCCTGGTGTAAGGAGTTACACCTTGGGCTTTGGGGGCAGCTTCTTATCAATCAATGGTGGCGGCGCTAACTTGGCCGGATTTGGCGATGGTGCCAGTGGGTCCGACTACGGCGATTGGAATAGTGATTCCGTCCGCGTTAATAACGCCTTCGGCACCCCAGGCGCGATCCCGAACTTGGCAACCCCCGAGCTTACAAACCTCGACGTGATCGGCTATACCCCAGCAGTGCCCGAAGCTAATTCTCTGGCGGCAGTCGGAGTGGGTGCGTTGGTCCTTTCGGGATACACTCTGATCCGCCGGAAGCGTCAAAGTCGCTAGTTTGGTGTTTCACAAACGACCGAATTGGCATTTGTTTTAGCGGGTTGTCCTTGCAGCGCCCCGTAGTCGCGGACGGGAGTCCGCGCAAATACGAGCCATCGCCCTGTATTTGCCCATGGCGGGAGCCATGGGACCGCGTTCACAATAAGTCCAGGCCCCGCCAGGGGCGACAGAGAACGAGGACGGCAACCCGCTGCGCAAATCTCCGTCGCCTCTCGGGGGCTTGAGGGCGTGCGTGTCGAGACCCACGACTGGCGACGAGGGCTACTTTCCGCCGGCGCTCCGCGCCTTAAGAATGCACATGTGCCAAAAACGTCGGGATGCGCTCCCCGTACTGATTGGCTTGCCGAAGCGTGGTCGGGCTTTTATGGTGTTCACCAATAATCTCCGATGCTGACAATCCTTGGCCAATCAAACCGCTTCTGTGACGGGCTATCGCGGCGGAACTTCCTCCGCATCGGTGGGCTGAGCATGGGCGGGCTGTCGCTGCCGCAGTTGCTTCGCGCGGAGGCGTCGTCGGGAATCCGCTCGGGGCACAAAGCGGTAATCATGATCTACCTGCCCGGTGGACCTCCGCATCAGGATACCTTCGACCTCAAGTTCGACGCACCGTCGGAGATTCGCGGCGAGTTTAAGCCCATCCCTACCTGCGTGCCCGGCATCCAGATTTGTGAGCATTTGCCGCGGCTCGCGAAGCTGGCGGATCAATATGCCATCATCCGCTCTATTTCCGATGCGGTGGATGACCATTCGGACTTCATGTGCCAGACGGGCCGCCGCAAAGGCAACCAACCGCCCGGGGGCTGGCCCACTCTCGGTGCGTGTGTGTCGCGCGTGCTCGGCCCGGCGCACCCTGCGGCGCCGGCCTTCATCGGCCTCGAACCACGGATGAAGCATCGGCCCTACAATGCTGCAAACGCCGGTTACGCAGGCGTGTCGCACGATGCCTTCCGACCCGCTGCCGACGCGAAGTCCGATATGGTGCTCAATGGCATCACGACTGAGCGGCTCACGGATCGGCGGGCGCTGCTGACGGCCTTTGATCGGTTTCGGCGCGACGTGGATTCCAGCGGGCTGAAGGCCGGACTTGACGGCTTCAACGAACAGGCGTTTGGCATGTTGACGTCGAGTAACCTGTTCGAAGCGCTCGACCTGAAGCGCGAGGACCCAAAGGTGTTGGAGCGCTATGGCAAAGGCGACGCGAAAGTCCACGGCGACGCCGCGCCCATGTTGAACGAGCAATTCCTCATGGCCCGCCGGCTAGTCGAGGCCGGCGCGAGGTTCGTCACAGTTGCGTACGGTTTCTGGGACTATCATGGCAACAATTTCAGCAATGCGCGCAACGACTTGCCGCTGCTCGACCAAGGGGTGAGCGCTTTGCTCGAAGACCTACGCCAGCGCGGCCTCGACAAGGACGTGAGCGTGGTGATGTGGGGGGAGTTTGGGCGTTCGCCAACCATCAATAAGGACGCCGGCCGCGACCACTGGCCCCGAGCAAACTGCGCCCTGCTCGCTGGCGGTGGAATGAAGGTGGGTCAGGTCATTGGCGCGACGGACCGCCTCGGTGGTGAGCCCAGTGAACGCCCCGTTCTGTTTGGCGAAATCTTCGCCACGCTCTACCAGCGTCTCGGCATTGATGTGAACAAGGTTACGATTCCCGATTTGATGGGCCGTCCGCATTTTCTCGTTGAGAATGGCTGTCAGCCGATGCGGGAGTTGGTCGGATGAAGAATCATTCACGGGTCTCTTTTTGATTTCGTCCCGTCGCCCTTGGGACTCAGCTGGGTCTCAAACCAAGCCAGCATCTCCCGCCACATCTCCGTCGTATAGGTGTGCGCCACGTTGGGATAGATGACGCTGCGAAAGGCATCCCCACGGTCGAAGAGCTTCCAGGCGGGAAGCACGGCTCTTTCGATTTTTCGGATGCCGGGCACAGGCGAACCTCCGTCCTCAGCGCCAGCCAGCGAAAGAAATGGGCGCGGCGCAATGCAGGCGACCACGGCTTCGGTATCGAAGTGATGGAGGATGTCGGGCACGAAATAGTAAATGCCGTGCGCCTGCAACATCCGCGCCTCCAGGAGATCCTTGTAGCGGGTGAGGCAGCAGACGGCGACGCCCGCCTTGGGTCGGTCATCCAGGGCCATCAGCCACCAAGTGCGCGTGGCGCCCATACTGATGCCGGTGATGCCGATACGCTGCGTGTCCACCTCCGGCCGTGAGCAGAGATAATCCAAGGCCATCAGGTCGTCGCGCACAATCATACCCCACAGGGTCCTGCCCGCCCAGAGATTGAATTTCGCCGCGGTCAACTCGCCGGGTCCTCCCTTTTCGGAGGGCCCACCGGGCCCGCGGCCATTACGTTCGCCGAAGCAATACGCATCGATAGCCATCACCACGTAGCCGCGTTCAACCAGAGTTGTCCCAGGAATCTCGGGTGTGTGATCCGACTGGAACATTTCAATTTTGCCGCGGTCATATTGGCCGCCGTGCCAATGGTTCCAAAGGATCGCGGGAGCCTTGTTGGTGACGTCCTTCGGGATTAGCAGCACACCGGGCACGGTGGCGCCGGCGCCGTTGTCGAATTCAAAATGCTCCCGCCAATGAGTGCCCTGATCTTCGCGGACAATCGTTTTCACAGCGGGAACCCTGGGTCGCGGCGGAAGTCGGCCGAGCAATTGCCAGAGCGTGGCGCGCACGTCGGCCCGCTGCATTTCAAACGCCCGGCGCGATTCAGCGATTTGAAAGTCGGGGGCAAAGTTTGCGTGATCGATCCAGTTTTTCGTATCGTTGAACGTTTCGCCCATTCCCGTATTCCCGAGCAATAGGAAGGCTAGGGCAAGCAAAAGGAAAACGGCCCGCGGTGCAGCCAATGGTGCGAGTGTGGTCAGACCGTGGGTGTGCCGCGATGAAACTGTGATTCGGGGCGGGTTCATAAGCAGGTCAAGGGATCTTCAGCATTCCGTAAAACGGCTGACGGTAGTTAATTCTTACCGGTAATACCTCTTTTTTCTATCTCTGCGTCCTCGACGAACACAGCACTTTTGATGAGGATGAGTAAAGATCCCAGCAGGGTTCACCCGCGGTTGATGCTTTTAGCCGAGCCACTTGTCCCTTATGCCAACCAACACTTCGATGAAACCAATCCCGCTCCAACCTCGGTGGACACTTCCTTCGGGTGTGTGCAAAATCCTCAAGAAATCCGCCGAGAAACGGCTTGGAACCATTCCGTCCAACACCCGTGCGTTCATTCATTTAGGGGAGGTGGAGCGGGCGTTCCGCGAGACGTTAAAGGATTCAGCCCTGCTTCTGGACGGTAAGCGCCTCGCGGTGGTGGTAATCGATTCCGGCTTGTTTCGGGCACACGAGAAATCCCGACCAAACCAAGTTCTCGCAGACTTCAACGCCATGGGAAACGGGCAAACGGATACCGAGGATCTTGTCGGGCACGGAAGTCATGTATCGGGTATCATTGCAGGACAGGCTTTCTCTGGCGGTGGAAGCCGAGCTCGCTGAAAGGGAATCGCGCCCGGTGTCCAGTTGGTGCCCATCAAGCTCTACGAGTGGCAGACCCATGCTCACCCGAGGGGCGAATCCAAAATTCCACCGGTCGAAGTGGATCCTCGAAAGCTTTGCCTCGAGCCAGAGTCCTTGATCTTTGAGCGTCTTCTCGCCGCGTTGACCTGGCTGAATGGCAACGTTAACAAGCGGGGAATGTTGAAGGGTGTCCGCGTCGCTTCGATTTGTTTCGCGTCGTCCGATGGCGAGAACTATACGGCTCGTTCGACCGAGATCGAGCGACTGCAACGGCAGGTCGAGGAGCTGATTCGTGCGCTGCACCGCAAAGGGGTCGCGTTTGTGACGGGCACGGGAAATGAATACGCCCGGTTCCAACGACCCGGCATGGGATGGCCCGCAATTGTTCCGGAGACCATCAGCGTCGGAGCTGTGTTTGATCTCGACCTGAGCCGCGACGACTTCAAGTATTACATACAGACGAAAGGTCATTTTCGCTACCTCCTGGCGGCGCCCGCCCAAAAGCAACGAATCAAGCCCGGCCAACTCCTGCCCATCACGCAACGGCTCGCGTGGAAGAACCCGCGCGACAGGCGGATTCACACCACGGTTTTTGCTCCCGGCTCTCTGGTGGAATCGGTCTCGATCACGGGGCCGCAGGGCTACGAGCTTCTTGAAGGGACAAGCCAGGCGGTGTCCGTCGTCGCCGCCACCGTGGCTCTCCTCCAACAAGCCAGCTACCTACACAGTGGAAAATACTGTTCCGGCGAAAAGATCCGCCACTGGCTGAGTCACGGCGCCAACACACGTCGGGATGCCGGTGACGATGGCGTAGGGGATACCTATCTCAAATATCCGATGCTCGATGTCCGCGGTGCAATGAATCATCTCCTCGGCAAAGTCGCCTAGGGAGGCAATCTCAATTCGAATGCCCGCCTGCGCCGAATCCGCCTCGTCTCTTACCCGTTCAAAAATCCACTTTATATGCCCAACCCAAAAAGATCCTCCAGACGTCCTGCGGCCCGCCAGGACGGCATCATCGTTGAACTACCCGAGAATGGCGTGCTGCTAATCCACCGCAACTCAAAGGTTACAATCGTCAGTCCGAGCTATACCACACCCACAAAGATGGAACTGATCATCGGAAAATCGACTCAAGTGGAGATCATTCCAACCCGGCGAAGGGAGATCGTTGTGCGGCGATGCGTCGACAATAGTCACCTCAGCCACGGCGGCCCAATCGATCCGATCAAGTCGCCACGTTAGTAGGCATCGGGTGGGCGGGCCGCATCGATGCAGCTCCCGCTATTGGCGATTCTGACCCGCGGGAGGATGGGCGAGGAGCTTTCTCAGGAAATAACGCCGAGTCGGCGACTTGAATTGTGATGAATGAACCCCCCAACGATGCAGCCTTGCTCAACCCCCTTCCCGGGGTAGAAGGCCAGGGTGAGGGCAAACAGAGGATCCATTCGGATACCGTAATCTTCCGATTGCGCGCTGGCTTTGGGGATTCGGTCCTTTTCAGCGGCGTATTGCGCGATCTTCACAAAGCTTACCCGGGACGCTTCCGGACGTTTGTTAACGATGGTTACCCAGAGTTTTGGGCACATAATCCCTGGGTCGAAAAATCACCCCATCCATCGGACGCGCGGACAATTCCATTGCGATGCAGAGCTGTCCGGCAGTCCAACTCCTGTGGACATCAAGCCCTCGTCGCGTGGCTTCAGGAGGCACAAACTCGTCTCGGATGTGCTTTTCCCCTAAAGCGATTCTCAGGTGATATTCATTTTTCGCCCGGAGAGCAGTTTGAGCCGACGCTGGTTCAGTCGATTCTCGGAAAGCCCATTCCGTATTGGCTGGTTTCCGCAGGTGGCAAATTCGACTTTACCGTAAAGTGGTCTCCCACTCGGCATTGCCAGCGGGTGATCGACCATTTCCGAGGGCGGTTGTTGTTCGTTCAGGTTGGGCGGCAACAAGATTTCCATCCACGTTTGGACGGCGTACTCGATTTGCGGGGTTGGACGGATCTGCGGAAGCTAATGCATTTGGTGGCCCACGCCGACGGCGTCGTATGTCCCATTACAGCATTGATGCACCTTTCGGCGGCGCTTGTGCAAAAAGACCCCACTCGAATCCGTCCCTGCGTCGTCATTAGCGGGGGCCACGAACCGGCTCATTGGGGGGCGTATTCCGGTCATGATTTCCTGTCGACAGTGGGTCGGCTGAAGTGCTGCGCCGAAGGGGGCTGCTGGAGGCCGCGCACCCAGCCACTCGGGGACGGTTCCCGCTGGGATTCCCCCAAGAATCTGTGTCTCGACGTGGTTCGAAATTCACCGCATTGCATGGAGGATATTCGACCGGAGGAAGTGATCCGCCGGATTGATGTGCATTTGAAGGAGGGCAGGGCACGTGAGCTGACGACTCCACAAGCGAGATGCGTGGAGCAGGGCCGCCTTCGTGTCCAGGGTGTCGCCTTGGATCTCGATACGGTCAGAACTCCCACCGCCCGCATGGCACTCGATCGCAGAGTTCGGGTCCGCGATCCGCTGCCCGACAACCTTCGCGGCCGAGGTCTGGTATCCCTGGCCTACGGCCTTGATTATCTGGCGTCGGCGTGGGTGCACGCCCGGTGGTTGCGGCACCTGAAGTGTACCCTGTTCTACGAACTGTGGCTGATCGGCTTTGACGCGATGCTGCCAGGAATTCGTCGTCGATTCGCCCAACTGGGTGTCGTCGTGCGGACGGATTCTGGCTGGGAACCGAATCCGGGGCGGGCGGACTGGGTGGCATTTCCTTATAAATTGGAAGCGATCAATGCATCCCGGTTCCGTGAGGTTTTTTGGCTGGATGTGGACAATTTTCCCACGCGCAATCAGGAATTCCTGTTCGAGAAACCCGGTTACCGGCAGTGCGGCGCTCTGATGTGGCCAGACCGGGGTCGATGGGATCTGGATCGTCCCATCTGGCGACCGACCGGTATAGAACCCCGCGATGAACCGGAATGTTTGGGCGCCGAGATGCTATTCGACAAGACACGGACCTGGAAAGCTCTCCGGCTTGCGCAATGGCTTAATCGCCATTCAGACTTCTACTATCGGCACATGCACGTCGACAAGGACACCTGGCGGCTTGCCTTTCACAAGCTGATGCAGCCGTTCGCGATGGCTCCCCATCCCATGGTCTGTCGTGATCGCACTTTTTTCCAATTCGATTTTCAAGGAAAACGACTTTTCCAACACCGCATCGGCACCAAGTTTCGATTTACAGGTCCTGATGTGCGGGCTCCGGATTTCTGGCAAGAGGATCGACTCTATAAGTATTTGGAGGAATTCCGTCAGTGGTGGCCAGAGATTCAAAAATCCGATTCCGATTGATCACGGGCAGGGAACTTCAAGAGCGGCCATTTCCTCCTTGCGGTCCGAGCCATCGATGGGGGTGTTGCTTAGCGTGCCGCTCTTGCCATCAAGGCGGGATCCAAGATCTGGTTCATTGCCGGAAGGAGGCGACGGGCGTGAGGCAAGCCAAGGGCTGGGACTTGATTAATGACGGAGTAAACAAAATCCTTATATCGACTCGAATAGCTGACCCGCACCATTTGATTGGAGACCGTGAGCAACGGCAAGGCAAGGGAATTGCGAGGCACATTCCAGAGCGACAACGTATCCAACTGACCCAGCACGGAGGTGCAGGCGGTGAGGAATTCTGCTTCATCCGGTGAAAACACTGCCTGGTGCACCTGTCCCGGGTGGTTGAGGCTTTTGGGTTTCAGCTCCCAAGTGGCGGTTGTCCAAAGTCTCACCCGTCCGTCTTCGGCGCAACTGGCGAGCCATGTGCCGAGCGGACTGAATTGGAGCGCGCAAATGCCGTCGGTATGCGCGTCCATTGGAAGGTTTGTCAACAGGGTGCAGACATTTGGCGCGCCCGGGAAAAGCTTATAGATGGTAATCTGGCAGGGCTCGTCCCGGCGCGTCTTGTAGGAAACGGCCAGTCGATCGCCCGTCGGGGAGAATGCCGACACGGTACCGCTCATCTCCGGGTTCTTTGCCCCCATTTCCAAAAGGGCAACGCGGGTCAGTGAATCGGCCGCAAACAACTCAATGGCATGATTCCCATTCAAAGTGAAATGACGGCCATCCCTTGCAAAGGGCACACCCCTCAATCTGGCCCGATTCAATCCGAGACTTGGCTGACACGGATGGATCGTCGACACGCGCGATCACCGCCCTGCCGTCGGCCTCTTAGGTGATCACCAGAGGACTCTGCGGGCTTACCCCAACGAGACGGAGCCTCCTAAGCGATGTGGAGGCCCACTCCCGCTGCCCGGAACATCGTTCCCTCCAAGGACGGCTTCGAATACAGACGGCTCGTTGGAGCCGGGCTGGCGACTCAGAACGGTCACCGATCGCTTCAGTTTGGGATACACTTCAAAGCCAGCCAATACCTGTGAGCCGTTGTTTACCCAAGGGACGGGTATCCGCGTTTCATCGTCTTCCCAGACGTCATTCTTCTCGCTACCCGCTTCACACAAAAGGCGTGACCCGCTCATGGCCATATTCTTTCCGACTTGAGAAAGCTCACTTGTGGTCAGCGACCAAACGCGAACTTGCTTGTCCGCTCCCCCTGCTGCCAGCCAATGCCGGTCGGGGCTGATCTCGGCCTTGATGGACATTGAGTTCCTGCCAGTGTCGCAGGTCCGGATAATTCTCCACCCCAGGCGGCAGCAACGGGTAACTAATGCGGTCCAGACCTGTCGACAATTCGTACAGTACTTTCCCGAGACCATAGATGCCCGCCGCGGGCTTGCCCGGGCCTTCCGGCGGAAGATATCCCTCGGTGCCGACATAGGTGCTATCGGTGCGGAACGAGGTGATCAATCCCACGTCAGCCAGTTTCGGCACACCGCCGACCAGGATGATATTCGATGGCTTGATGTCGCGGTGCACCAACCCGTGGTTGTACAGACTTGCCAGAGCGCGCGACAGATCACAGCCGATGCGGATCACTTCCTCCGCGGGAATCCGCCCTTGTTCCCGGTGCCATTCCCGCAGCGTCGCAGGTGTGTAGTCCTCGGGATCAATTTCCGTTCTGCGGCGAGCGTCATCCGCCAACTCCATCACGCAATAGAAGTAGCCAGCGGCGTCATTCCGACCGACGTGCAGGAGGGTCAGTTGGCGGGTCTCTTTCAATGAAATCGCGGCGAACTGGCGAAGCCCGGCAAATTCCCGTTCATAGGGGCGTTCCTCTGCGAAATGGCTGCGCCGGACGATTTTTTTTTCACGGCACGGAACACGCCGGTCACACTCCGCGCTAGCCACACCTCCCCATATCCACCCCGGCCAATGACCCGGAGCAGCTCGTAATCAGGAACGAGCTGGCTGGGCGGTTCGGATGGAGGGGACGCCACAGACGGACCGTATCGCAGTCAGCCGGTGAACGGAAGAGGGGATGGATCAAAGCAGATTGAACGTTCAACTCGCAAGGGATCCGCGGGTGTGGGAAGATTTGCGGGAAGCGAAGGTCCCGTGCTTACTTCGGTGGCCGGTCGTGGGTTCGAGGTTTCCCGGGGAGACAGTTCTGCCGAAATGGCTTGCGACTCAGCTCCCGGTTGGCAGACAACAGCCCGCGCAGCCCTTCGGGATGCGAATCCTGAGTACAGATCCGGCCGATTCATTCGGCCGCCGAGAATCATGGCTTTCACCAGTTGGTCGTTTGCGGTGTTCCTGCCGCTCGTGTTTGTCCTGCACTACGCAGGGCGTTCACTGGGCTGGCAGCTTGGAATCTTGATTCTTGCCAGCTTTGTCTTCTACGGCTGGGAACATCCGTGGCTGGTGCTACTGCTCGCCGCGTCGACCACGATCAACGCCGAAGCCGCACGGCGCTTGCTACACCCCAACAGTTCCCGAACCACTCGCCATCGGGCGCTGGTCCTCGCGCTCGTGGCGAATCTCGGAGCGCTCGCATTCTTCAAATATGCCAGATTGCTTGGCCCCTTGCTGTTGCCCGCCTCGCTCTTGAATCGGTGGGACGTCTCGTTTCGCGACATACCCCTGCCTGTCGGCATCTCTTTCTACACGTTCCAAGGAATTAGCCTCGTCGTGGATGCTTGGCGCGCGGGTTCGGCCGGGATTCGCGGACTGCCCTTTCCGGCCACCCCGCGCGACTCGGTGTGGTTTCACGCTCGGGTCTGGTTTTTTAAGGCCTTTTTCCCACAGCTCATCGCAGGCCCTATCGTGAAAGCCGGCGAGTTTCTCCATCAAATCTCTCCGAAGCGACTGACCGACGTTGATTGGGATGGAGCATCCCGGCATTTGATCACCGGATTTTTTCTCAAACTCGTTGTCGCCGACAACCTGCGTGAAGCCACGGCCTCCCTCGCCAGCCCACTCTTCCTTGTTCTCCCAAAACTAAATCTGATTGCCCTGCTGTATGGATTCTCCTTCCGCATCTACGCGGATTTTTGCGGTTACTCGCTGATTGCGATGGGGTTGGCGAAATTGTTTGGATACGAATTGCCGATCAATTTCAACCTGCCTTATCTCTCCCAAAGTATCACCGAATTCTGGAGGCGATGGCATTTGTCTTTGTCTTCCTGGCTTCGTGAATATCTATACGTCCCGCTCGGCGGCAACCGCAAGGGGCCCACCCGGACCTATATCAACCTATTCCTGGTCATGTTTCTGGGGGGGCTCTGGCACGGTGTGGCATGGAGCTACGCCGTTTGGGGAATCGCCCACGGCGTGCTCCTGGCGTTCGAACGGTTTTTTGGGGGGAGCCGCAGGAATACAGCCTCGAACGAAACCTGGACGGCTGGCCGTATCCTGAGAGCTTTTCTCGTGTTCAATGGAGTATCTCTGCTCTGGCTGCTGTTCCAGTTGAGCGACTTCCGCGACGTCATTGCTTACATCCATTGCCTGTTTCACAATCCCTGGGGTGCGCAACCCCAGGCCCTCTACGTCATCAGCCTTTTCTCCCTGCCAGTCATTATCCAGCATTTGCGCGGAGCGAATTTCATAAGCCGGCGGTTGCCCGCCCGTCTCGAAGCCCCGTTCTTCGGTTTTCTTCTGTTCCTGATACTCGTGAACTCCGGTACTCCCGGGGACTTCATCTATTTCCAATTCTGAGACAAACACCGAATGAGATCCGGCCGGCAACCCCTGCACATCCTGCTCTGCGCCGCGCTCCTACTGGGGGCATGGTCGCTGTTTCTCCGACGATTGCCGATCCGCGCCCAGCTCGCGGAGTCGAATTATCAGGCCAACGTCATCCGCCTTCAGGATTTCCTATTCCAACCCGTTCGCCCGGCCGTCTTCGTCGGCTCTTCTATCACCGGCCGCCTCCTTGCGGGATATTTCAGCGCGACGCTGCTCGAAGGTTCCGCAAACCTCGGTCTTGATGGATCAGGTCCCCGGCTCGGGATCGAGCTGCTGGTTCTTCAAAAGTCGACGCCGCCACCCTGGCTTTTCGTGGAGGCCAATCTGCTCGGAATCCCGCCAGGATCGAATGACGCGCAATTGCTCGAAGCCACACACGGTCTAACCTTTTCGCTCGCCCGTCGGATTTCACTGTTCCGAGCCGAGACTCGCCCCTCATCACTTCTATACTCCTGGCTTAAGCAGCGCCGGAACGATGCGCATGACAACCGGATACCGCCCTTAACTTCGAGCCCTCCCGCCGCCCTTCTGAGCGCGCCGCTTCCCATCACTTGGGATCGCAGTTCTCCCGAGGAACGTGCCCTGCACCGGAATGGAATTCGGCAAGGATTGCTGGAGCTGCGACGGCGGGGCACCCAGGTTGTCTTGCTGCGTTTCCCTCACGCGGATGTTCCGGAGGATCCCGCGGCGCGCGATGCCAATTTTGGGGACGAACTTGCGCGCGAGCTTCAGCTGCCCCAGTGGGAACTGGGTCCCGAGCTCAGAGCGTCGGGGATCTCGCCAACATTTTCAGATGGAACGCATCTGACCCCGGGAGCCGCCCGGTCCGTCGCCCGTCTTATCGCCGGGAAAACCGCTCAACTGTTCATACATCGATGACTCGGCTCTTGCCGTCGGAGCGAGCCGTCCGGATCTGAACGTCGGACGGATGTCCCAGAAGGCGATTGACGATCCAACCCACCAAGGAAATCACCAGGCCACCCCAGAACGCAGCCCAGAATCCGTTGACCTCAAATCCGCGGACCAGGCTACCCACGGCCCATAGCAACCCGGCGTTAATGACAAAATAGAAGAGTCCGAAAGTGATTAGCAGGATGGGAAATGTCAGAAGTACAAGGATAGGGCGGACGAATGCATTACAGAAGCCAAGCAGGAGCGAGGCAACCAGGAGGGCGCCTACCGAGCGGTAAGCAACCCCACGCACGAGGTGATTGGCGACAAGGATTCCGAGGGTCAACACCAGCCAACGCTGGAGAAACCGCATTAAGGAACTCTTGGAAGATTGGTTCATCAGATATGAGTGACTGCCGCAGAACTGTCCGATTTAGAGCGCTCCTGCGGGCCGGATCTTCCAAACCTTTCCCTTGCCAGGCGTCAACCCGTTGTTCCCATTCGTCATCACATACATTTCCCCGTCGTTGTCCTGGCCGAACGCGATAATAAAGGCTCCCAATTTCTCCGGAGACGCTAGTTCAATGGGTTCCACCGTCCAGGGACCCGAAGCGTCCGGCGCCGGACGGCGTGCTACCAGAAGCTGACCTTGAGGTAGAACAAAGCTTCGGGACCAATCTCCATAGACATAATGTCCCACTAACTCGGGCAGATCGCGGCCGCGATAGACATTTCCACCCGTCACACTGATGCCGTAGGCGTCGGAATCCTTCCGGAATCCATTAACGTTCTTATACACGGCCACTGGATCGATTAGTGGCTCGCCAAGCACACCGGTCTTTGGCTTATTTACGGGCGGCTTGGTCGGCGCTTGGGCGTCAAATCCCACGAATCCTTCGCGAAGGAACCATCCGTAGTTCCCGCCCTTCACAATGATGTTCAACTCTTCGAACATCGATTGACCCACATCGGTGACATACAGGGCGTGGTCGCCACCCCGGTCAAAACTCATTCCCCATGGATTCCGGATTCCGTAGGCGAAAATTTCCGGCCGTCCGATTTTTCCATCGGAAAACGGATTGTCTTTCGGAACGGCTACGCCTCCCGCGGCATCGATGTCGATCCGAAGGATCTTACCGAGAAGTGTGTCGAGGTTTTGGCCATTTCCGGTCGGTGGGCGTCGCCCTTGGTCGTTGCCGTTGCCGCCATCGCCCACAGATATATAGAGGTAGCCCCCGGAACCAAAGGCCAGCCTGCCGCCGTTGTGATTTGAAAAGGGTTTGTCAATTTCAAGCAACACCCTTTCCGACGTTGTGTTGAGTGCCAAGGGTTCTGCGGATGGCAGTGTCCATTCGGCAACGCGCAGCGTGCAATCATAGCCCAATGGACCGCCCGGCCGCAGGGGCGCGGTATACGAAACAACAACCCGACGATTCGATGAAAACCCAGGATGCAAAACCAGCGACAGCATCCCCCGTTCGTCGAATGCTCCGTGGTTGAGGGTGGACAGTTTCGACTTGATGTCGGCCACGACGTTTCCAGAAAGTTTTCCATCCGACCCAATCAAACGGACCTGCCCAATCTGGTCTACCACCAGCGCCCGGCCGTCCGGCAAGCTGGCGTATGCCACGGGCGACGTGAGTCCGTCGGCCACAAGTTGTAGGGAGACCTTTGGACCGGCGATGGCGGGGAAGGAGGTAAACACCAAGTCCAGCGCCAGGGCAAAAAGTGGCAAGAACGAGAATCGCATGAGGCAAGGATAGCGGGAGACAAGACGGATAGCGACGGGAAATGGCGGCAAGTGAAAGTAGGTTAGAGGGGGGAGCCGAGGAACTCAGTCCGCGCCACCCTTCCTTGCAGGATCACTCGCCCGCGTGCCGGAAAATCAAGTCTTCCGCGGCAGACGTCACTCGAAATCCACAAGCTCGCCGGACCTGCGTCACAACCTCCCGAACCGATGAAATATGACCTGCCCGCTTGGCGAGGAGCAGCAAGCCGAGCAAACCCAGCACGTGGACACCCTCGCGGTGAGCAAGGCGGCGGCCGAGATGCTCATCCATCAGCAGGACATCCGCATTCAATTCCTTGTAAAGCGCAATGGCCTCGGCTTCCTGCAAATCCAGCCAGCGGTGAAGGAGGGCGACATGCTCGGAATTCGTGGGTTGTTGAACCTTGATATACCACGGCAACCGCAAATGTGCCCGGACGAACTCGTCACGCACCCCCTCGGGGACAACGACCTGTCGCTGCAAATGTCGCAGCAGCTCCAATCGCTCGATGCGCGCCAGAGCCGTCAGTGCCGAAATGTCCCCAACGACAATCATTTGTGGCGGAGATGCTCAATGGTTCGCAGATCGAGTTCGGCATCCTCGGTATCGTAATGAAGTGGAATCCCGCGTTCCCCCAATTGGGACAAGAATTGCGTCTGGTTGAGTCCGGCAATCTCCGCTGCACGCCCCAGGGTAATCCGCCGGCTCATGAACAGTCCGATCGCCAGATCGAGTTGCAGTTCTTCCCCAGTTGGGATATGGGGACCAAACACCTCGTCGTCAATTTCCAGGAGCACTAAGGTCGTTTACGCCTTCCCGCGAGGGCGTCAACTCAGAATTTAATGACATTTTATGACTGCATGGCTGGCCGGTCCCCCAACGAACCAGGTGTGATTTTCGCCGAGGCTGATTTCAAACGTGTCTGTATGCAAAGCCACGTTCCCTCTCAGCTTGGAAATCGACAGCACCAGGGGAACGTCTACACCCCGGGTTACACGCCTTCCTCCGCATTCTTGTCGTCTAACACCGGTTCATCAACTAGACTGGTTGCGCTATGCCATACTGGCCCTTCATTGTGACAGCCCTAACCAGCTTCCTGGCAGGTTCCATCCCCACGGGGTGGCTCGTGGCGCGTCTGTTCAAGTTGGACATCCAGGCCGTTGGTTCGGGCAATATTGGCGCAACCAACGTATTTCGCGTGCTCGGCAGGGGCGCTGGTTTGTTCGTTCTTACAGTGGACGCAATGAAGGGTGTGATTGCTGTGCTGGGGGTGCCGGTTTTGATAGCGGCGTGCTTTCTCACGAAGGGCATTCAGCCTCCGGAATCATGGGCTTGGCTGCCGATCGTGGGCGGCTTGTGCGCGGTGTTAGGTCACAATTATACCCCGTGGCTGAGATTTCGGGGCGGAAAGGGAATCGCCACATCAGCGGGAGTTCTCGTCAGTCTCCTCCCAATCGCGTTTGGCTTTGCGTTAATAACGTTTCTGGTGGTGCTCGCCTTCACAAGCTATGTCTCGCTCGCCTCCCTGGTCGCCGCACTGATTCTTCCGTTCGCAGCCTGGCTGACGCAAAGCAACCCCCGCCTCGTCTGGCTGGCGGCTGTCTTGGCCGCGCTCGCCTTTTACAAGCATCGGTCCAACATCCGGCGGCTGATAGCCGGGAAGGAAAACCGGTTCAACCAGCCAAAACCACCGGCGTTCTGACGCCGTCCCACGCGCCGAATTTCTGGGCTCACACTCGATGGAATCCACTGCCGCACGATGAATCTCACCCTTGTCGGAGCCGGCGCTTGGGGCACTGCCCTCGGCGTGTTGCTGCACCAAAATGGACATCACATCACCGTTTGGGGCCACAATCCGGAACACCTGGAAGAAATGAAACGGAATCGACGAAACCAACGGCACCTGCCGGGAGTTGAGCTCCCACAGTCATGGCGGTATGAGCCGGACCTGCCCCTCGCGGCGAGGGAGGCCGAAACCGTTGTGCTGGCCGTGCCGTCGCGTTGTTTTCGCGAAATTTCCAGCCGCATGGGAAATTTCTCCGGAACCGCGGTGAGTGCCACGAAGGGGATTGAGTTCGTCACCGGACAAACCATGTGCGGCATCCTCCGCGAAACAATGCCCGCGGCGCGGATTGCCGCTCTCTCCGGGCCGTCCCTCGCGCTCGAAGTGGCCCGGGGGGTGCCCACTGCCGTGGTCGCCGCCAGCCGGGATCCGGCCGTAGCTCACGATGTGCAAGCATGGTTTCATCGACCGACATTTCGAGTCTATACGAGCGATGATCTCGCAGGGGTGGAGTTGGGGGGCGCCCTGAAGAATGTCATGGCCATCGCCGCCGGAGTTTGTGATGGACTCGGATTCGGTGATAACTCGAAGGCCGCCCTCCTGACCCGGAGCACCGCGGAGATGTCCCGTCTGGGCGTCGCTTGCGGCGCGAGGGCGGAAACCTTCGCCGGGTTGAGCGGGCTCGGGGACCTTACGGTGACGTGCTTTTCCAAATTGAGCCGGAATCGGACCTTTGGCGAACGCCTCGGACGCGGCGAACCACTGGATCAAATTCTGGCCTCCAGTCTCAACGTTGTCGAAGGGCATCCCACCGCTCGCGCCGCACTTTCCCTGGCCAGGAAACACTCTCTCTACGCCCCAATTGTCACCGAAGTGCATGGGATGTTGTACGAAGGAAAGGAACCGCGTCAGGCGGTTTCGGACCTCCTCAACCGGGACTCACGAGCGGAACGGTAAGGTCCTACGGCCGAATCCCTGCGCTCAACCCAAATCCTCGCATGCCGTTGGTGGAATTCTTCTCGCTCGCAGCGGTCGCGATGGCTGCTGGAGCCATCAACGCCGTCGCCGGAGGCGGGACCCTACTCACGTTTCCCTCACTACTGTTCTTCGGTTGCCCTCCAACCGTAGCCAACGCCACCAGTACCCTCGCGCTCATGCTGGGAACATCCGGCAGTCTCTGGGGATACCGTAGCCACATGCCTTCCATCGCCCCCTGGCTCGCTCGCTTCGCCCCCGTCAGTCTCGCAGGCGGAGCCGTTGGCTGCCTGCTGCTGACCCGCGGTGGCGATAAAATATTCGTAGCAGTGGTCCCGTTTCTTGTTCTTTTCGCTTCGGTCTTGTTTGTTGCACAGGGGGCGGTTCGCCAGCTGATCCGTACGGAAATATCACCCGGATTCGTTGAATCACCTCCGTTGGGAATTCTTGCCCTCGCCCTCGCTTTTCAGTTCCTCGTCTCAGTCTACGGCGGCTACTTCGGCGCGGGTATCGGCATACTCATGCTGGCCGCACTTGGATTTCTAGGCTTCCGCAATATCCATGAGATGAACGCCGCCAAGATGGTTCTCAGCGCGCTTATCAATCTTGTCGCTTCCGGATGGTTCCTGTTCTCCGGGTTGGTGGACGTTCCAAAGGCCGCCGTAATGACCGGCGGAGCGGTGATTGGCTATTTTGTCGGCGCCCACTTTTCCCAGAAAATCCCCCAAGCTCAGGTGCGACGCCTCATTATGGTCATCGGCTTCTCCCTGTCTGCTGTGCTGTTTTACCGCCAGTTTCTGTGACGCCGCATCAACGATGCGGCGTGAGCACCCAGTCCTGCCGATCGGCAGTGTTGGCCCAGTGCTGCATGTCCTGCAGTTGAGGCCTGTGTAAGGCCTCGGAATGCCCGTCTGTCATCGCTGCAATCGCCTGCAATCGATGTCGCGGATGAACAAATCCCCACGCCTTGGGGCCATCCTCCGGATTCCACGATACCGACCACTGCCGCGCGATGAGATAGGGCGGATCCACTTTGTAGTACCCTTGGGCGATCTTGCTGGCTTCAAACGGCGACGGACCCCGGGCTGACGCAAAAGCCATTAGTTGGCTCGGACGACGTATCTGCGATTCGTTGAGAACACAAAAGTCGTCGAATGCCCCCATCGTCTTTTCGTCCGGCGGCAGCTCAAGATCGTCTCCGCCGACAAACACAGAATTTATCCCCAATGACGGAAAAACACTGGCGGCGTAAATCCCGAGCGCCTTGTCGTCCATCCGTTGAAACTGTTCCAGCAGGGTACGATTTTCGTTTGCGTAGATGACGTTGAAATTGTTTCCGAGGTACGGTGCCAGCCGCCACGGATAGCGCGCATTGATTGGATGGGTGACGGGTTTTCCGGAAAAATCATTCGCCGCATAGCCGTAGCGATAGCCAGGCAGGACCCGGCCGAGGTGGTCGTCCGCGTAAAGCTGCCATGCCAGGATGACCTGCTTGGCCGATGCGATCTCGTTTACTCGGCGGGCCTGCCCTTTCGCGCTCCCCAGAGCAGGCAGGAGCAGTGAGGCAAGAACGCCAATAATAGCCACCACAACCAGCAGTTCCACGAGAGTGAAGCCGGGCTGTGATCGTCGGATTAGTCTGAAAACACTCGTCTGCATTGAATCGTTGCGGGAGCACGGCGACGAGAATATGGCTTCCGGCGAGTACCGGCACAAATCGAAGTGGGTCGGTCAATAGTATTGTAGTATTTCAGAAAACGTTGGAATATTACGTTACTATTGACCGACCCCATCGCCGTCCAGAATCACACCCACAGGGCAATGGTCCGACCCCAGAATGTCCGTTCGGATAAAGGCCTTCCGTAGTCGGGGTCGAAGGCTGGAGGAACAGAGGAAATAATCGATGCGCCACCCAACGTTTCGAGCGCGGGCGCCAGACATTGGACTCCACCAGGTGTAGTGGCCTCCGGCCTTTTCAAACTCTCGGAACGTGTCGATGAATCCCGCCTCCACCAGCGCGGAGAAGCCGGCCCGTTCTTCGGGAGTAAAGCCATGATTTCGGATGTTGGCCTTGGGGTTGCTCAGATCCAGCTCTGTATGAGCGACATTCAGGTCACCACAAAGCAGCACCGGCTTGCTCCGTTCCATTTTGAGTAGAAACTTCAGGAAATCACGATCCCAGAGTTGCCTGTACTTCAACCGCGTCAACTCCCGCTGCGAATTCGGCACATAGGCGTTCACCAAATAAAAACCGGAATACTCCATCGTTAGGACTCGGCCTTCGGTGTCGTGCTTGGCGATGCCGATACCGCGTTCGACGGAAATTGGCCGTTCTTTAGAAAACACGGCCGTGCCGGAGTAACCCTTCTTTTCCGCCCAGTTCCAATGGGTATGGTACGTCACTGGCCATAGCTGCTCAACGTCGTCCGGCGTACACTTCGTTTCCTGCAAGCACAAGATGTCCGGTTTTTCCTGCTCAAGGTACTCGAGGAAATTCTTCCGTAACACGGCCCGGAGTCCATTGACATTCCATGAAATCAGCTTCACGGGCTCAGTCTCCGGGGAGACGCAGTCCGATCAAAGCCCGAAACGCGAATGGCGAGAGGTTTCTTCTGACCCCCCCCCAACCCCGTCCTGTGTTGACGAATCGGGCGCGGGCCTCACGTTGAATACAATGAGCTCACTTCAGCCCCATTCGGCAATCGGATTGGATTTCTGCTCGCCGACCGCCGGGTAGGTCGGTAAACAAATTGCCCATGAGTTCTCAGGTTCCCGCCGATCTACGCTACGCCAAGTCGCACGAATGGGTCCGTGTCAGTGCTCCAACCGCAACGGTCGGAATCACAGACCACGCGCAACAGGAGCTTACGGACATTGTCTTCGTGGAATTGCCCGCCGAGGGCCGAAAAGTGAAGGCCGGCGAAGCCTGTGCTGTCGTGGAATCTGTCAAGACGGCCAGCGACATTTACTCGCCGGTCAGCGGCGAAATAACCCTTGTCAACGACGCCGTCGTCGAAAATCCAGCTCTGGTCAATTCGGATCCCTACGGAGCCGGTTGGTTTTTCCAGGTCAAGTTGTCGAATGAGACCGAGGCAGCGGCGTTGCTGAGTTCAGTGGATTACGGGAAGCAGATCGGCGGGTGAGTTTCGGTGGCGATACGTGGGGGGATGTTCTTCAGGATCGCCGGAAGCGCTGGATCTCTCGGCGGTTGTGGTGTTTCAGATCGAAGTTCACTTCGGATATTGCCGCTTCCACCTGGGCGATGAACGAACTGCAACTCGCCGCCAATCCGCCCATATTGATGACCGTGTCACGTTCCGCGTTGTCATCGGTAACCACCAGCACCTCGCCATACGCCTTCATCCGGTAGGCCGTCCGTTCGATCATGTCGTCGGCCGTCTGACCCGCTCGGGAAAACAACACCTCCATTTCCGAGGAGCTTGCCAGTTTGGGTGTGCCCGCCGGCACCCCCTGTCCGTCAAAGAAAACAGTGATTGGCACCGAGGTGGCATCGCGGTACCGGGTCAGGCGGGTTAGGAGAGTTTCCCGGGCTTGATGCGAATGACGGGCGGCATTGGGCGCGAGCTCCGGCCACCCATGTAGGAGGCTGTATCCATCGATCAAAATCCGGACAAGAGCCATTTGTGGAGGCGGCAGCGGCGATGCCCAATCAGCCCCACTTCTCCGTCTTCATCTGTTGCTTCGGCAGCCCGAGGTCGTGCGTCACCAGATGTTCGATTCCCTCCACCATTTCGTTGGTGCCGCAGGCGTAGAACACGGTCTGTGCTGGGTCTCCGACAAAACTTTTCACCCAATCCGGCGTGATGCGTCCTCGACGGCCTGGCCAGGGATCCTCGGGGGTTAGCCGCGTGCAGGTGACGAGGAATTGGAATCGGGGATTCGCCGCTTCCAGTTCACGGAACTCCTTTTCAAAAATGATGTCCCGGGGGGTGCGGACCGTATAAAGGATTGTGATCCGGGTGTCGAGATTCCGGCGGGTCGCTTCACGAACAAACCCGCGAAAAGGGGTTACCCCGGAACCGCCCGCCACACAAATCAGGTGGCGGCCTGGCGGATCGAATACCGGGAGGAATTTTCCAGCGGGGGGAATAACAAGCAATTTGTCCCCTGCCTCGGCCCAATCGACGAAGCTTGTGCCCATTTTGCCGTCGCGTTTGACGGTGACCTCGTAGTGTCCCTTGTCGAGGGTGCATGAACTGAGCGAATAAGCCCGTTTGTACCTCGGTTTGTGCGGCCAATAGAGGGTGATGAATTGGCCCGTTTTGAACTCGCCGGGGTCGTAGCCTTCGGGCCACTTGAGCCGAAGAGTCTTTACATCCGGCAGCTCCATGGTCGCCGTTTCGATAAGCATTTCTGCGATGACCTTCGCCATAGATGATTCGTATGGATCTCGTAATTCCTGACGCGCACCGACTATGCGGCATGCGTGCAGCGTGTAAAGGCGCGGTTTTTTCGGCCGTGGAGAAGGGCGAGTTCATGTCCCCAAGAAAAGGGAAAAGGAGCTGAGTTCAGCATTTCTCCAGAATGAGAACTGTTTGGAGCACGTTCGGCGTTTCTTGAATCCGCCGCCACAACGGGTACGGTCTTGCGATGGCAAATCATCTATCGCAACTGAAACAGCACAGCATCGTTGTGGCGGACACCGGTGATTTTTCCGCCATGCGGAAGTACCAACCTCGGGACGCCACCACCAACCCCAGCCTCCTGCTCAAGGCGTCTACGATGATCGAGTACGCCGACCTCGTGACCCGGACGCTCGCGGAGTCAAAGCAGGAGGCGGGCGGCAACGAGAATCCTGTTGCCATCGCCTTGGACCGCCTGGCTGTCGACTTCGGCCTCGAAATTCTCAAAATCGTCCCCAACCGCGTCTCCACAGAGGTGGATGCCCGCTTGAGTTTTGACACCACGGCATCGGTTGCGAAGGCGCGCAGCTTAATCGCCCGGTACAAGGCCGCGGGTATCGGGCAGGAACGGATTCTCATCAAGCTCGCCTCCACCTGGGAGGGGGTGCAGGCTGCACGACAATTGAGGGCGGACGGGATCCACTGCAACCTAACTCTGTTGTTTAGCTTTGCGCAGGCGGTTGCGTGTGCGGAGGCAGGTGTCCAGCTCATCTCTCCCTTTGTTGGCCGCATCCTTGACTGGCATAAGAAAAACAACCCGGGCAAAGAATACCCCGGTGCCGAGGACCCTGGCGTACAGTCCGTCCAGAGGATTTACGCGTACTACAAGCAGCACGGGTACCGTACCGAAGTGATGGGGGCGAGCTTTCGAAGCGCGGGCGAAATCATGGAATTGGCGGGCTGCGACCTGCTCACGATCAGTCCCGCGTTGCTGGAAGAATTGCAGCGCACGGAAGGTGTTCTACTGCGGAAACTCGATTCCGCTTTTGTGGGGACGGAGCCGCAGGCAAAAATTTCCCTGGATGAAAAGGCGTTTCGCTGGATGCACAACGAAGATGCAATGGCGACGGATAAACTGGCGGAAGGCATTCGATTGTTCGCGGCGGACACCGTCAAACTGGAAACGTTTGTGGCGGCAAAGCTAGGCTAGACCTTTGGGACGACTTCCCATTCTCCGTATTCCCGACATTCGATCCGCCTGTGCTCCACGAAATCTCTCCGAACCTGCTGGCCGGTCTTCGCCGGATCAAATTTTTCATCTGTGATGTGGATGGCGTTCTGACCGACGCTACCGTGATTATGGGTTCGGGCTTCGAAGCGAAGGCGTTTCACATCCGCGACGGCCTTGGCCTGCGACTTCTTCAGGCGGAAGGACTTCGCGTGGCTTGGGTCTCCGCACGTCCATCCCTAGCCACCACCGAGCGGGCGAATGATCTCAAGATCGATTTTATTCTCCAGTCGTCGACGCCCAAAGTGGGAGTCATCGAGGAGTTGCTCGCCCAGACAGGGATCGGTTGGCCGGAGGTTCTTTACATGGGGGATGACGTGGTTGACCTCGGTGCCATGAAGCGAGCGGGTGTCGCGGTGGCTCCTGCGGACGCAATTCTCGAAGTGCGTGCCGTGGCTCACTACGTTTGTCGGCTTGCCGGCGGTCACGGAGCCGTCCGGGAAATCGCCGACTTGTTACTACGCGCTCAGGATAAATGGGAACCGTTGATCGCGAAATTTTCGGAGTGAATTCCAATGGCCCAGTCACCCCTTTTGGATGGAGTTGAACTCAGCCTTGCCATCATTGTCTAAAAAACCGATGGGTGTCCGCTCTGTTCTTCTTTACGACCCGTGTTACCGCGTTCCTACAAATCCATGCCTGCAACCGCCACACGCGATTTTTTCATCCGTCAGCGCGATCGTCTCGGGGTCAGTGTGTGGGCGGGCCTGATTGCGGCAGGGATTTTGACGGCGCAAACACCCACGAACGCGCCCTCAGCGGCCCGGAAAGTCAGTTTCTACCACAAGGAAGGGAACCGCAATGTGGCCCACATCACGGCTTCAGAGGCTACTCCGCAAGGAGGTTCCCTCCTCCTGGCTCGTAATTTCCGCATGGAAACTTTCCGCGAAAAGGACGGGTCCGAGGAACTTGTGGCCGAGGCTCCGGAATGTCTCTTCGATATGACGACGAAGCTGGCGTCATCGCCTGGCCCGATCCAGGTGCGCCATGCGGATGGCCTCTTTTTTCTCGAAGGCCGCGGTTTTCGATGGGATCAGGAGAGTTCACGACTCATCGTATCGAACCACGTCCACACTGTGATCCAAATAGCGTTCTTCAATCCGCGTTCTCCATGAAAGCTCTTCACGCAACCCTGATCCCCGCCGTGCTCCTATCGGCCGCGCTTCTGATTGCAAAGCCGGGGGAATCCGCCCCTGCCGCCGCAACCAACAATGTGGATATCACCGCACGCGGCCCGTTCGAGTACGACCTAAAGACCGGTCGTCTTCATTGGTCTGAACAGGTGGTTGTGGACGATCCAGGTTCGCTTCACCTGACCTGCGAGGATCTCGTCGCGGAACGATCTCTCACCAATCGGCGGATCGAGTCCATCGTCGCTACTTCAAACGTGGTGATCACCCTCTTTGAGGGGGGCGTGACCAGCCAGGCCCGATGCGGCCGGGCCGTCTACTCGGCTGCCTCGGACACCTTTGAATTCAGCCTGGACAACCCCGTGGTCACTCGTCTGGACAGCACAAGTTGGGCCGATACGATTGTTTTCGATCGGCGCACTGGAAAGGTTCACGGAAGGGGAAACCCCCGAATGAAGTTCAATGCGGGTGCATTTCCCCAGACCAACCCGATGCAGCGAAAATGAGGACTGCCGCCAGGAATCCGTCTCCGGAATCCCATGGATGATTTCCGTCTTCTTCAAGTCGAGAAACTGGTCAAACAATACCAGGGTCGCCGTGTCGTCAACGGAGTATCTGTCACCGTCAATCCAGGTGAAATTGTGGGGTTGCTCGGACCCAATGGAGCCGGGAAAACCACGAGCTTCAACATGGTTGTGGGTATTGTGCGACCCGAGGAGGGACGGGTGTGGTTTCAGGGACGGGACATCACGTCGTTGCCGATGCATCAACGGGCCCGATTGGGCATTGGCTACCTCACTCAGGAGCCCAGTGTCTTCCGAAAGCTGACGGTGGAGCAGAACCTGCTGGCGATCCTCGAAACATGCAAGAGCTCTGCCTCGGAGCGCCGAATCCGTCTTCAATACCTTCTCGACGAATTGGATCTCGGCCGACTCGCCAAAAGCTACGCATACCAACTGAGCGGCGGTGAGAAACGCAGGCTCGAAATCACGCGGGCACTCGTAACCAGTCCCAAGCTGCTCCTTCTCGATGAACCTTTTAGCGGCATTGACCCGATCGCCGTTTACGAAGTCCAAAAGATCGTCCGACGCCTCCGGGAACGGGGCCTCGGGATTTTGATCACCGACCACAACGTCCGTGAAACACTGAAGCTCGTCGACCGGGCCTGCCTGATTTACAAGGGCGAGGTTGTGTACGAAGGAACCGCTGAAAAAATGGTCAAAGATCCAAAGGCCCGGGAAATCTACCTGGGCCCCGAGTTTAACCTGTAGCCGAGCCGAGTCGGCCCAATGGAGGCGGTCGCCTAATCTCCGGCCCGCGCCCCCTTCGCCCGCTGTCTTTCCACGAAGTTCGCCATTCGTTGCATGGCGATTTGCAATGCGTCAAACGCCGTTGCAAAACAGCATCGCACAAATCCCTCGCCGCTTGGCCCGAAAGCGCTGCCGGGTACGGAGGCAACTTTTTCCTCGTTCAGCAATCCCAGGGCAAATTCCTTGGAAGAAAGTCCCGTGCTCGTAATGCGCGGAAATGCATAAAAGGAACCGCGCGGCAGATGGCAGGTGAGTCCCATATCATTGAGCGATTTGACAATAAAGTTGCGACGCAGCTTGTACTGTTCGCGCATGGCCGTCGCCGCCGGTTCGCCATTCACCAATGCTTCGATCGCCGCCTCTTGCGCAATGATGCTCGCACACATGATCGCGTACTGGTGCACTTTCATCATGGCGTCGATGAGTAAGGCAGGGCCGCACGCATAGCCAATTCGAAAGCCGGTCATGGCGAAGGCTTTGGAGAATCCATGGAGAAAAAGGGTCCGTTCTGCCATCCCCGGCAGACTGGCAATGCTGGTGTGTTCTCCTTCGAAGGTCAGTTCGCTGTAGATTTCGTCGGTGAGGACCAGGAGGTCGTGGTGGGTCGCCACCTTGGCGATCTCCAAAAGTTGGTCGCGGGTCATGGTGCCCCCGGTGGGATTGGTCGGAAATGACAGGAGCAAGACTTTGCTTCGGGGAGTGATGGCGGCCTTGATGGCTTGGGCCGTGACGACAAATCCATTTTCGGCCCGGCAGGCAATGGGCACCGGGCGCGCGTGCGCCAAAACGACGCTCGGTGCGTAGCTCACATAACACGGCTCGTGGTAGATCACTTCATCTCCAGGATTCAGAACTGCGCGGAGCGCCAGATCCAGAGCTTCGCTGACGCCGACCGCGACGAGTACTTGGGTCTTCGGGTCATAGCGCACGCTGAATTTTCGATCCACGTAGGTGCTGATCGCCTCACGAAGCTTCAGGAGACCGAGGTTGGAGGTGTATTGGGTGCGACCTCGTTCCAGGGCATAAATGGCGGCCTCGCGGATATGCCACGGGGTGACGAAATCGGGTTCACCAACGCCGAGCGAAATCACGCCGGTCGTGTTCTGCACCAGTTCGAAGAAGTCGCGGATGCCGGAGCGCGGGATGCCCGCGACATGATCCGCCACGAAATTGCGAGGTTGGAATGATGAGGACATAGGAGGTTTAAGACAAAAGGGTAGACACGGGAACGTTGGGTATCCCGGGCTGCATCTGCGAAATTTTGGGAAAATCAGCCGCGATGCAGACCGGTGGGTGCGGCGGCGGCTCGGGCCAAACATGCCGGTGCCACCCCAGCGAGGACATTACATGCCGCACACGTCATAGCGGTATTTCGCAACGAGAAGGACGGAGAAGTCAAGGTTCCGAAAAGGGAAAATCTGAGCGATCCGCAACGGTGGAGGGAAGAGCGGGGGAAAAAGCAGTTGACCCCCGCCGTAACTCTCCATAGCGTCCGCCGCCGATGATTTTAGTCGGAACCAGCGAAGTCCACGTCGTCCCCGTAATAGGGGATTGATAGGGCTGGACGTGAATTCCAGTTCCCAAGGTCGCCCGCGATTCCCGGTATTGGTTGGGGACGCGGGTTCTTATTTTCGGAGACGAGCCGCGAGAATAGAGTCGGCTCAGGCAGAGTAGCGCTTGCAGAACGATTTTTTGCAGAATGGCAGAATGGTTATGCGACACACGATTTCAGTCTTGGTGGAGAACAAATTCGGGGTCTTGACCCGGGTGACCGGTCTTTTTAGCGGCCGCGGCTACAACATCGATACCCTCAATGTTGGGCCCACCCACGATCCGACGCTCAGTCGGATGACGATCGTCACGCGTGGCGACAACGCTACGGTCGAGCAGATATGCAAGCAGCTCAACAAGCTCGTCAACGTTGTCAAAGTTGTCGACTATGGCACGGACAAGTACATTGATCGCGAGTTGGTGCTCGTGAAAGTTGCGTCGGACTCCAAGAACCGTGCCGAGGTGGCCCAGATGGTGGAGTTGTTCCGGGCAAAGATTGTGGATGTGCAACTGAAGTCGGTGACCATCGAGATCACCGGCAGCGAGGCCAAGATCGAGAAGTTTCTGATGCTGATGAGGGATTTTGGCGTCCTCGACCTCACGCGGACGGGGCAGGTAGCCCTGCCGCGCGAGTGATCACGCCGGTGTGACCTCGAAATCCCTGGTAGGTGGCGGTGGGTTTGGGGTTGAAAATATTGGATGAAACCGACGAATAACGATTGGTAAACGGATGGGTGAACGGTAAATTCTGATTTCTGTTATTGTTATGGTAAAAGTATATCACGATAAGGACGCCGATCTCGGCGTGTTCAAAGGCAAAACCCTCGCTGTGCTCGGCTTTGGCTCCCAAGGCCATGCGCACGCTCTCAACCTCAAGGATTCGGGCTGCCAGGTCATCATCGGCCTGTACGAAGGTTCGAAGTCCATCAAGGTTGCCCGTGACAAGGGCTTCGAAGTCATTTCCACGGCCGACGCCGTGAAGCGGGCGGACGTCATTTTCGTCGGGCTGCCAGACACCAAGCAGGCGAAGGTGTACGAGAAGGACATTGCTCCCAACCTGACTGAGGGAAAGACGTTGCTGTTCAGCCACGGATTTTCCATTCACTTCAAGACAATCGTTCCACCCAAGGAAATCGATGTCATCCTCGTCGCGCCCAAGGGCCCGGGTCACATCGTTCGGCGTCAGTACACGGAAGGAAAAGGCGTCCCCAGCCTGATCGCTGTGTTCCAAGACCCGTCCGGCAACGCAAGGAAGACCGCCCTGGCGTGGGCCAAAGGAATCGGCGGCACTCGAGCCGGCGTGCTCGAGACGACGTTTAAGGAGGAAACGGAAACGGATCTGTTCGGTGAACAGACCGTGTTGTGCGGCGGGGCTTGCGCCCTCGTGCAGACTGGATTCGAAGTTCTCGTCGAAGCGGGATACTCGCCGGAGATGGCCTACTTCGAATGCCTCCACGAGCTGAAGCTCATCGTTGACCTGATGAACGAGGCGGGTATTTCCGGAATGCGGTTTTCAATTTCCGAGACCGCTAAATGGGGCGATGTCACCGTTGGGCCGAAGATCATCGATGCGAGTGTGAAGAAGCGCATGCAGGCGGCGTTAAAGGATATTCAAAGCGGCAAGTTTGCCAGCGATTGGGTGAAGGAATACGAGACCGGTTATAAGCGGTACAATAGACTTCTTCGGGCTGGCGAAGAACATCCGATTGAAAGGACGGGCGCCAAGCTTCGGGCCATGATGCCCTGGATGCAGAAGCGGTCTATAAAAGGGGCACAGGCTGCCTACTGACCGGTTCTCAAGCGGGGATTAGCATTCGCTGGCTCCGTTGCGTCACCGATTGAGTAACAGATCCTGTGCGTCAAGAGTTGATCGGAAGCGGCCCTCTCTTATCACTTGAAGAGGCCGCGGGTTCGGTCTTGGAGACGCTCAACAGAGTTTCTATGTCCCACACATCTTCGGCAGGTCGCTCGGTCCTCCAACGCGAAATGACCTTACGGGCCTTCAGCCATCGCTTAAGGTCTCCCGCGATTTCTCTCAGGAAATACCGATACGGGATCTTGAGCTTTCGGACAAACTCTTGTGCTTCGAGAACAGCATCCTTGGGATGGCGTTGTTCCCAGTCGAATGTCCCGTCCCAAAACAGCCAGACGACTATCTCAGTGGACGGGAGTTTGTGGGTGTAGCATCGGGGAACCCACGCACCCGGGACGCGCCCGAGGAACCGAGTTGGCAGTGAACAACACCCGGTTCCCTTGGACCTCGACCACCCAGTGATGGTGGTCTGCCCCTGTTTTCCCATCCTGCCCCCGTGTCTGCTCGACCACCCGAGCTGGGGCTTCGATATAGCCGGCCTTGCTGACACGTTGAAGCTCCTCACACACTACAAATGGGTTGGGGATATCCTCCAGCGTGTGCGAGCAGATGACATAATCGAACATTTTGTCTGGAAACGGCCAATTGCCTTGGCAGATGTCGTGCTGAATCCACGTTTCCCGCCTGAACCGTTCCCCCGGCAGTGGATCGGGGTAGGTGACGCTTCGAGGCAGTTTGCCCAGGCTGTGGTAGCAGATTCCACGCGTCTCGTAGCGGAACTGATCTAACACGTAGTCGGCGCGCAGAAATGGGTCCGCCCATCCTCCAACGTCGAGGACCAGTCCGCCGCCACACTTGTCCCCAATCAGTTTCCTATGTTGTTCTGTCAGCATGTAATAGAAGACCCCATTGTTGATTGGCTCCGGGCCCTCGATTCGAAGGTTCCGTCGCATTTTAGAACCGTTAAAGTCACACCATTCACGGTTTCTTCAAGCTCGAAAATCCTCCAAACTCTTTAACATTACAAGGAAAACTGCCCCGTGCATCCCGAACGTGTTCTCCCCGCATCAGTTGCGGGAAGAGGGTGCCCATCACCGGCCTGCGGTCGCAGTCAATCGCACACTCAACCTTTTGTTGCATATGCAACAAAAGGTTGAAGTGCAATTAGAGGGAATGGAACGTGGGCAGTTGCCGAGAGGCCGAGAGGCCGAGAGATGGGCCATTTGGATTCCATGGGGGTCGGAGTCCTGAGGACGTCATGATAGTAGATCGACGTTCAAACGCCTGAGTTGCCGCTTGCCGTGGGGCACCGGGATGCTTCACTGGTGCTCCTGCTCCGCTTTGTGCCGGCACTTTGCCTTGCGCCTCGGCCATCCGAAGAAACGGTACGCGGCGGCATGAACAATGCCCCGAAGGGAATGCAGACACTGATAGCGGGCGACTGATTTTCCATGCAATGCGTGACCGTCATTGACTCTCACACCGGTGGCGAACCTACCCGGGTCGTTACGGAGGGTGGACCTCACCTCGGTTTAGGTTCTGTAGCAGATCGTTTAAACCGCTTTCGTTCGGAGCACGACAGGTTCCGCTCGGCCGTGGTTAACGAACCCCGTGGCTCGGACGTCATGGTGGGGGCCTTGCTTTGCGAGCCGGCGGATCCCTCGTGTACGATGGGGGTCATCTTTTTTAACAACGTCGGTTACCTCGGAATGTGTGGACACGGTACCATTGGCCTTATTGTCACCCTCGCACATCGAGGCACGATTGGCCCTGGGGATCACCGTATCGAGACGCCGGTTGGGATTGTTACAGCCACGTTGCACCCGGACGGTTCGGTGTCCGTCGCCAATGTGCCAAGTTATCGCTCCCTCCGGTCCGTTCCAGTGGAGGTCGCTGGGATTGGCCGGATTCACGGTGATGTGGCTTGGGGCGGGAACTGGTTTTTCCTCGTCGACGACCACGGACACTCCCTTGATTTGGCCAGTGTTCGGGACCTCACCGAGTGTAGCCGCAAGATTCGCGAGGCAATAAACCAGCAGGGTCATCCGGAAATTGACCACGTGGAGCTGATGGGTCCGCCGCGGAGCGCCGGAGCACGGTCGAGAAATTTTGTGTTGTGCCCTGGTGGCGCCTATGACCGCTCTCCGTGCGGCACCGGAACCAGCGCGAAGCTCGCCTGCCTGGCAGCGGACGGAAAGCTCGCCGAGGATGAACTGTGGGTGCAGGAGAGCATTCTGGGTTCAATCTTTACGGGTCATTATCGATGGATTGATCGCACGACGGGAACGATCGCCCCGGTGATCACTGGGACCGCCTCCGTGTTCGCAGAGGTCACATTGCTACTCGATGAACGGGATCCGTTCTGCTGGGGAATTCGGTGAAGCGGTAGCGAGAGAAGGGTGAAATGGGGCTTCCCGTTTCGGGTGAGGAGGCTCCGGTTGGATAAATTCACCCTTCTTTTTCCAGATTTGGGTTATCCATGCGATAGCGGCTGGCGCCCGTTTCTTCCTGCTTTCTCAAACCTGTCTTTTTCGTAAAGATGTGCTCCTCACATGATCCCACGCCTTTTGCCCACGATTGCGATCGCCCTCGGCCTCCTAACCGCGCCATTCGCCAGGCTGACCGCGGAAGATCTTAAGGCCCATACAGGCCTGCCTCCATTTCAATATTCGACCACCGAACATCCGCTGCCGAGCTATCTCGCTGGAGAGAAATGGGGCACGGAAGGCAAGAAGATCCACTCCATGCAGGAGCCGTTGTCGCCGGCCGATTCCGCTCGCCACATCGTGCTGCCCCAGGGATTTGAGGCCCGCCTATTCGCCGCGGAACCCGACATCGTCAAGCCCATCACCCTGGCTTGGGATGAACGCGGTCGACTGTGGATAGCCGAAACAATCGATTACCCGAATGAACGGCAACCGGAAGGTGCCGGGCGCGATCGGATCAAGATCTGTGAAGACACCGACGGCGACGGGAAAGCGGACAAGTTCATCGTCTTTGCCGACAAGCTGACGATTCCCACGGCCATGGTCTTCGCGAATGGAGGTTTGATCGTCATCGAGGGTGGACGCACGTTGTTTCTCAAGGATACCGACGGCGACAATCGGGCAGACGAGAGGCGTGTGTTATTTAAGGGCTGGGGCATGGGGGACACCCATGCGACGGCGAGCAATCTTCGCTACGGTTTCGACCATTGGATCTGGGGTGTCGTGGGTTATAGCGGCTTCGACGGCGACGTGGGTGGCAGGCACGTCAAATTCGGCATGGGTGTTTACCGCTTCAAGGCGGACGGTTCGGCGATGGAGTTTGTCCGTTCGAGTAATAACAACACCTGGGGGTTGGGATTGAGCGAGGACGGCACGGTGTTCGGCTCGACGGCTAACAACAATGCCTCTTGGTACATGGCGATTCCCAATCGTTACTACGAGCAGGTCCAGGGCTGGTCGGCCACCCGCATGGAAACCATCGCCGACGATCAGCGTTTTTATCCCGTCACCGAAAAAGTGCGGCAAGTCGATGCCCACGGTCGCTATACGGCTGGCGCGGGTCACGCGCTTTACACAGCGCGCAGCTTTCCGCGGGAATTCTGGAATCAGGTCGCACTGGTTACGGAGCCGACCGGCCATTTGATTGGAAAATTTCGCCTGGAATCCAAGGGCGCTGATTTTTCGGCACGGAATGAGCACACGTTCCTTGCGAGCGATGATGAATGGTTTGCGCCCATACTCGCGGAAGTCGGTCCAGACGGCGCGGTGTGGATGATCGATTGGTATAATTATATCATTCAGCACAATCCCGTCCCGGTGGGCTTCAAGAACGGCAAGGGCAATGCCTACGAAACCCCGCTCCGCGACAAGAGCCACGGTCGCATTTATCAGATCCGCTATTCAGCAGGCTCCCCGACGCGCCCACCAACACTTCGCGGAGCCAGTCCCGGGAGCTGGGTGGCCGCCCTCCAAAATGAAAATCTTCTCTGGCGCATGCATGCCCAGCGGTTGCTGGTCGAAAAGGGCGGCGATTCGGAAGTGCCGGCGCTCCTCGCTCTAGCACGGACGGCCGGCCCGGCCCATCCCGAAGCCAGAACTGAATTGTCTGCCGCCACACTCGGGTCCATCCACGCCTTGTGGACACTGCACGGACTGGGTGAACTCGATGGACGGAACGGTGCCGCACTGAATGCCGTACGATCCGCGTTGCGTCATTTGAATCCCGCCGTGCGGCAGGCTGCGGTTCAGGTGCTGCCAGCCTCCACCGAAACCGGCGACGCGCTGATCTCCGGTCGATTGCTTTCCGACAGCGACGCACAGGTGAGATTGGCCGCTTTCCTGGCCCTGGCGCAGACACCCTCGACTGTCAGCGTCGGCAACGCCATCCACCAGGCACTCGCCGTGCAGGGCAACTGGAGCGATCGTTGGTTGCGCGAGGCGGCCACCTGCGCTGCAGCCCGGCACGAGTCTGGTTTTCTTGCCGCCTTGTTGGCGGACGCTTTGGCCCTGTCCGACCGGCAGCTTGAGGTTGTTCGCATTCTTGCACGTCACCATGCAAGTCGCGGTCCCGGCGATATAGAAACGACGCTGACTCGGCTCTCGAGCGTGGCTCCCACAACGGCCAAAGCATTTCTGGATGGCGTGGCACTGGGCTGGCCTGAGGGGCAGCGTCCGGAGTCCGGAACCGACGGAGGAAAGGCGCTCCGAGTACTCACCGCGAAGCTCAATGATGACGCCCGCAGCACACTGATCGGGCTCGCCACACGCTGGGGTCTTCGAGGCTCTTTCTCCTCAGAAATCGTAGAGCTCTCCGGGCGCCTCCGAAACCAAGTGGGCAATGCAACCCTCTCGGATGAGCTCCGGGTGAATGCTGCCAACGGATTGGTCGCGGTGAACGATTCGGCAGAGTCGGTTTCTGCCACTCTTAGCTCGATTCATACGCTTTCGTCGCCGAGTCTCATGACTGGACTGCTGCAGGCCGCCGGAGGAAGCCGCAGACCGGAGACCGGAACCGCCATACTGGCAACACTCCCGCGCCTTACCCCAGGCTCCCGCAGGATCGCCCTCGCGACAGTGCTACGGCGTTCGGAATGGGTGAACTTACTCCTCACGGCCATCGAAACGGGTGTCCTGCAAAAGACTGATTTAGCCCGGGATCAATGGAATCAACTGAGGGAGCATCCCAATCGAGAGATTTCAGGTCGCGCCCGTGAACTCGAAGGACGGAGCGCAAATCAGACGACCGCGGAAATGGAAAAAACCATGCAACGACTCATGCCCGTGGCGGCCCGGGCCGGTGATCCGACGCTTGGACAGCAGGTCTTCGAGAAAAACTGCCAAGTGTGTCACGCCATCGCGGGTACCGGCGGCCGGATTGGCCCGGATCTCACCGGCATTGGAGTCCGGCCCAAGTCTGAAATTCTCCCTGAAATCCTGGATCCAAATCGTTCGGTCGAAGCCAATTTTCGACTCTGGACGGCGACGACTCGCTCCGACGATGTCTTTTCTGGCCGCCTCGACAGTGAGACCGAGACTTCCGTGGAAATACTCGACACGACCGGACTCAAACATGTCGTCCAGCGCAAGGACATCGCTTCGCTGGATTCTTCAAACCAGTCCATCATGCCCGGAGGCTTCGAGCAATTGCCGGAGGCCGAACTTGCCGGATTGCTCGAATTCCTAGCCGGATCAACCCGCCAATAGCCATTCTGTTCCTGTGACTCGTCGCGCCTTCCTTTCGACGCTTTCTCACTCGGCGGCTGGGCGTATTCACCCAGCACGGGCGGCGACAATTATATCGAGCTCAGCCCGTCAATCCCTGCATATCGAGATAACTTTGGAGCAACACCGCCGCTGCGATTCCGTCGACTTTTTTGCGCCGATCGTCCCGCCGGGTTTTGTTCTGACTGAGCACCCGATTGGCCTGAACCGAGGTCAAGCGCTCGTCCCAAGTTCGGATGGGAATCGGCACAGCTTCCTTCAGGACACTGACAAATTCACGCACCCGGGCCGCGGCGTCGCCGTAAGTGCCATCCATGTTTCGAGGCATGCCTACGATTACCAGGTCCACTTCCTTTTCGCGCAGGAGATCCTTGAACCGCCTGAGAAACCCTGCGAAAGGCTCGGCGGGAATGTGCTCCTGAGGCGAAGCCAGCAGTTTCAACTCGTCGCTGAGCGCAACTCCGATTCGAACGCTGCCGGGATCAAGAGCGAGAACGCGCATGAGGACGACGGATCAAGATAGTGTTAGCAGCGACGCGGAATCCGCGTCGAGCAGGAGTTCGCAATGTTTCTGTCGCCGCAGAATCGACGCCGGGCACGCGGGAGTGATGGGTCCTTGGAGCGCGTTTCTCACCGGGACGGCCTTTCGCTTCTCGGGTGCCAGACAGATCATGTGGTTCGGGGAACAGAGAGCGGGAATCGTCAGTGTGTAAGCGTAGGCCGGGACATTTTCCAAGGCTGGGAAATGCCCCTCCTTCACCTGCTGCATCTTGCAGGCGTCATCCAGCTTCACCAATTTCACCCAATGCGGCTCCTCGAAGCGGCATACGGGCGGATCGTTAAAGGCAATGTGGCCATTCTCGCCGATCCCGAGGCAAACGAGGTCGATCGGTTGCGCCTTGAGAAGAGTCGTGTACCGGCCGCATTCATCCAGCGGCAGATCCGCATCTCCTTCTAGATAGTGAAAAGCCTGGGGTCGAACCAGCTTCTCGACGCGTTCGTGCATATAGTGACGGAATGAAGCCGGATGTGCCGCCCGGATCCCCAGATATTCATCCATGTGGAAAAGAATCACCCGAGACCAGTCGACTCCCCCCGCCGACACAAGGCGTTCAAGAAACCGAATCTGCGAATTACCCGTCGCCAAAATCGCCGCCGCGGAACCCCGGCGGGCTATCGCTTCGATCAGAAGCTCCCGAACACGGACTGTGACGTAACGGGAAAGATCATCCTGACTCAAGAAGACGTGAACCGAAAGATCCTCAACACGGAAGGATCGAGCGGGAACGGGAGTGGGAGTGGACATAGGTATTTCGTTGTTCGGCAAAGATTACGCCACGTCCGTTCCGAAAACCAAGCGGCCAAATTTGCCCGACGGATCGGACGTTGCTCCCGTCGCAGGGCGTGCCTTCATATTTCTTAAGACTACCCACGGAAGTTGCAGCACATCAATGTGCATCTAGCGGAAGAACAAAAACCAGACCACCCCAAGGGTTGGCAGCATGAACGGGAACGAAAAGCGAGCGACATACCCGAGGAACGTCGGTGTGTGAACCCCTTGATGATCGGCCATGGACTTTACCATGAAGTTTGGGCCGTTCCCGATGTACGTATTGGCTCCAAAAAAAACGGCTCCCGTGCTGACCGCCATGATGAAATGATTGAACTGGGCGTTTCCAACCAGGAAGGCGATCTTGAGTGCCTCGTCGGATATTGTGCGGGCAGCCAGTTGGTCGGGATGAAACTTCTGCAACGTGGCTAAAGTTTGGCGGATACCCTCCGCGTTGGGACCGTGGACAAACGTGGCAAGATCTGCTCCGCCGTTTTCGACCAGATGTCGAACCTGGCTAATCGTATCCGGGTCGGTACAGGCTCCGAGGATTGCCTGAAGAAAACAAAGATAGGTTGGGGCATTATCCAGAACACTGCTCAAAATGCCGCTACCCCAAAAGAACACCGCGGGGGCCGGGTGCCCCAGATCGCTTGCCGCAGCTCCCAAAATCTGCAGCGCCGGCATCATTGTGGCAAAAATCCCAATAAATAGGATGGCCACCTCCTCGATGGGATGCCAGTTGAAGGCGTTGATCTCGTGGATTCGTTTCGGAGTCAGAAAATAGGAAATGGCAGCTGCGCCGAGCATCAGCCCTTCTCGTAGAAAGGGCGGGTGATTCGCGAACAAGACGGCAGCCAGGATCACTGCCAGCAGAAGCCCATTGGCGCTGCCATCGAACTGAAACCAGTCGCCGCCCCGCGTGTGCGCCGCTTGTACCGGCGCGGGTGCTCGACGAAAGTTTACCGTATCCACAACAAAGAACATGAGCAGAAGAAGCCCAAGGGCCACCATCCACATGGGCCAGCAATGCTCTGCCACCCACCAGAATGGCACGCCCTTCAGGTAACCGAGATAAAGCGGTGGATCGCCAATGGGTGTCAGACAACCACCCACGTTCGAGACGATGAATATGAAAAAAACCACGTGATGGGCTGTCACGCGGTACTTGTTGAGTCGGAGCCAGGGACGGATGAGGAGCATCGAGGCTCCGGTTGTTCCGAGAACGTTTGCAAGGATGGCGCCTACGAACAAGAAGATCGTATTCGCTAACGGGGTGGCCTCGCCGCGCACATTAATATGAATGCCGCCGCTGACAACGTACAGCGAGCCGATCAGGGCTATAAAGCTGACGTACTCGTGGCCGGTATGTAGGACTGTGTGTGAATCCTGTCGGTAAAAAACATAATAGAATGTCGTCAGACCGCCGAGAATCAATGCCACCTTGGGATAGTGCTTCGCCCACCACGCAGCGAAAAACAGCGGGCCCAGCGCGATCAGCCCCAGCAATGCCGCAAAGGGTGTAATCATCCACAGAGCCGGAGGCGCGGCTTCCGCAGCGGCAAAAATCATTGGCCAAGGGTATCGCCGAGCCCGAGCGAGTCAATGAACCGTGCCTCGATCCACGCGATCACTTTGCGCGTTTCAATCCGACGCTGCTCGATCGTTTCGCCACCTTGCGGCTCGTGGTAACCTTGGAAATCGTGCCGGTTTCCAAATATCGACTGCGAACCGCCTCGAAGATGGCGTCCCGCCGGTCATAAAGCCGCTTGAGCTTGCGAGGCTTTGCACGGCTGAGCATGTAGGCACTGAGGAGAGGCAATGAAATCGTGCAGTCCGTATAGCACACCACGGAGTCGGGGAGCTTGTCAGGATCCACCTTCCCCCAGCTAACGGCCTCCGCCGGCGTCGCCCCACTGAGACCGCCCGTGTCCGGACGGGCATCGGTGCATTGCAGGAAGTAATCGTGTCCCTTCTCCGGGATTCCCATGACCTCCTGGATCTGCGGCTCCGTCTGCAGCACGAAATTCTTTGGACTGCCGCCGCCGAGAATAAAAACACTGCTGATGAGACCGGTGGCTTTGGCGTCGTAAACGATGCCCGCGGTTTGATTGACGTCGCGCAGTGTGTCAAACGTCAGCCGCGATCCCCGCAAGGCCATTGCGGCCACATTCATGCCAATGGAAGAATCCCCCGGACTGGAGGTGAAGATGGGAATACCACATTCGTAAGCCGTGGCCAGCACGGAGCTGTCGTTTAATCCGAGGCGACGGCCCCGTTCCGCGACAAATCGACCGAGGAGATAATGAAATTCGTCCGTACCCATGGGCCTTTGGAATTCGGGCCCCTGAATCACCTCCCGAACAAACGCGTCGGTGTCGAGCAGGACATTGTAGTCAAAAAGAACGTCGTAAATCCGGATAACACCCTCGGAGTGCAGTTGGACGTCATCCAGGAACGGAGATCCGCTGTGCAGATGCATGTCCAAGCCGAAATGCAGGTCGTGATACAAATTCGCTCCGGTGGATACAATCCAATCGATGAATCCCGCCTTCATGAGCGGGATCAGGCACGACTTGCCGAGGCCGGCGGGGGTAAGCGCGCCCGTCAGAGAGAGGCCGATACAGCCATTATTCGGAAGCATCTTTTCCGTCAACAAATGAGCGGCCTCACGGAGGCGGCCGCCGTTGTAGGCAAGGAAAACCTTGTCCACGAGGTCGGCGGCGGAGATGTTGCGGCCAACCCCGAGGGGGTTGAGGCGGGGATAGCCGGCGAATTTCTTGGAAAGCGGATGCTGGCTCATGCAGGGATGAAGATTGCGGAGGCCGGGGCCTTAATTGCAAACGGTGAATTGCCCGGGCGTTATCGGATTGACGAAGGCAGCAACGGTGCGCAGCCGTCTACTGCATTAAAGTCTGGGATGAGATGATTCCCACATCGTGAAAAGGGAACGGGCTTCAATTAAATTTTGGCCACCGGTTGCTTTTCGACCGCCGGAGGGGTCCGTCCCACTTTTGAGCCGGATCCATCACTCCGGTAGTGGGTCGCGTAGTATTGGTTCTGATAGTAGTAATTGCTATAGTAGTAGGAATCCTTGCCCTCAAAATCAATGTCGTTCATGATAACTCCGATCAGGTGGATGCCTGCATCCTGCAGGCGTTGGACGGAACGCCGGGCGTGTTCCCTCCGAATCGTGTTGAACTTGGTCACGTACACCATGCCGTCGCACATGGCGCCCACGATCAATGGATCCGCAACAGCCGATACAGGTGGGCAATCCACCACGACCCGGTCATAACGGCCGGCGACCTCCTCCAGGAATTGCAACATTCGTCGGGAGCCCACGAGTTCGGATGGATTGCTCGGAGTAGCCCCACAGCAGACCACATCCAGGTTCGGCACATGAGTGGAATGAATGATCTCTGAGACGTCGTTGATTTCTTCCCCGAGATAGGCGGATAGACCGACCGGGCTTTGAAGCTGGAACGCCTTGTGAACGGACGGCCGCCGAAGGTCCGAATCGATCAGCACGGTACGGAGACCGGTCTGAGCGGTGACGATGGCAAAGTTTGAAGCCACGAGGGACTTGCCTTCCGATGGGATGGTACTCGTGACGGCTATCACCCGCAGCTTGTCGGAATTGCGGGAGAGAGACACGGCAGCGCGAAACGTCCGAAACGCCTCGGCGGCGCTGGACGCCGGAAACAGGTGCGCCTGCAGATCACGCTCCACCACACTGGATGACTTGATATTCGAGATATAGCCCAGGAACGGGAGTCGGAGAAAATTCTCGACGTCCTCCTGGCTCTTGACGGAGTCATCGAGGTAATTAACGAAGAAAGCGAGGGCGATCGCGGCGGCCAGTCCACCGATCAAACCCACGAGCAACACGAGAGGACGGTTGGGACGGACAAATCGAGCCTGCGGAATCGCGGGATCAATGATTTTCATGTTTTGAACCGTGTCACGGGAGTTAAAGTCATACTCCTTCAAGCGTTGAAGCACGGTGTCGTACATCAGTTTCGCGCGGTCCGCCTTGCTCTGCAGGGCGTCGTAATCCACCTGCAACGAATTAACCCGGCCCATGTCTATTTCGCGCTTCTGGAACTGCTCTTTGGCGCTCAGCATCTGCTTCTCCAGCTTGTCTGCATCCTCAAAGATGTTTTCATACACCCGGTTTACCTGCTTATCGAGGTTGAGTCGGACATTTGCGATGCGCTGCCTGGCCTCCTTCACCTGGGGATGCAGCTCCTTGTACTTCGTCAGAAGTCCCGTCAGCCCCGTCTCTTGGATTGAGAGACTGCCCTGAAGCTCCGTCACCAGCTTGTCCAGTGACATTTGGGGTAGGTCAACCTTTGGTTTCCCATCATCGACCCACCGCTTGGCCTGCTCCGCCGTTTTCCGGGCGTTGCTATAGGCCGTATCAGCCGCATCGAAGGCCGCCTGATTATGCCGGAAGCTCTGAAGTGCCATATTCTGATCCTCCTTGAGCGAAGGCAGCTGATTGGTTTCTCGGTACTTCTGCAATGATCGCCGCGAATTGATGTAGTCGGTTTCCAGTTTTTCGGATTCCGTACGCAGCATGTTGAACACTTCCAGCGAACGATCTCTCTTTTGTTGGATATTGTTATCGAGAAACCGTACCGCCAGTGTGTTGACAATCTTCGCGGCTTTCTGCCCGTCCGGATGGTACGCTCGAAGGTATACCAACCGTGACATCCGTATCGGAGCGACTTCTATCATGCTGAATAACGCCGCAGGAATGTCGGAGTTCCCCGCGAAAAAACGGTCTTTGTCCAATTTGAGCTGGAAGACCACGTCCTGAAGCAGCGTGCGGCTGACGATATTCTTGAACTGAGTGTTGAGATAGTCCTGCTCCCGGGGATCATAAACCATAACCTGGGAACCATTCAGGATGCCGGTGTTTTCGCGATCGATCTGAAGCACTGCAAACGCCTGATAGATCGGAGTGGCCCGAAACGCATAAATGACGGCGAGAGCGAACAGGATGCTGAATGTGGATAAAATCAGCCATCGCCGCTCGAGGAGAACGCTCCAGTAGTGGCGAAGTTTAAATCCATCGTCGATGGACTGGTTCAACTGTATCGTGTTTGGTGCATCCATACGGAGCAGAGTGGAACGGATTGGGCGATTTGAGGCGGTGCAGTCTGTAGATCAGAAGAACGACTCGTCGACGTAGATCACGTCATCGGGCTTGACGAAAATTCGCTTGGAAGGATCTGTGGCACCCTTGAGGTCGTTGTACTTAAGAAGCTTCACGTCCGTGCCCCGGCGCAGCCGGATTTTGTTCTTATTCGCGAGGGAGGTGAGATCCCCGGCTCTGGCAATGGCCTCAATGACGTCGATCTCCCGGTCGGGCGGCAGATCGATCAACCCTGGGCGGGTGACCTTGCCTAGGACGGAAATCGTCTGAGTCACATAGGTGGTGATATTGGCGACGACCTCGGGCTTCACATAGTAGCCATCGAGCAGCTTTTCACGGATGGCCCGCTCCACCTCCGAAATGGTCTTCCCTTTGACCGTGATGTCTCCGATGTACGGGAAATTGATCAGGCCATCTTCGGGCACTCGCTTGACGACGATCCAGGTCGGCTCGTCAACGAGATGAACATCGAGCGTATCGCCCACCAGAATCTTTCGTGTATCCCGAATGGAGTCTGCAGTCGGCTCAGCGGCGGCGAGGCGCGGGCTCTTGGAGCCAAAAACAAAAAGGACGGCGAAAAGAACTGTGAACAGCCCGGGTGCACGGAATATGGAAAGCGTTTTCATGGCTAGTAACCAATCGCCACCTGGAGCATAAATCGGTGGTTGTTGTAGTCAATCAGGTAAACTTGGCGCACACCAGCGGGGTCGGACCCCTGGATTTGTACACCGTCGGAGTCAAAGTGATCAAACTCGTAACTCAGAGTTGCCGTGAGCCACGACCGCGGCTTGAAATGGATGCGGGCGCTGGGTGAAAAAAAGATGTCCGTCCGCTTTGGGTAAATTGCCGTAACCATCCCTGACTGGTTAACGGCGTGGACTGCATCAAACCGCCCCACGCTGGCTCCGGCCCCCGCCGAGACGGACCAGACACCACGGCTTCCTAGTGCCTGACCCACCGACATGTTCAGTTGGTCATACTCGTACCCCTGGGCCGCCAGCTGGAATGAGGCTCCGGTGGAATGGTTGTAAGTGAGGTTCACTCCCGTCTTCGGCGCAAACGCGTAAACCAGGGAGGCGGCCACCGCGGGGGCGGATTTCGCGAATGCCGTGGATTTCCCATTCTCGATCGGCCCGCCCGAAGCGAACTCCCGCACTTCATAGCCAAGTTTTGCTGTTCCAGAGAGTTTCGGGGTGAAATCTCCCCGAATACCGACAAACCCACCATAGATATCCTGACGCGGTCCTGGCGGAAGGTTGGAATTCGGCGTCACAGTCGTTTGTCCGTATTTGCCCTCGGCGAAGAAGCCAAACTTCGGGCTCGGCTTGAACGTGCTGCCCAAAGACAGCATCCACGTATTTTGGTCGTACAATGGCAGTTCTTTTGCGAAATCGTAGCTGTCGAAGTCGAACAGCCCGTACACGTCTGTTTTTTCCGACACGTCGAAGCTCAGGCGGTGATCCAGCACAATCTCCGTGCGTTTCAACGGCTTAAGCCCAGCCGATTGCACGCCCCCTTGGTAGCTGTTCAGAAAATGAATCCCGTCGGCGCTCGCAAGCGTGAACTTCCCGCGCTGCAGCTGCGATCGAAAATTGAGCTGATCCTGTCCGCCGTTGGCGTAGTTATGGTCCGCGTACAGGAACTCATCATGGGAAAAATCGAATACCAGAAAATTACCCACTGTTTGCCCATACTGAACTCGCAATCTGGGACTCACCTGCCAGATGAGATCGTCAACCTGCGGCCGATAGATCCGATGCTCCGGACTCACGACGTCGTTGTTGCCTGAGAACAAGTTGTCTGTGTAGGTCGCCGACGAGCGAAGTTGGGGTTTGAACAGCAGATTCGCCCATCGGAACACGAAGATGTCCTCCGGATCAACGGCACGGCAAACAGTAGCTCCGGCCGCGACCGTGAGGGCGGCAAGTACCGGTTTTGTAAAGCGAGGCTTAAACATCCGTTCCAACGCAATCTGCTTTTTATTAATTGATTGTAACCTTCTCCAAGAACTCCCGACACCGCAGCCGGAGGACGGGCATCCCGGTACGGTGCGGGAAAACAACCCTAGAGTAAATCCCGAAATCTGAACCGATTTGCAGGGGTCGCAAGGCTCTTCCCCCTGCAACCGTCCGGCCAGTCTCGGGTGCATTCTCTGTTTCTCCCCGTTTGGAGCTCACCGCCGTCTGCCGGATCCTCCCCCGCCTTCGTCGTCAGTCGGATGGGAATCACTTAGGATCGAAGCGTGCGTCAGCTGTCGACTGGGGATTCGGTGGGAAGGACCGCACCTAAGAATTTCCCGGTGGGGCCGTTGTCCCAAGTGTAACAACAACACGAATTGAACCGCATGGAATCGAGCGAATACTCCCGGAGAAACGCCTGAGTTCATCGATCTGGTGCGCAAGGCCCGCTCACAGCGGCCCTGAGCAGGCAGCCGGTGTTTCAGCGCGAACGTTGTGCCGTCAGCGGGCCAGCGTCGATCGTGGGCGACGGGCCTGCTGTTCGAGCCAGTCACAGGCCACGGGGAGAATAGTTTCCCAGCGGAATGTTCTGGATCGCTCCCAGGCCTGGCGTCGTAGGACGGCGTATCGGACAGGGTTGGCTTGCAATTCACGCAGAGATGTCACAAGCGATTCCGGTGTCTCCAGGGGTGAGACAAGTCCGGTGACACCGTCCACCGTGGAATCCACCAAGCCAGGGACGGGATAGACAGCGGCTGGCGTGCCGCGCGCATTGGCTTCGATCACATTGAGTCCCCAGCCCTCACGGACCGACGTATGGAGCAGGAAATGAGCTTTGCGCAGCTCGTCGTCCTTCGCCGCCTCCCCCAGGCGGCCGGCAAAGCGGACGATCGAACTGAGTTTCGCCTCACTCACCTGCTTCTGCAGCAGCGCCGCGCACTCCCCATCGCCCACCACCACCAACTCGACAGCCGTTCCTGCGTTCATCAGGATGCGCGCGACTTCAATGGCATGATCCACCCGCTTGTTGGGAGCGAGGCGTGAAACAACGACGAGCCGCAATGTCCCCTCGATGGATTTCGATTCCAATGCCGGGAGGATTTCCGTGTCGATCCCGTAAGGAACGAGCGTAACCTCACGCACGCCTCGGCGGAGAATCGCTTGTCGGGTTGATTCCGACCCCACCCAAAACGGAACTTTCGAGTACAAACGGTGAGTCCAGGATTCCTGCCATCGGCCGATCATGCTCAGCGGCCATGGATAGAATGAAGACCAAATTGGCCCGAGAATCTCGTGGATGTAGGTGACGCACCGGGTCTGGCACCACCACGGAGCGAACCACGGAATGCCGTGGTGCTGGTCGATCACCAGGTCGAACGGTGGTTGCCTGCGTACCCATTTTCTCGCCGCGAGAACCGACGTTCCCCTACCCCCCCCCCGAACAATCCGGAGCCCCCCGATCGTTTCCTCGCTGGCGCATCCGGAGAAGTGGTTTGCGAACCAGACCACCTCGTGTCCACGCGTCATCAGACCACGGAGATACGCCTCCGAGACCCGCTCAGCACCGCCCGCGAGGGGGTTCCTCGGATCACGCCAGTTAAGCATCAGGAACCGCACGGAGGAGAGTTCACGAGCTACGGGCCCTGCCGCGCAAGCGGAATCCCCCTCGGGGGACGGGCCACTTCAGAAAGATCATCACTACGCCACGCAAAACGTAATTTATTTATTAACATGATTCCTTTCAAAAACCCCGGCGGCCTTTAAAATTGGGATCTTCAAATATTCTAGTTTTAGGTATTGACGTTATCTTCGAATACTTAAAAATAACTACTCTCGAGTTTACGAATGAAAATCTTCGATTCCCTAAGAGTATGAATGTCGCGCGGCGGGATTTGGTTCAACGAATACTACCGGAAGGGCTCCCCCTCCTGTGGTGTCCACCGATCACTCACTACGACCGCCATGGCGCGATCGATCGTGCGCGGACGGAGGCGCATCTGAACAAAATTGGCTCGCATGTAGGCGGACTACTACTGGCGGGCTCGACCGGCGATGGCTGGGATTTGTCGCCGGAACTGTACCGGGAAGTCATCACGCGGGGACTCGCATCCGCCAAGCGCCACTCCTTGAGCGTCCTGGTGGGGGTACTACGTCCGAATGCCCACGACGCGAGTCGCGAGATCATTCGAATGGCTCGTGAACTGACCGGTGCGGCTGAGGGTCTGTCGGCCACATCCCTTCTGAGCGCACGCGGAATCTGCGGATTCACCGTCTGTCCCCCAGTAGGTGTCGAAAAAGATCCGGAAGCGCTTTCCGACGGGTTGCGGGCGCTTTTCCGCACTGGCGTACCGCTCGCTCTGTATCAGCTCCCGCAAGTAACAGGCTACGAACTGACTCCGGAACAGGTGTCCAATCTGGCGGCGGCTTATTCTAATTTCGTTTTCTTCAAGGACAGCAGCGGTCGGGATGCGGTTGCGACGAAGGATCCCCTGCCGGAAGGCATTTTCCTGATGCGAGGCGCGGAGGGAAACTACTCGCACTGGCTATCCTTATCCGGCGGACCCTACCACGGATTGCTGCTGAGTTCAGCCAACTGCTTCGCTCGTGAACTCGCGGGTATCGTGCTAGATCTGAAGAAGGGCCGTGTCGAAGCCGCCCGCGGCATGTCCGCCCGCATCACCCTGCTGATGAATGACCTTTTCGAAATTGTCTCGCGGATGACGGTCGGCAACCCGTTTGCCAATGCCAACAAGGCCGCGGATCATTTCATGGCCTTTGGACCCAAAGCCGAGAGCACCGAGTCCCCCCAACTTATCGGAGGCATTGGTATGCCACGCGATATCGTCCGCCTCACGGGCGATATCCTCGAACGGCACGGATTCCTTCCTCAGAAAGGGTACCTCGAGTAACGATCCGGGCGACCGGACGGGAAGCGGCCGGGCGTTCTCAAGGAGAAACTGAGGGCAGGGGTGAAGGGCCTGCCGCTGCCACTCTTTTTCCAAGTCGGCAAAACGTCTCGCCGCGGCATCAGGAGGCCTGAGACGGTGCGCTGTCTGCGGGCGGATTCTTCTCCGGCGTGCGCCCTCTTGAACGGACCGGGTTTATTTAATGTCAATCCGAGTGGAAGTCCCCTCAAAATCCCCGCCGGACATGAATCAGCCACCGAAAGGAATCCAAGACCTTGTTTATTCTCTGGAAGAAGGTAGCGCTCGGCACCTTCCGAAGTATTTCTTCGTGCTGCTGCTCTCGATCTTCATTGCCACGGTGTATCACCTCACCGAGTTCAAGAACTTTGGCACGGCGGAGGCGATGGACACGGCCCAACTTGCGCGCAATATTGCCCAGGGCCGTGGATACACCACCCTGTTCATCCGCCCGCTCAGTCTCCACCTGCTTCAGCAGGAAAAGGTTGCCGCCAAGCTGGACGAAACCCAGGTGCTGAAGCAGCCCACTCATCCGGATCTCGCGAATGCCCCGCTCTACCCGCTCCTGCTCGCCGGCTGGATGAAGCTGGCGCCGTTTGATTTCAAGATTCCCGACGCCCGTCAGGAGTCGAATTTTACGCGCTACCAGCCTGACGTTCTCGTCGCCTGTCTGAATCTTGGCCTCTTTTTGGTAGCGGTCGTTCAGGTCTATTTCCTGGGCTGCAAGTTGTTCGATCCTTCGGTGGCGGCCGTGGCCGCCGCAGTCGTCTTCGGCACAGAGCTGCTTTGGCGGTTCACCTACTCCGGGCTTTCCACCAACCTTCTGCTCGTATTCCTGCTGGGGCTCGCCCAGGTGATGGTGGCAATCGAACAGGGCATTCATCGAACGGAAAATCCCGCCAAATTCCCTCGACTCCTGCTCCTCTCGGTCGGAGCCGGGTTCTTCACTGCGCTCCTATGTCTTACTCGGTACAGCGTCGGAATGTTGCTGTTGCCCGTCCTGGGATTCCTACTCCTCTGGGGTGGCCCGCGCCGATGGGTGCTAGCTCCGGTCACAGCCATCACTTTTGCGCTGGTCGTCATGCCCTGGCTTATCCGCAACCATCAACTCTGCGGCCATTGGTTCGGTACTGCGGGCTACGCTCTGCAGCAGGGAACCCCATGGTTTTCCGATACGCGCCTCGAACGATCCCAAAATCCGGACATGACCAAGGTTGAGATCGGAGATCTGCGACGTAAAATGACTCTCAACGCCACTCAATTGGTGAATGAAGAGCTCCCTCACCTCGCGGGTGGGTATGTGACCGCCCTCTTCCTCGTGGGCCTCTTGATTCCCTTCCACAGCTCCGCGCTTCAACGAGTTCGATGGCTCATTGTGGCCTCCACCGTCGTCTTATTGTTTGCCCAAGCGCTCGGCCGCACCCACTTGACCGAGGATTCGCCAACTGTGAATTCCGAAAACCTCCTCGTCCTCGTCGCACCCCTGATCATCCTATTTGGCGTCTCCCTATTCTTTCTTCTGCTCGACCGCGTGGAGTTCTTGGTGCCACAACTCCGCCAGATGACCATTAGCGGTTTTATCTTGGTCGTATGCCTGCCGCTTTTCTTCACCCTCTTGCCGCCGCGGACCCAGCCCCTCAGTTGGCCGCCCTATCACCCACTCTTAATTCAACAGTTCTCCGGGTGGATGGCCCAAGAAGATCTGATGATGAGCGATATGCCATGGGCCGTCGCTTGGTACGGGCAGCGGGAGTGCCTCTGGCTTACTCTCCGTGTGAAACACGACTACCAGGAGGATTTCTATAAGGTCCACGATCAACTGCGGCCGATCCGCGCGATCTACCTGACCCCGATCACCGCCGATGAACGGTGGCGGCCGAGTTTCCTCAATGTGGATGATCCCAGTACGGCTTGGAATCGCTTCTATATGGATTCGCTCCTGCGCAATAACATTCCCGGCGGATTCCCCCTCCGACACGCCCTCGGCGCCGGGTATATGTCGAGCGGCCAGTTTTTCCTCACCGATATGCCACGCTGGAAGGACTGGACACTGCGTCCGCTCCGGCAGTAGCGGATACCTCCATCTCCCGAGTATCCCCCACCGAATCGGCCCGACCAAACCCAGAGAAGCATCTCCCCCCGGCAAACATCCTCAAGGGTTTCTCTCGTGCCGTTCTACTCGGAAAATTTCCTGAATCGGGTCCGGGCCGCGAATGACATCGTGGACGTGATCGGCGCTTCCCTGCCCTTGAAACGCGCTGGAACCAACTTCGTCACCCTTTGCCCATTTCATCGGGAGAAATCACCAAGCTTTAACGTTAATCCTCAGCGGCAGATCTTCCACTGCTTCGGATGCCATGAGGGCGGCAATGTCTTCAAGTTCGTACAAAAGCACGAAAATATTCACTTCACAGAAGCCGTCGAACGGCTCGCGGAACGAGCCCGTATTCCCCTCGAACACGAAGACAATCCCGATGCCCGTCACAAACGGGGACTCAAGGATCAGCTGATCACGTTGCACGAGGCGATCTGCTTGCGTTGGCAGGCCTGCCTCGGGAATGAGGCAGGCGGGCAGGTGGCACGCGACTATCTGGAACGACGCGGGGTGACACCCGAGTCCGTGAAAGAATTTCGACTGGGCGCTGCCCCGGAGTCCTGGGACGACACCGTGAATTGGGCACGGGCCAAGGGTTTCAACATGGAACTTCTCGAACAGGCCGGCCTCGTGGTGCGTCGTGAAGGCGACGGTTGGTACGACCGGTTCCGAGGCCGGTTAATATTTCCCATTTGCGATGAACAGGGTCGCGTCATCGCGTTCAGCGGCCGCGTCCTGCAGGGTGACGAAAAAACGAGGAAATATGTCAATTCACCCGAAACACTCCTGTTCACGAAAGGCCGAGTGCTCTACGCGCTCGACAAGGCGAAACGAGCGATCCTCGACGCCGGTCACGCCGTCATTTGCGAAGGCCAACTCGACACCATTGCGTGCCATTCGGCCGGCATCCGCAACGTCGTGGCGCCACAAGGCACTGCTCTCACCGCCGATCACGCCCGGATCCTCCGCCGCTATGTCAGCGAGGTCGTGTTGTGTTTCGACGGGGATGCCGCCGGACTCAAGGCCGCAGTGCGATCGCAGGATGAGCTACTGAGCTCCGGGCTCGCAATCCGCGTTGCCTCAATCCCGCCGCCAGATGATCCCGACAGCTATTTGAAGAGCGCAGGACGGGAGGTGTTCCAGGCGTTGCTCCAACGTGCCGAGGGTTATTTCGACTTTTTCCTCAAGTCCCTCCGGAGTGCGCACGACCCAGCGACCGATTCTGGCCGCCAGGCGATCGTCCGGGCGATGGGCGACGCGGCTAACAAGACAGGCAATCCTCTGGTTGTCGAAGAATGCGCTCGCAAGTGTGCCGGACTTCTCGGGCTTTCGCCCTTGAGCGCGTTGCAGCAATTCCAACGGTTATACCGGCAAAGCGCGACCTACCAAAATCCTGAACCCTTGGACGATTCGGAATCTCCGGAGGACGCAACCGGAGGAAAAGAACAATCCCGGCCTGGATCCCCGGAACTCTGGCTGCTAAAGTTTCTCATGCTGGCTGAACCGGAGGCGCTGGATTGGGCGGCCGCCCATTTGGATCCCGACTGGATTAGCCACCCTACGGCGCGGCGCATTACCGAACTGCGACTGGCCCGAGGCGGCATGCACGGAGAGACGACCGCCGATATCTCCGGACTGCTTGAAGCATTAGGAAACGATGAATTCGCTCGATCCCTCGTCACCGAGGCGGCGAGTGAACGCCGCACCGTGCCAGATCTCCCGGTGCAACTGGAACAATCGACCCGCCGATTGCGTGACGCTTGGTTGGATCGCCAGATCCAGAAGCTCCATGCGCAGTTGAGCGATGCCGGACTGCCCGAGGAACAGCGTCTTGCTGCTCTTCACCAACAGCAGTCGCTCCGTGCCTGGAAGCGACAACCCCTGGCACCATTGGGCGAAGCTTAATCTCTGGTCCTCCTCAATCGCTTTTTTCGTCGCAAGGTCGATCCATTCGTGGGCTCAGGACTCATGACCTCGTGGAATCTAAGGGACCCCTCACCCGGCCTCTGCAGCCACCCCCACATCCGATGTGGGGACTGGAGTTTGGCCATTATCAGTGCGCATCGACAAAGTTTCCGACGAAGGAAAGCCAGAGGAGGCCAAAAAATGGCCAATCTCCAGACCCAGCAACAGACCGCTGGGCTATTCTCTGGCGTCCCTGAGGGACCGCCGCGTCCCGCTAAAAGAGCGAGCTATATCCCACCATGTATTGAGGAAATCGCTTTCTACGCGCACGCATGTACTGAGCGCTGTGCGGGTCATCGCCGTTGTTATCCACGATGTTGATGGTTGCGGCTTTCAACTGGCCCAGCCCAGTCGGGCCAGTCGGATTGCTGAGAGAGAACCGAAATGACTTCGTAGATTCTTTCAGCGCGTCGTTCAGGATGGGAATGCGGATAATCTTCCGCATCTCTTCCGCTGCGAACTTGAGTCGGCCCTTGGTCGCGACGTAATCCTGGCCGGCGATGGCAGTATGATCACTGGTTGCGTAATCGACGCTTACGGGAACGTCCAGGCTTCCGGAGCGTTGCACCGTCAGCACCGCTTCCCTCCCTCGAGCACCGAAGTCGTGGTCACCCAAAATTGAATGGTACTGCCGCCTGGGCGTCGCCGTCGCACAACATCCACGCGGCCACAATGGGAAACAGAGCAGAAGTCTTCATCCGGAATCATTGATAGATGGCACGAGAACCGGCGAACGCGCAAAAAACTTGCAGCGTCCACCAGCGTATGAAAGACGAACAAGGTACCTCTACTGCTCAGGACTGCGGAGCACAAGTCGCAAGCAACGCCGAATCAGTCCAACGGGATTACCAGCAAATCAAACTGGCCCTGGACGTCCACGCGGGCGATCTCAGGGTCGTCCGCATGTCAGCCTAGGGATCGGAAGGTCTTCGTTTCTATGAATGCGCCTGTTCAGCCCTGACCGCATCACTGGCGGCCACCGCGCGCCAGTCCACATCTGCCAAGAGAGCAAACGACCAAGGCAGCGGCGTGAATTTAATGTCGTCACCAAATTCATTCCCCAGTTGGATTATCAAAGACATGGCTTGCTTGCCCGCAGCGAGGTCTTCATAGGCGATAACCACCCGGAGCGATCGGGAGGCTTTCGGTGAATCCATGCGAAGGCGCGTTTCATCGAGGACACTGGAGCTTTGCACGAACATGAAAATGCCATGCGGGTGCAATAAGACAACTGGGGCCCGGCACACAACTTCACTAAGGATTCCTCTTACAACAGGTTCGGGAGCGGAAAGGACGGATCGCTCTCCAATTTCGGTAGCCGTTGGGGCAATGAGGATCGCATCCGTTCAACTCCGATGTAACTTGGCGCAGCAATTCCCATCTGCGGAGCGTCAAGCAAGTGCCTGCTTTCAACCTTTATGTCAACGTCATCGAACCTGTCACTTCGTGTTGCTTCTGCCGCGTGCCGGAGCGCCGGCTTGTAGTCGGCTTACCCGCTCTATTTGCCGCTAAAGTGCGAAACTCACGGGGGCGTTGGCCGAGTCGGGCGCCGAGTCGCTCCGGACGGGTTTGGTTTTCATTCTTATCTCGGTGTTTGTATCGTTCGCCTTAAGCCGGCTGCAAGCCGGCGCTCCGGGCTCCGGACTCCGGGCTGCTCCACTCACCCTTTCTGTTCTGCTCAAGGCTGACCTGGATCAATCCGTACCCGCCCCGTATTTGGGAGATGCTTCTTGGTGAGCGAATGGGTTGAGCGGAGGAGGTCCGCCCCGGCCATTGCGAAACCTGAATTATTCAACCCTCTGTCAAATCACTCGCGCACCCGGAATTAACGGGTGTTGTTGGCGAGTGTGAGAAAATGGCAGGCACCGCGTTCGACGTGGTTAGTCTGGGCCCGTGTCCATGTCTTGCCGTCTTCCGATGCTTCAATTAGGTAACTTCTCCCCAGGCGTCCACCAATCACCTGTAACGTCCGACGGCCGTCGGTGAGTTGGCCGGCGGGTGCCAGCGCCAGCGGTACTTTGCTAGGCCGTTAGAAGCGCCACGGCACCTGCAACGGGCCCGCATCCTCATAGCTCAGGCCATTCTCTCCAAGCCAGTCTTCCTGACGGTCACGCACCGCGGCCAGCGTGTCGAGTCGCTCCATGGCAACGCGTTGCTTGGCATTACCCGTCAAATGGATCCTAAAGAGTCCGTCGCGAACTTCCGCGTTCGCATGATCCGCGACCCATGGCAAATCAAGCGCAACATCCGCCACCAAATTGGTCACCCGACTCAGGCCCTTGTCCAGGATCACGCTATATCGGCCCGCTTCAACCGGAGTGAGTGTGGCTATATTGAATGTGGAGCCAGTGGATCCAAGAATGAGTTTGCCGTCACGCAGCCATGTTACCGCCGGTTCCGGAACGAGGCCGAGTTCGAAGGCCCGCAGGGTCAAGTTTCCGTCTGAGGGCTGGTCGATGACTGAAGGCGGAACGTCCCTGGAAAGTTGAGCCGACGGGGTGCCAAACTGAAATTCCAGCGGAATATTACCCCCGGTGCTATTCGCCCTTCGCACGACAAGCACAAAGCTCTCGTCCGCCTTGACCTCAGCAAGGCTCAGCGTGTCACCTACACTGCAAGCGGCAGCTGTCAGATAATCGTCGGCCCGGTATAAGGCCATTACCGTCGCCACCGCAGCTGTCGTCGCGCGAATCAAGAAAGTTTCCTTGGCCGTGGGCTGCACCGGGAACCAGAGGGTCCGGGTTACTTTGACATCGCAGTGGTTGGCTTCGCGCTGTTGCGTCGTGGAATTGGTGTTGTTGATCACTTGCAGACCCGGGCGGCGCCGACTCACCAGCAAGGCCGGCACGGCGAAGGCATTGCGGCTGGCCAAAGCGCGCCCGGCGGGGCGGGCCCCACCTGCCCCACCGGCGTCGGTCCGGGCAAGCAGTTCTTCGAGCTTGTCGTAGGAGCGCACGGTGGATCGCTGCCGATCTCAACGATGGCTTCGTGGCTAAAGTTAGTGCGGCCGCCACCGCCCCCCGCAAGAACATAGGTGCCGATCTGATCAACCCTCAACGCCGGCAGCACGAGTGTCGGGTCATTGGCATTCGTGAGGCGTTGCCCATTAAACCACCATTCAATCCGGTCCGCGTTTTCTGCAACGACACGAAGTTCGACGAGCGCGCCCGCCTGTACAGTCCTGCTTTCCGGCTGAGACGTGATGCGAGGCACGAGCGGCGCAGCGCGTAGAAACTCCCAACTCAACACATAGTTGCCACCAGCGTCTCCCAGGCCAGCGATGGCAATTCCATAGCGAGTGTTAACCGTGACGCTGAAGGTGAGTTCGCTGGTGAAGTAGCCACTGTTGGCCGCATCGTCATTACTCGCAACTTCGGCAAGTGTAGCCAGAGCATCCCCGGTATAGACTGCCAACAAAGTGTCGAATACGCTGCCAAGGGTGCGGAAGGTTACGTGGCCGTTCTGGGGTGGTGTCCAGGAATACCATACGCTGCGGAGGCCGGGCTTCGTAGCGTGGTCACGCTCGCCCGTTTCGTCGGTGACGACCACGGTATAGGTGCCAGCGTCGGCCAGCGTCATCGTTTGAATTGTATAAAACGAACTGACGGCGTTGGCAATATCCTGGCCGTTCAGGCGCCATTGAAACGTGAACGGGCCACTGCCTTCGATCTGAGCCGTCAAAGTTAGCACTGCGCCTTCATCCAATGTAATCAGGGGTGGCAGTGGTTGAGAGAAACGTGCCGGCGCCAGAATGCGGACGAGTATCTGAGAATGTGTTACTGCTCCCGCGATATTAGTAGCCACCACAGAATAAAGACTGGCTTCGGCTGCGGTCGCGGGGCCAATTGGCAGACTTGCACTGGTCTTGCCGACCAGCAAGGCGCCGTCCTTGCGCCATTGGTAGCTGAGTCGAGTCCGGACACGCCCGCAGGGAGGTTTTTCACCTCTCCCGCGAACAGTGTGCGCGAGATCAGCAATTGGGCAAGTACCGGCGGTTCGATCACGGTGAGACGTGCTGACGCGCTCAGCACCCTTCCGAAAGTGTTGCTCACTTCCACGGTGTAGTCGCCGCCATTACCCGTCGCCTCAGCAGGCAAGTTCAAGGTCGGTCCTTTGGCTCCCTTGACCTCGTGACCGGAGCGATACCATTGGTAGGCGAATAGTTCAGCACCCGTCGCCGCAGCTTCAAAAGTGATGGCCTCCCCGGTGCGATGCGTCCGAGACTTCAATTGGCTTGTCAACACGGGGACCATCGCGGGAAACGACAAGTCGATGATTCCAAACTGGCTGCCCACAGTAAACAAACGGTTGCCCAAAACCCGCACCGCGTCAATCTGCCCAAAGGCTGCAAAACGCCCCGATCTGGCGAGCATGAAAAGGTTGTTGACATCGAATACACGCAGCTCGTCCGTCGGCGCCGTTCCCCCTGTTGAACCACCGTCCGCCACGAACAAGAATCGACCCAGCTAGTTTAGACCCCAGACTTGGCCAGCCACCCGATTCGACTCTACACCCTTGGTCGGGTCACCCAGATCCACGGTTATTATACTTAAGCCAGTATCTGCCAAATAGGTGGCCTAGGCGTTGGCAACCACGTCAAAAACATTTTCGGAATAAGGGGCGTTGCCCGGTAAAAAACCGCCCACAGCAGCGGGGGAAACGGGGTTGCCAACATCGATGATGTTCAGCCCTCGACCCCACTCGGCCACGTATGTGCGGTTCTCACGCAGAAAGACTCCATTGGCAGTTCGCCGAGTTGCCAGCTTGGACAACACGCGAGGATTGACCGAATTCGTCACATCGAGAATGACCAGTCCGGCGTTCTCGTTTTTCACATACGCAAGGCGACCGTCCACAATTACCGGCTGGCGAGGGTTCCGAACATTTTGAACGTTCGAACTCGCACCGGTCGAGTTGAATCGCGTACATCAATGATTTCAATACCGGCGGCCCTGTTGGCCACCAGGGCATAATCATCCACAAGCGCAACGTCGAACGGAGTTCCAACCCTGACTAGCGCGATTTGCCGAGGAGAGTCTGGGTTGGCAATATCGATGATCCGTAATTCAGGCCAGTAACCGTGGACTGCATAGGCAACATTGCCGGGCACCTGAATTCCAGCCGCATAATTACCCTGGCTTCGATATAAACGTCCCCGTGGTCGCAAAGTCAGTTCACTACCAGAAAGGTCAACAGAAAGCGAAACGACACTGCTGGTGACCGCCCCGGAGGAATTGGCGGCGACCACATAATAAAAGTTACTGTTGGCGGCAACAGCACTGGAGATTTTTAATTCCGCCGACGTAGCCCCAGCCACCAGCCGACCATCCTGATACCATCGGTAGCCGATAGGGCCGCTTCCTTAAACGGAGACCCGGGCGGTCAACGTGGTTCCGGCAGCGACATTAGCGGCGAGCGGCTGATCCAGAATTACGGGCGCATTCGCTACAAAGACTACTCGGGTCGCGCTCTTAGCTGGGAACCGTTCATCACCCGACTGTTCCGCTCGAAGAGTGACGGCCCCTTCCGCCGTGAGAATCAACCGATTGCCCACCGCCGTTGCCGAGCCTGAAACAATTGAAAACGTCAGGGGCAATCCGCTGCTGCGGTGGCTGTCAAGGAATACACTTGCCCCAGCCGCAGCATGGCATTGTTCGTCGGGAAGACCCAATTCAAGGTTTGGTCAGCCCCGAGAGTTAACAAGGCCGTTTCCGATGAAGATTTGCCATAGACAATCGAATGAGCTCCCAAACCGCTCCAGCCTCGTTGACCCGGAGTCAGCTTGTCCCCATCGTTAATGGCCAAGCCGAGGCCGAACTTCGTCTCTGGAATCAGCTTGGTTAGTCCGAGGAAACCAGTTGGCATTCTAATTTCGTAATACGTTGTCTTATTTGCCGCATCCCGACTGAAAACCGCTTGTGTTCCCCCAGGGCCAGATTCGTTCATAACGATGATGGAATCGATCGCCCCTTCGACGTCGCCGAGCGCGTAGTTGTAAAGCGCCACAATCGTGTCTCTCGCCTGATTGGCAATCATCACTTGCACCGAGTCACCATTCCAGCCGCTGTGGGTGGCGTTGTCCTGATAATCGTCGGTGACGACTATACCCAAATACAAATTCTCAGAGTCATAAGCAAATTGAACTGCCGAACTCTGATCATCCGGTCCTGTCCAAGTCCCGCCGCCGTACTCCTTAAATATTACATAAATCGAATTCGCGCCATTACCTGATCCTTTCGGCACGGCAAACTTCGGATTGACAATTTGGGCAACTCCGTCCCATTCGTTCACGCGCCCATCCAGGACAATCGGTGCCGTGGCAACCGGGACAATGTGTCGTTCATTCTTAGGCTCAATGTCATTGAGCCTGGGCGGGTGACTGGCTCACCGCCAAGTAGAACACGGCCAATCGCACAAGTTTAAATTTCAACCTCGTTATCATTGATCAAATGCAATCTTTTGCGTCCCAAGCAATGATGTGTGTTATTCGCGACTCGATTTGCTTTAAACCGCGGTTTTCTGGCAAAATGAACTTCTGGGGCACGGTTTGCTCCATGAATTGGCCTGTCAAGGTGCTTTCGGAGGGGGGTAAGCCCGTCGAGTCGAGTTTTTGGGGACAGGGGAGGCGAGACCGCTGGATTGTTTGATTGAGCTGCGGAGCAGCGACATAGAGTAGCCCATGGCGGGAGCCATGGGGTCGTGTGCACAATAAGTCCAAGTCCCGCCAGGTGCGCCAGAGAAAGAGAATGGCAGCGCGCTGCGCAAATCTCTGTCGCCCCTGGCGCAGACATTTCATTAGGGTAGATTCAAAATTGGCGGGGCCGTTTCTCGGCCTCATTTGAAGCGAAAGTGTAGTTAGAATGTGTATAGCCCAGGAACGGCTGAATCGATCTTTGCTTAATGCTTGTTGGACTTTGCATAATATATAATTAAAACAAATTAAATGGTCGCCTCATCACTTGGAGAAAAAGAGAGTAAGAGAACGATTAGGATTAAGAGAAAGAGTAGAAAGAGGACTCGGATGAAAGAACAGGGGATGTCACACGTGCTATTTTGTTTACATCATCTTACTCTCATTCCTATTCATAATTCTACTGCTTTTCCATGAATACCAACGGGGTTCTGATCGTTCACAACGCGGGGGGTCGTGGAAGTTGATGCAACCCTGTTGCAGACACTTCTTTTCAATCAAGAATGCCCGCGGTGTGCGCGGCGCAGCGGACGCGATGTATCACCATCCATCAACCTCGGCTTCAAAAGGAGGCAACAAATCGCGCGGCAGGATTGAATCTTGTCCAATTTCAGGGACTTGTTGAGCGGAGGATACGGTAAAATGTCTTCTCTCCTGCCGAACTGCGGTCGATCCAGGCTCCGCCAGTGTCCCCGGGAATCGCCCCATTCGCATAGGAGAGAGAGTAAGTATTAGCGTTTGACCATTTCACAAGATCGGTTGATGTTTGGATTTTGTGAACCATGCCGCGCGCGGATTGCCACGTTACGAGAACGGAACTGCCGGAGAGGGTGATCTGAGGTTGAATGAGTTCATCCGCGATAGTGCCGTTCCAGTATTTCTCCGCCAAAGCAAAGGCTGATATTCCGACCTGAGACCCAAGGATGCGAGACTTGAAGTCGTCCTCAAAGGGATGAATACCGCCCCATCGGCGGGACTGCCCGGCCTGATCGGCGGCGTCGTAGTAGGTGCCCCATTGGAGATCGACGGCAGCACTGGGCCCCAGGTCGATCTGCATGCTACTGGCAGCAATGGTATGGTGGTGAAAACCACCCGGGAACGACTCGGTACCTGTGAGCAAGGTGAGAGCTTCGGCGGCAGCACGGGAGAAAGTGCTGTGCCCGGATGTATAACCAGGAAAGGCTGGAGTTACAAATGTCTTGCGCTGGAATGGCAGCCAGTCCTTGGCCAGCATCCAACGAACGGTGCTTTGATGAGTTGCGATCGAGGGTGCGGGCAAATTAGTCGGATTTTCAGCTGGCCAGGAATAGACAGCCATTGTGCCCAGGTAGATGAAACCGGGGCTATAGGCGTTGGAATAAACATCCCAGATGTGTTCGTGTTTTCCACCTGGGGCGGTGGTGGTAGCGGTAATGACTTCTGCCACGCCAGGCTCGACGAGGAGACCCTGCGGGTCGTAGGAGGGTCCCGCGGGATCGGACGACTGTCCCTTGGTCCCCATAAAACGGATCATGGTGATGGGACGTGGTCCATTGTAGTAGCGTTTCAGTGACCAGCAGGCGCAGGCGGCGTCATGCACGGCTCCAGCCAGGGAAAAATAGGATTTTACATCCCATTCGAGATTATTCACCACCGGGCCTTTTCCTCGTATTTTCTTTATTGTAAGTGGATTATCCGACACTTGATTGGCCAGCACATGCCAGTGGCCGGGAGGTGTCTCGGAGTTGGGTCCATCCGCCCAGAATTCTGCTAAGACCCGCGTAAAATCTCCGCGTGTCGCCAGATTGGCCATATACGGAAGACCGCTGACAGGATTGACGGGATGTCCCGTGCCTGAGTCCGCTCCGAGTGGGTTGTTCCCATAGGCACCCGGGGAAATATCCAGAACGGTCGGATCATTCAATTCAGCGCTCTTTTTGAGGACGTCGAGCGCTTGAGCTTTGTAGTCCTTGTCTGTCGTACTGGGTTTGCCCGGCACGCTCAGGCGAGAGGGTGGCCCAATATCTATCCATGGCTTCAGCCGATCCGTCCGCGTGAGACTGAATGGAGTAGTTGCCAATGATTGTACGCCCACAAATGTCTGGATTCCGCCTGGTGTTGGGATGCCGTTTTGAGAGACAGAGGCGGTGAGGGCGAGAGGTTGCCAGAAATTTGGGTCGGTATCGGCAGTGTATTGTTGTGCGGTATTTGAGAGAAGAGGGATGCCGACACCGATCGGCATGTTAGTTCTCGTCGGGAACTGGCCGTTATTACCGAGGACGCTCATTGCACGCAGGGGGTCCATATTGGGATTAACGACTGCGGTATAGGCCTCCGGGTAGGCGGCTTGAGTAAAACCGTCGGCCCCGCCCCAGGCAAGAATAGCGTCCCCGATGCGCTTGCCCAGTTCCGCCGGTGTCGCCGCGGTCAGCAACGGGCCTTGGCCGACGGATGTGGAATACCCGAGCGCAGTGAGCTTTGCATCGAAGCTGGACAGCGAAGTTACCGAGCCTGCCCCCGTAGCGAACCGGCCGCGCAGCACGCGGTAAGCGGCGTAGCTAATGGCCTCGCGCCGGGCGGCCTCAATGTCAGCCGGTAGCGGAGAAATGTGTTCGTTATAAATGTAGCCAACTGCCGTTGCGTCGTAAGCGGCCCACCCGTCGTACATCGAGACCGCCAGGTGGAAGAGATTGCGAGCGTGGCCAGGTGGGTTGGGTACATTTCTGCGGATGGCCGCGAGGAGCTCCTCGTTCCATTCTCGGGCAGCGGAAGGATCGGCCTTCATGGCGGGAGCGCAGAGGAATGTCGCGAGTATTGAAAACCCCACCCCCAGGAAACGAAGATCGGCGAAGCGTGTAATACACTGGGTCATAGTAAGCGTGTCAGCACCGGCAACAAATTCGTTCCTGTTCTGGAAATGAACACGATGGGACAATGCTTTAGGCGCGGGGTTGCGTCTGTAGGGATTTTACAAATTGGGGGTTTGCCGTGGTGGAATGGCCTTTGTCCGGGACGAAGCAGCGCGGATTGGGGACGAGCTGCGTTCGGCGAGAGTGGAGGACGCGGAAAGCTTGCGCCCGTTCGTGCAAGGCAAAAACGATTGATGATTAATTTGGAACGGTTAGGAAAAAACGCATTCTCGTCCTCGGAGCGAGTTTCGATGGGCTCGGACTCAGCACCATGCTATCGGAAGCATTCGGCGACGATATTGAGGTGACGCTGATCGACAAAGGCGACGCCTTCTATTTCGGTTTCTCGAAGCTCGACGTGATGTTTGGTCGCACGACACGCGACGGGGTGCTGCTGCCCTATAAGAAATTTCTCAAGTTCGGCGTGCGCTTTCTTCAGGAGACGATCTCATCCATTGATTCCATCGCCAAGCGCGTGACCACCAATCGGGGAACCCACAAGGCGGATTTCCTGGTGATCGCGCTCGGCGCCGACTACGACTTTGCTGCGACGCCGGGCATGGCGGATGCGACCGAGTTCTACACCCTGGCAGGCGCGGTGCGGTTGGGTGAAATGCTCAAAACGTTCACCAAAGGCCACGTTCTCATCGCCGTCGGCGGTGCGCCCTTCAAATGCCCGCCTGCCCCCAGCGAAGCAACGCTGATGATGCACGACCATCTCACAGCCCGCGGCATCCGGAGCGCTTGCGAGATTACACTCATTCTCCCGCTTGAAACGCCCGTGCCACCGTCGCCTGAGACTTCGCGGGCGTTGCTCGCCGCCTTCGCCGAGCGGAACATCACCTTCGTCGCCGACCGCGAACTGAAGTCGGTGGACACGCAGCGCCGGGTCGCCACCATCGAAGACGGGTGCGAGTTTTCCTATGACCTCTTCCTTGGGGTTCCCGCGATTCGTGCCCCGAAAATACTCGAGGAAAGCGGCATGACCGAGAACGGATATGTGCCGGTCAAGCCCAAGACGCTCGAGACACGCTTCCCCGACGTATACGCTGTCGGCGATTGCGCGAAACAAGGCACACCGAAAGCCGGTGTTTTCGCCGAGGGCGCCGCGCGCGCCGTTGCTGCCGCGCTGATTGCACGCCTGCGGAACCATGAGGCGCCGGTGACGCACCGGGGGACAGGCTCGTGCTATATCGAGTTCGGCGCTGGGCGGATCGGCCGCGTGGACGTCGACTTCTTTTCCAATCCCGATGGTCCGACGGGCACCTATTACGAGCCGTCCATCTCTCTGCGAGCCGACAAAGAGCATTTCGGTTCGAGCCGTCGGGCCCGCTGGTTTGGAATGTAGCGGTTGCGAAGGGTGTCCTGTCAACAGTGCGGTGGCAGCGTCGCACGCAACCGCACCTCCCGCAGCATCGCCCTCCAGTGGCGGGCAAGAAAGCGGGGATGCGTGATGCTTTCGCGCGCGTATTTTCGTGTTGCCAGCGAAAGATTCATGTCGGCGACAAGAATCGATTCGCTTTGATTGTCCGCGAGACACAGCACGCGTCCGTTAGGCGCGACAATCTTCGAGTCTCCCGCCGACCATTTGCCGCCGCCTTGCGGACCGACGGAATTCGCGAAGACGTAGAAGGCGGCGTTTTCGAAGGCGCGTACTGCGATTCCGTCGCGGCCATTGCGCTTGCGTCGCGAGACCGCGAGCGTATCCAAGCCCGCGTTCGGATGAAAAATGATCTGAGAGCCCGCCATGACTCCGAGTCGGGGCAACTCCGGGTAACGCCGCTCGTGGCAAATCATCGCCGTGGCGCAGACGCCATCCAGCTCGAAGAGCGCGATGTTGTCACCGGGCGAAAACCATCGACGATCCGCCTCTGTGAGTTGACATTTTGCGTAGCAGTGAACAAGGCGGCCCGCACGATCGAAAACGACGAGAGCATTCTGCCAGCGACGTCCGCTAGGCACCGGTGAGCCGACGAGCACGTTTACACGGAAGCGTGCGGCAAGGGCGCTGACAGTGGCCAGCGCCTTGCGAATCGGACCGGGCCGCAACAGGGCGAAATCGCCCGCGTAGCCTGTGGTGGCGCATTCTGGAAAGAGGACGGCGTCCGCACGGCGGCGCACAGCGGCCTGCAGGGCGGCTTCGATTTTCGCCAGGTTGCCGTCGAGAGAGCCGGCGAACTTCATTTGCACCGCGGCCACGCGGAGGGGCAAAGGTTCGGGGTGGACGCGGGCTGAGGTTCTTGGAGGCACAGGTGTTCGGCGCAAGTCTGGCACGACGGGCGCTGGTTGGAAATAGCGACTTGCCGTCGACGCTGAATCACCGTGAAGAGCGGTACAGGTCGGCGCGAGTCGGCGGGAGTGCCGCGGGGCCTCTGGCAGCGCGCTTGCTGGCGACAACTTGGAAGATGCGCAATGACCCATCCTTAAACCCGAACGAGACTCCGGCCAAGTACGCGAGCCACAACCGATAACGTTCGGGCCCGACCATCGCAATCCCTTCCTCCTTCCGAGCTGCCAGACCCTGGCACCAGACCCGGGTCGTCTGGGCATAGTGCTCACGCCAGTTCTCGACGTCGTGGACTTCAAAATTGAAGGCTTCGAGCGACTCGCAGGTATGCCCAATATGATCCAGCTCCCTCCCAGGAAAAATGTACTTGGCGATGATCCGATGCTCAGGCCGCATTTTGGCGAAGCGCCGCTTGTTATGCTTTGCCCGTCGAGTAATCCCGTGGTTCAAGAGAATACCGCGGTCGCGCAGCAGCGAATAGATTTTCCGGAAGTAGGTCGGGTAGTTTGCAATCCCGACGTGCTCGTACATTCCGATGTTTGAAATTTTGTCGTACGTTCCCTCAAGCGTTGTGTAATCCCGCAATTCGACGGTGACACGATTCTCCAGGCCCAGACGACGAACTTTTTCCGTCGTGAAATCAAACTGTGTTTGCGACAACGTCACTCCGTGCGCCTGAACACCAAAGTGGAGTGCGGCGTGACAAATAAGTCCACCCCAGCCGCAGCCGATATCCAGCATTCGTTCGCCAGGTTTCAGCCGTAACTTTCGGCAAATCATCTCCAGTTTGTCTTTCTGAGCCTGCTCCAACGAGTTGTTCCAATCCGTGAAGTAGCCGCACGAGTACTGCATTTCAGGGTCCAGAAATAGTTGATAAAAGTCGTTCCCCAGATCGTAGTGAAACTGAATGTAATCTCGGTTGGCTCGCGGAACCTGCCCCCGTCCGATTTCATCCCCGGCAAACGCGTACTTGGCAGAGACTCCGTCGGAAGGAGCGATTAAAAATGGCAGCGCGTTCCGCAGCAACAGGCCTTTTTTCAACCGCTTGAATCGAGATCGAGAACGGTCGATGCGAGCGACATCCCCAAACTTCATCAAATCTCCCCCGTGGCAGTCAACTCCTCCGGTCGCATACTGTCGCAGCAGGTTGTCAAGCGTGGGCCATCGCAACAACAAGCCAATAACTCCGGGTCCGCGTATCGAAACGAACAATTCCGGATCGACGTCGCGGCCAAGCGGAACGAACGATCCATCCCATAGGCGAAGGGAAACTCGAGCATTGATCAACTCGGCCACATGCTCCAGCACGGTCCGTGCCGCGGCGAGCTGCTTCGGTTCAGAGGACAAAAACGATAAGAATCTCAGCATTTCAACCATTTCCATCAATCGACGACGTTTCCGCAGCCGTAGTTCTTGTTGAGCACCCTGGCATTGTAACTCCGAGTAATGCCCGCTGCTGACTCCGTCGATCTTTTCACCAACTCCGCCCTCACGCCAGCGTCGCCTTTACGGCGGCCCGATCTTCAGCGCCCCAAAGTCGCTCAACGGCACCCATATCCCCTTTTCGAGTGAGCCATCGGCGAACGTGAGGTCAAACCAAAGGCAAGCGGACACTTCCTGCTTGCTGATCAAGGACAGAGCCGCTGGGTTGCTCGAACTGTAGAGCGCCACGTCGCTCGGGCCCCGCACAGCGAGAGCGTCACCGAACGCGCCAAGTGCTTGAGCCGGCGATCCAAGTAGGGTGGTGCCAACGCGGACGAATCGGCCGGCGCCCGAAAGCGTCCAGGCTTCCAGCAGGTTCTTCCCGTCGGTGCTCTCGGCCGGCCTCGCGACCAAGGCGTGGGCATCTTTGATCAGCAAAGGATGCGGCCACGATTGGGGGAGGGCGACTGTATCCACCAAGAACGCCGCCACACCGTCATAGGCGCTGGCAGCAAGCCACTCGTTCCAGTCGGTCGTCCACTTCACCAGATCGAACTGAGGCCCGATGGTGTAAAGCATCTCTCCGGCGTGCGAAATGCCAGTCAATCGCCCCGGAAGACTGATCGTTTTGCGAACGGTTGGCGCTGACGGGTCGGCGAAGTCCACGACATTGAGGAAGTATTTCTGAACCCAAGTGCCGACAGGTACAATGTTCGTAACAATCTGGCCCGTTACAGGATCTTTGGAAACGACGGGACTCGGCGGGACATAACCGGGAGGCACAACACCTTCTCGCTGGCGGTAAACGCAGTGCTGAAGTTCCAGCGATCCGAGGCTATAAGATTGAAGTCGGAAACGAACTTCGCTGTTTGGACATTGGTTACATCAAAGGTAATTAGGCGGCCGCCTTGACCGCCATAGGATGGAGCCCACCTCCCCCCCACCTGCTTGGCATCAGCAAGTATCCCACCGCCCCGCCCCCACCAACCCCAATAGACGCCGCCCCTCGTCCAGGCGATCACGCCAGGCTTGACCCATAACCCATTCCAGTCCGTGCCCCAACCCAACGGTTGTGTTGCCAGATTCATCTTGGCCACCTGCTTCAACTCGGGCAGACCAGAGAGATCGAATACCGTCAAGGAAACGTTGTTCTCCGTGGGAGGTTTGGTGTCGCCGCTTGTATCGTTTGGCCACCACCACTCGGTCTTGCCCTGCAAAACGAAGAGGTGCCTATCCTTCGCCACCGATCCCAGAACAGGCAGCTCGCCCAATGCCGTCGTCCGCACGATGCGGTCAGGATCTGCCACGGCCGCGACTCGGAGGACGGATTGGGTGGCATCCCAACTGCCAGCGGCAGAAAACTCCAGCAAGTGATCACCCGCCAAAAGGAGGCGATCCACGCGCCAGGCAATTTCCAGCGTGCCTTTCAGGGCCGGATGATGGCGGTCCTTGGGATCCAGAGCGAGCAACTCCCGTCCTGACAGAGACAATACTCGGTCGCGATGCATGGTGGCGCGGCGGGGAACCAATGTGTGGTCGATGGTGCCGCGCGCCATCAGGCTGTCCGCCTTGAGGTCAATCAACTGGACACGAGAGGCATAGCCGTTGGTCGTGTAACCCTGATAGGGCACGAGCAGGAGGCCAATATCGGGTAGGATCCCGAAGGCCTTCTCATCGGTATTGGCTTCACTCCAGGAATAGTTTTCGCCGACGGGAACCCGGCTCAGCAGCTTCGGTGCCGCGGGGTTCTTGACATCAAACAAGGACACGGCCACACGCCACCCGTTGACGTTGTCGATACCGATGGTCACCAGACGGTCGCCCAGAGGGTGAATATAGGTGGACCAACCCGGAACCTCGAGTTCACCCGCGACGCGTGGCTGGCGCGGGTCTGTCAGGTCGACAACGAAGAGCGGGTCAATTTGCTGAAAGGTCACCACATAGGCACGGTTGCCGTCAAAGCGGGTGGCGAAAAGTCGTTCGCCCGCCTTGATAACGACACTGCCCAATCGTTCCGGCGCCTTCGGATTCGCGAGCGAGAAATTCTCGAGCAAGCTCGTCCATTGCGAGCGATCTCTCCAAGTTTCGGAAACCACGGTGAAGATATCCCCCGTGAGGTCCATCTTGAATTTGTCCGGCACCTGACCGCGCGGACGGATGTTGCCCTGTGCACGGATCGCCCCGTGTACGTCGGAAATGTCGAGGACGTGGATGATGGAATGCCACCAATCGGCTGGAGTGCGGCTGGAGACAAACAAGAAGCGGTATGTCGCTGTGACAACATTACCCGAACCTGCGAACCCAAAGTGTCCTGGGTCGCCGGCGCGGAAGGATCCGCGAGATCGAACGACGAAACGATCGAGCCCCATTCCCATGTTGTGCCAAGCTTGGGATCACCATCCTTTAGCGGGCGGTACGTCTCCGAGGCCTCGTAGAGCGCGGCGCCCACCATGTGGCTTTCCTGTATGGTGCCCTCGACCGTCAGACGGCGGATCACTTTGGGCGGGCTGACCTTGGTGTCTACGATGAGTACCGTGCTCTGGCCGGACGAGCCGCTGCAGTCGCGCGTTAATAACACGGCATAGTGATCAATCACATACATCTGCTCGCCCGTGGCTGGAAGAGCCAACGCGCCGCGAAGCGGCGGCATTTCTGGATTGGAGATATCGATCACCTGGAGACCGCGGTACTGATTAAAAAAGTAGAGCGTGTCGTCATCGATCTTCCAAATGTCGGATTCAACCACAGCACGGTCAGCTGCCTTGTCGGCGGTGCCGCTGACAGGGGCGTCCTCTAGACCCCGTTGGAGACCGCCAGAACCCGGAGGTCCAACAAATTCGTTTGTCCCTTGGTAGAAGGAGGCAGGGAACAGCTCGCTGGTATCGGCGCGGACTCGCAGCATCTCGAATCGAGCGGTGCGCGGCAGGCGAAAAGTCCATTCGCCTCCGGTCCCATCGAACCGGACAACGGTCTGCGGGATCCATGCTCCTGCTTCAAGACGGCTCCGGCTTTCAAGCGTGAGCTTGCGCAGGCCGACCGGAACCTTTGCGATCACAACGATGTTCGTGCCATCGAGACGAACGCTGGTAATCTGTGGACGATCTTCTGCGAATGCAGCGACGCTGAACTGAAACAGAGCAGCCAGCCACCCACAACGCCCAATAGGATTGGATGTTTTCATAGTCATTGGACTCCCTCGATGCACGAGTTCTCCGGGCACCGATCCGCGCTTAGTCTAATGCCATCCTGGCAATGCGCTCACCGGAATTTGCAAGAAACAGTTCCTCTATTGTCCCCGTCGACCGGGAGTGAAGGGACCGAGATTTCCGAGGAAGGCGCGCTTCGGCCGACGACGGTCGCTCTGTGTCCAGCACGTGAAACGGGCAGAATCTGGGCGCAGATCCCTGCGGGAAATTCAGAGACCCGTCAGCGCCTTGCGGATCACATTGCGCTCCACGACGCCGGTGAGACGTTGAGCGAGGCCCGAGTGGAAATAGGTGAGTTGGGTGTGATCAAGACCCATGAGGTGCAAGACGGTGGCGTGGAGGTCGGAGACGTGGCAGGGTTCTTCAACCGCCTTGAAGCCGACTTCGTCCGTCGCGCCGATGGCCTGTCCGCCCTTCACGCCCGCGCCGGCCAGCCACATGGAGAACCCATGCCAATCATGGTCACGACCGGGCTTTCCGACGCCTTCGCTGGTCGGGGTGCGACCGAATTCGCCGCCCCAGACGAGCAGTGTTTCATCCCACAAGCCCGTTCGCTTGAGATCGGCGATGAGCGCGGCGATCGGTTTGTCGGTCTCGCCAGCGTGGAGCTTGTGGTTGGTGATGCAATCGTTGTGGCCATCCCAAGTGTCCTCGATGTGCCCGCCGCCGGAGTAGAGCTGGATGAAACGCACGCCCTTTTCGAGGAGTCGCCGTGTGATGAGACATTTGCGGCCGAAGTCGGCGGTACGCTTCTCGTTGAGGCCGTAGGCTTCCTTCGTCGCGGTGTCTTCTTTCCCGAGATCGACGACTTCGGCGGCGGTGGTCTGCATGCGGTAAGCAAGTTCGTACGACTCGATGCGCGCGGCCAGTTCGGATTCGCCGGGGCGCGACTGGAGATGCTCGGCGTTGAGCTTCTTGAGGAGATCCAGGCTGCGCCGTTGGGTGCGTTCGCTGGTGCCTGCGGGTGTCGCGAGATCGAGCAGGGGCACGCCTGCGCTGCGGAAGAGCGTGCCCTGATAGGCAGCGGGCATATAACCTGCGGTCCAGTTCGAGGCGCTGCCGATCGGGCCGCCGCGCGGGTCAGTCATTACCACGAAGCTCGGGAGGTTTTCGTTCAACGTGCCCAGGCCGTAGCTCAGCCAGGAGCCGAGGCACGGCTTACCGATGAGGACGTGCCCGGTGTTCATTTGCAAACAACCGGAGGCGTGCGCCGCCGTGTCGGAATGCATCGAGCGAATCACGCACAGGTCGTCCGCGAATTTCGCCGTGTGCGGGAAGAGACTGCTGATCTCCAGCCCGCTTTGGCCGTGTTTCTTAAACTCGAACGGCGATTGCATGAGATGACCGATGGCGCGGCCGTTCGAGCCGATCTTGGCGTCGCCGGTGTAAGCCTTGCCGTGGTGCTTCGCGAGTTCGGGCTTGGGATCAAAGGTGTCCACCTGGCTCGGCCCGCCATTCATAAAGAGGAACACGACGTGTTTAGCCTTAGCCGGGAAATGCTGCGGCTTGAGCGCGAGGGGATGAATACCCGCAGTGGCCGCGCGGGCTTCAGCCGCAAAAGCACCCGTGCGCGACAGCAAATCGATCAGAGCCAGGCCCGCGAATCCTCCGCCCACTTGCCAGAGAAATTCACGACGCGAACGGCCGCACGGAGTCGGGTTGGGGATGAAGCGCGAGGCGGGTTCATTCGGCATAGGCAAATTCGTTGAGGTTGAGGATCACGCGGCACATTTGTTCCAAGGCGGAAGTGGTGGGTTGCGCTTCCGGGACGGGCTGCGAGTCCGGGGTTTCGATGCGGAGGAATTCCGTCATCGCGGACATCTCGGAAAGAGTGGGTGTGCGACTCAGGGCGATGCGGTAGGCATGTGTTATCTGGTCCCTGGGATTTCCACCGGCCTCCCTCCGCAGGCGGGCGGCGAAGTGGTGCGCCTGTTCGTTGACGAAGTCACCGTTGAAGAGCGTGAGTGCCTGCGGAGCCACGGTGGTGACGTTGCGCTGTGGCGAGCTGTGAACGGTGTCGCATAGGTCGAGCACCTCGAACATCGGCACCACCAAACCCCGTTTCACAAAGGCGTAAATCGAGCGGCGCGATTGTTCGGCTTCGGGCGAGGGGTTCCAGATCGAGTCCTTGTCCGTGTTCGCCTCGATGGCGGCTTGCGGGATCCGCAGGAACACGCCGCGCCCATACATCGCCGGGTTGAGTTGGCCGCTGACGGCAAGCATGGCATCGCGCAGCGCCTCGACTTCGAGGCGGCGGTAGGGCATGTGCCCGAGCAGGCGATTTCCCGTGTCGCCGGCGGCATCGTCTGCGTTGGACGCGTGGCTCATGCGCCAGGCGTTGCTGGTGAGCATCAGGCGGTGAAGGGATTTCAACGACCATTGGCCCTCATGCGTGAACCAGTCCGCCAGCCATTCGAGTAATTCAGGGTGCGTCGGCAGCTCGCCCATGGTGCCGAAGTCGCTCGGAGTTCGGACCAGGCCGGCGCCGAAATGTTGCTGCCAGATGCGATTGACGATGACGCGCGCGGTAAGCGGGTTCTCGGCGCTCGCCAGCCAGTGCGCGAGACCCAGCCGCCGCTGACTGGTGCGCGAATTCCCAGATGGAAACTCCGGCTGTCGCGTCACCAGCACCGCCGGGATTGCCGGTGACACCGCCGGGCCGGGTCGGGTCGGGCTGCCGCGTAGCAGGACGTGGGTCGGCGGAGCTTGGGGCGATGGCTCGTGGAAGAAGTAGCCTTGTGGCAAATCTGGAGTGGCGGCGCGAAGTGTTTCCACGCGCTGCTCGATCTCCACCGCGGAAAGCGTGTTCGTCTGGCGACGGAGTTCGCCGATCTTCTGATCGCGTTCTTTGGCGGCAGCGGTTTCTCCGACACGACCGGCCGCCAAGGTGAGTTCGGTGCGGCCATTCTGCGGACGTTTCAGCGGATTAAAAATGGCGACCATGCTGTAGTAATCGCGCGTGGTGAGCGGCTCGAATTTGTGGTCGTGGCAACGGGCGCATCCAAGAGTCAACCCGAGAACAGCCTGCGACGTGGTGCTCACCATGTCATCGAGTTGATCGAAGCGGTCCAACTCCGGATCGGCCGGCTCGTCGTCCCAATTGCCGAGCCGGTGCAGGCCGGTGGCGATGAGCGTGTCGCCGTTCGCATCGGAAAGCTCGTCGCCCGCGAATTGTTCGAGGAGGAAACGATCGTACGGTTTATCGTCGTTGAAGGCGCGAATGACGAAGTCGCGATAGCGCCATACGAACGGCTTCTCGGCATCGCGCTCGTAGCCGTTGCTGTCGGCGTAGCGCACGACATCGAGCCAGTGCCGCGCCCAGCGTTCACCGTATTGTGGCCGCGCCAGAAGGTCCGTGATCACGGTGTCGAGCACGGCGGCGAAATGACCGTTGCCCGCGGCACGGGCGAAGGTTCCCTGCTCCGCCAGCGTCGGGGGCAGGCCGTTGAGATCGAGGTGAAGACGACGGAGCAACGCGCTGGGCGTCGCCTCCTTCGCGGGCCGCGAGCCGCGCGCTTCAAGCTTCGCAAGAACGAAGTGATCGATCGGATTGTAAACCCATTTTCCATTCTTCACCGGAGGAACGGTAGGACGGCGCACGGGTTGAAAGGCCCAGTGTTCGGCGGGCAACCTGGGAATTGTTTCATCCGCCGGAAAGTTCGCTCCCGCATCGATCCATGACTTGATCAGGGCGATTTGATCGGGTGAAAGCGGCTTGCCCTCGGGCGGCATGCGATCGTTCTCGTCCTGAGTAATGAGGCGTTTGACGATCTTGCTCGCGGCACTTTTCCCGGGCGCCATGACGGGACCATTTTTTCCGCCCTTGTGGATGAGCGCGCCGGCATCGAGCCGCAACTTGCCTTCCTGCTTGAGTCGGCTGTGGCAGGAGTAGCAGCGCTTTTCGAGGATCGGCCTGATGTCACGGCTGTAATCCGGCGCTGCGGACGCGAGGCGCGTTTCCGCAAGGCCGATCGACAAGGTCAGAATTGCAAGCAGACGAATCATGTGCCGGAACCGGATTGATCCGGGTTGGCCTGAGGCGTGGCGCACTCCCGGGTGACAGGGGCCAACGCTAGCGGATGCCTGAGTGATTTGAAGCATGAAATGAAATGCGGCGGGACAGCCCCCCGCAGGGGGTGCCGCATTCTTTGGCTCGGCTGGTATTTGCAAGGATTCCTCTTCAACCTCGTCCGTAGCGAAAGATGATGAATGAATCCCCCAAGAGAACGCGTTCACTTCTGTGATCACCCCAGGGGAATGCATTGTCTTTCAACCCGGTTCGACTTCCAACTCTGGCAAATGAAATATGCCCAGACCGCCCCCATGATGGTCCTCGCCCTCGTCTGTGGCGGATTTCCGTTATGCGTGGCCGAGGGGGATCCGTTCGCAGACCTTGACGCGGCGGCATCGGGGAAGCCGCCGGGTTCGTCCTTCGGCGATCCGTTTGCAGACTTGGATGCCTCCCCATCCTCCAAACCCTCTCGTCCTTCTGCAGCCACCGGCAGCGAACCGAGTCCGTCGTCGGTACCGGCCCCGGCAAGCATGGGGAAACCGCGTGTGGAAAAGTCGTTCCTGGGCGGCTTCTTGAGTGACGGTTTCTCATTCAAAAAGAAAATCATGCTCGAACTATCGCGAAGTTCGGTGGCGGCGGACGTGCCCGGAGCGAAGGCCGAGGGCTTATATCCCCGCAACTCATTCGGTTTTGTGATACTCAAGAAATTCTCCACCGACACAGCGACCGTCGCGGCCTTCAACTTGCAGATGCGGCTCGTGCGTCGAGATAACTTCCATGAAGTGCTCAACGATACAGAAGGCGCAGATCGTCGAGGATGGTTCTTAGAGTATCACAATTTTTACTGGGATTATTACAACGTGTTCAACCCCTTGCTCGGGGATGAATCGCGTGGCAGAACTGCGGGAAACTTTAACTTCCGCGTCGGACGATTCTATCTTCCTTTTGGACTGAACCTTCAGACCGACACGCATGGCACGCTGTTGCAACTCTCCATCGAAAGGAACTTTGGCTACGAACGTGACTGGTATGCCGGCTTCTGGGGATCGATCAATTCAGATTTCAACTACGACTGCTATTACCTGCTCAGTTCCGGCTATGACCTCTCGTTCAAAGGACAGCAGGGCTTGATCGGCAACCGGATCAGCCTTTCCAACAAGTATCTCAATGAGTAAGGTATCCAAGGCGGGTTGTCGTTCCTCGGCGGTCAGCGGCTCTCAGAACACGCGCTGGATCGCAGCCCTTCGGTCGCGATGAATTCAAGTGGCGACGGCATCATCGACACGCTGCGCGTCGGTGGCGATTTGCGCTGGCAACATCCGATTCCCACGGGGTCCGCCACCCTGACCGCGGAACTGAGCGCTGGCCGGGATGAACGCGATAACGTCTACACACAGCTCTATCAGGCAGACTACCTGACGTTGAACCGTAAATTTGGCGTCAGCGCGCAATTCCGCCGATTCAACCAAGACATTCAGGGCAACACCACAGGGGGCGGCATTCATACGCATGGGTGGAAGGGCGGAAAGACAGACGCGTCGATCATCGGCGAACTCACCTAGTATTTCCGAAACGATCTCGACAACTCCAATCTGCGCTGGATCAAACTGAATGTTGAACAGGACACGGAATGTCAAACCGGCCGCAAGGACACAATGGTCACTCTGCAATACTACCATTATTGGTGAATACAGCGACTCATCTTATGAAACGACTCATCGCACTCATTCCGACGCTCCTGCTGCTAATGCCTGCCGAAATACACGCCGCCATTGGCTGCACGCTCAGCAATCCGGCGCAGGACCTGAAGTATCTCTTCCCCGACATTTCGACCTACAAGGAGGAAGCGCGGGAATTCGACAAGATGAAGAACGGCTCAGAGCTCTTCAAAAAATTGGGCGGGCGTCTTGGAAGCGATCTCGACCCCGTGTATGAAACTTATGAGACGCCTTACACCGTCTATTCCGTGTTCAAAAGCAGCGAACTCATTGGCATCGTGCATGGAGTCAACGTACCCGGCAAAGGCGGTGTGATTCAGGTTTTCATCGCTGCCAGCCCAACCACAGGTGAGATCAAGAACTTCTTCTTCCAACGCATCGAAAGCCAGGCTGGGGTTGGCCCGGTTTGATGGACGATTCCCAGGGTAGCGCGTGCCGCGCAACCCTGGGCTGTATGATGGAACGCCGTTGACGTTCCGTTGGCGCTCACTGGAGTTTGGACATTATCTGTAAGTACTTGATATTCGGTTACTTTATATCCGGCTCCCAGTTGCGGTTCTTTTGTGCTTCGCGGAAGCCTTGGTTAGTGGGCTTGAGCTTCCAGATTTCGATCTTTTTGAGCGCGGTGGGAACGCCGACGGAAAAGGCAGCAAGGTCGGGCTTGCCGAGATATTGCGCGTATGAGGCGATCACGGCCTGACGGTCGTTCGCGAAGACTTCGACGAGGTATTTGTCGATAAAGATGCGCACCTCGACATCCTCGCCTTTGGGAAGCTCAGCGATGGAGAATGGCGCCTCGGTGGTGCCGATGCGGAGCGTGCTGTTTTCTGGACGGAATAAGACGGGTAGTCCGCCGCCTTTTCCGTCGGAGAACACGGTGAAGCCAAAGAGCTTCCGCTCGGCTTGTTCGCGGGCGATGGTGATGCGGAGTTCGATGGCGTCGCCGTCCAGGGTCGCGATTCTTTTGCCAGCAGGGGCAGAGGTGAGGAGCACATCTTTGGCGATTTCGCCAATTGAGATGTCATTGAGCGTGATGGGGTCGTAGCGAAGGATTTCGAGTTCGCGGAGGGGCTTCATGCGCAGCGTGCCATCATCCTGCAGACTCAGTTCACGCGGCAGAGACTGGATGGTTCTACTGTCCATTTTTCCATCAGTCTTGCCGAGGGTTGCAAGCCAGGCCCACATGACGCGGCGGCCATCGGGGGTGAGCAAACTTTCGGGCGCAAAGAAATCCACGCGCCACAGCCTCGTGCCAAAGAGGCTTTGCTCTCCTCTGCGCCAATTCATGCGGCCGTGGGTCTGCGGGACAAACTGCTGGGCGTGCGCGTCCCAATCGCCGATGTAGTAGCGGCAGCCGACCGAATGGCTGATGCACAGAAGCATCCACTTGTTGCCAATAGGGAAAAAGTTTGGGCAGGAGATGTCTTCACCGTAGGCCACGTCGGGCATGTTGTGCCGCAGGAAGTCGCCGACATGTGTCCACGTCTTCAAATCCTTGGATTTCAGCAGCGGTGTCTTTTCGCCGCCGGAGATGGCGTAGTAGGTGTCGCCGATGAGGAAGCAATCGGGATCCCAATGGGTGATTTTCGCCTCGGTGCCGTCCGCGTTGCGCACTTCGAGCGGAAAGGGCTTCTCCCAGGCGGTAAGCTTGCGATCCGTTGCAATGGCGATTTGGTTCTTACCCGATCCCTGGCCATGATAGATGGCAGCGGGTTTGCCTTCCTTTGTGATGAAACCGGTGCCGCTGAACATGCCGTGCCCGGTGAAGGAGGGCTGCAACTTTGTGCTCTGCCAAGTCCAGTGCAGCATGTCGGGACTGGTAACATGGACGAAGGAGAAAGAGCCTTTGCCCTGCCACGGATGGGCCAGGATGTAGTGCAGATGATAAACGCCATCGAGATAGAAGGCGGCATTCGGATCACCCGGCAAACTGTCACCGCCGGGATGCATGAGGTGGAAGTTCAGCGCGAGGTCTTCAGCGACGGTATGGGCTTTGGCAGGCTGCGGTGGTGCATCCGCGGCATGGAGTGGGACGCGTGATGCCAGCACAATGGTGAAGAGGAGTGTGAGGATGTGTTTCATTGCCGTTCCATGGTGTTCGTTTTCAAGTCATCGGATGGTATCGCTTCGTAAATCGATGGGCGGTGCCTCGAGTGGAGCGCTACTTATAGGCTGAGACCGGCTTCGGGACAACGCCGAGTTCATTGTAGTTGAAGCCGCTTTCGAGCGGCTTGTAGGTGCCGACGATGTCCACGCTGCGGGTCGGGGTGATGGTGGATTCCATTCCGATCCCCCAATAGGCGGCGTTGATGATGAGGCGGCGGAGGCCCGCCGATTCAAGATCATCGCCGCTGCCCATGGTGGATTGAAAGACGCGGGCGCTCTTGCCTTCACGGGTCTGCCAGTGCTTGAACCAGGCGACGGGCAGTGGCTCCAATTTTGGATTCGATGCATCGTCGTGGTTTCGGCCCATGAGAGGCTGCCCCCAGACCAGAGCGGTGCAGCCCGCCGGCAGACTCGCTCCCTCCTTGTAGGTCCGGTAAACGTCTGAGTTCCCCCAGATGTCACTCACTCCAATGAGAATGGGATGATCCTTCTGCTCGGGAACGATGGTCCCGCGTGTCGAGTCGGCGTGCCAGTTGCCATGGTGTCCCATGAACGATCCGCCCAGCACATCTTCACCCCATCGCACCTGCTTGCCGTTGATCGTGTAGGGCAGGGGGGCGTGAAAGCCGTGGTTGCCCGTCCGGATGGAAATGATGGGCTTGCCGGAATCGATATACTTCACAATCAGCTCCCGTTCGGTCATGGGGAGCGTGAGCAGTCGGGCGAAGAAAATGACGAGATCGGCCGAGGCGAGATGCTCAAGACCGGGAATGTGGTGCTCTTTGAACTCCTTACCTTTCTCGGGGTAAACCGGCATCGTAGGATCGACGTCACCCTTGTCGTTGACAGCGAACAACACGGTGCAGTCGAACCCGTGATGCTTGCTGAGAATTTTCGCCATCATGGGCATCGATTGTTCGCTGCGATATTCCTGGTCGGCAGCGATGAGCACGATGCGCTTGCCTTTGCCGGGCCCGTCCCCGCCGGCGTAGGAAAGCCATTGCAGGCTGTCAGCGGCGTGGGCCAGGCCGCATGAGACAATGAGTGTGAGGGGCCAGAGAAAACGGCGGGTTGGTTTCGTCATGATTTAGCTCGGAGTGGTGGCCTAGTCTTTCGGTATTTCGTTCACCGTATAGTAGGCCTTGTTGTGCAGAAGAGGTTGGCTGTCTTCTGATGTAATGTTGGCGAGATCGAATTCGTGGATGTGGTCTTCGGTGATTGTTTCGAGATGCACATAAATGGAAAGTCCGTCAGCCGAGGGGACGGCTTGGGTCACGCGGGCAGTCGTTTGGTCCACTTCGGGGCCGCCGTAGCCGTCGTGGTAAACGTGGGTGTAGGTGCTGATGTTGTAAGCGTCGGTTTTCGCAGCGACTTGCCTGTCAACGGGCTTGGTGAAGGTGATCAGAAATCCGTCCCTCTTGATGTTAATCTCTTTGACCTCGAAGGGCATGACGCCATTCCAGTCGATGCGCTGGAGGGCAAAAGGCTCCGTCCCGCGCACGGGCCACTGACTGCTGGTGGTAAACCCTCCGGCGATTAGTTGCCCCTTGGGTGAAAACTCCACATTCATGATCCCGGTCGCCAGCCCTTCGCGGAAAGGGTAGCAGGCGCCCTGCCAGACGCCGTTGATCTGCTCGGTGGTCGCGCGCAGGATGATGCTGAGGCTGTAGTCGCCGAGGAAAAGCTGGTTCTCGAACGGCCCGAATTTACCGCCGGTGTTGTTGAGCCGGAAACCGGAGATTGAGCGGCCCATTTTGATATAGGGAAACTTCACCGCCGGCGGCACGAGTTCCTTGACCCGTTTCTTTTCCACCCCCATGCGCGAATCACTTTTTGGTTCGACCGCAGGGGCTTTCATGTCGGGGACGAACGGATACCAGTTGTAACTTGCGGGATGTCCGAGGAAGGCGCCTTCCTTGAGGTGCTTCAGTGAACAGCAACCGTTCCATGGACCCTGGCTCTCGATGACAAACATCGCTCCTTCCGCATTCGCGCCCACGCCGCCAGGGCTCCGCAGTCCACTGCACACCGGAATCATCTTTCCCTGCGGCGTCACTTTCACCGCCCAACCGCGGAAAAGATTGTGCGATTCGTACGAACCGCTGAGGCCCAGCGCCACCCAGATGTTGCCTTCGGAATCGTGCTTGGAGCCAAAGGCGAATTCGTGACCCTCGGCATAACCCCAGTTGCTCGTCAGCGTGTCGTAGCGATCGGCAACTTCGTCGCCATCGGTATCGGCGATGCGGGTAACCTCCCCCCAGGTGGTCGCCGTCATCGCGCCGTCTTTCCACGAGAGCGCGAAGATTTCATCCTGGCTGCTCGCGAACAGGTGATACTCCGGTTTGGGCGGAGAATCGAATGCGCCCCGGATGAAATAGATGTCGCCCCGACGGGTGCCGACCGCAAGTCGACCATCCGGGAGGATTTCAAAACCGCCCGGGCGCATGGGAACTCGGCCCGGGATGGGGATATTCACGATGGGATAGTATTTCGCCTCCTCCTGGGCGCTTCCCCACATGGCCCCGAGGTCTTCGTCTGCGTGCAGATGTGAAGTGAGAGCCAGGGCCAGGAGTGAGAGCGAAAGGGTGAGTGCCTTCATACGAGAAGCCATTCGACTACCATTGGTATTCCAGGGTGAGAGTGGAGCGCCCTTTGAGCAGGGTCAGGGGTATCAGCACCTCGCCGGCGTCGCCTTCACGCGCGATTCCTTTGTGATCACTGGTGATGCGCAGTTGGAGTTTATCGATCGTAAATTTGCGATCGGATTGAGTGATGATCTTTTTGCCGGCGGCAGCGCGGAAGTAGAAAGGCAGCTGCCCGTCCGGGGTCTCGAAACGGAGGGTTCGTTTGAAGTACGCCTTGCCGTCCTTGTCCCGCACGTCCACGAAGAAATCTTCCACCGCGATGTCGCCGTAGTGGAAATGGAGCGTCGGCCTTCGGGCGGCATCCAAATGATAGCCGCGGAACTGGTATCCATGGTCCTGCGGGAAGGAATGGTTGGCTTTTCCTTTGTAGGGCCAGTTGTCGTCGAGGGATTTCAATCGGTGGAACGGGATGCCGGGAGGAAAGGAAATTAGGTCGGTTCCTCGCGGGCGAAAATGGCCCGAGTCTACGCTGGCGAATTCGCCCTTCCAGAGTTGGCGCAGCGCCATCTCTCCCGAATCGAAAGCGAGGTTGATGCGCTCGGGATAACCCAGACCGATCCCGCGATACCCAACAGAACTTTGGCCGCGGCAAATCTCGGTCACATCGCCGACGCGAAGTTCGTTCGACCCCCGCGACAACCCGACCGGCTTCCTGGCCCGAACACCGTCCTCCAGATAAGTCCAGAGTGCTTCGATCTGTTGTGCGGCGGCCCCGCCGAGAATGTTCGGGCGGACAGACTGACCGTCGGGCCAGTAGGTGGGCATGATCACGGTGGGGTGGAATCGCGAGGGTTGCCGGAGGTAGAGGTGGAACCAGTTCTTCTGGAGACGCTCGGACACTCGCGCGATGTCGAGCGCGCTCATTTCGCCGGATTTCTGTCCGTTATATTCATGGCATACGATGCAGCTGAGTCCCGTGGTGCCGACCAGTTCGTAACCGGCATTCTTGGACTTCTCAAGGTTGGCAACTTTAGGAATGGTCACTGCTTCCAGTGCATCGACTTTGCCGAACAATTCCACCAGATGGCCGACGTTCGCCTCGCCAAACTGGGGCATGGAGGCATCCAGGTAATCGCGCTGCCGCTTCCCGCGCAGCAGCACTGCGGTGAGCCATTCCGGTTTAAGCTTCGCCCCAACGTGAGTCAGGGGCGGCGGCAGGCGGCCTTGATCGCCCAACGCCGGCTGGGTTCCCGTGAAGAGTGCGCTGCGCTCGGGAGCGATGCCCCCGAGACTGGAACGTTCGTGACAGGCGAGGCAGTTGAAGGTCACGAGCGTCTTGTCGATTCGTTGCCGGTCATCGAGCGGCGGTCGTTCGGCACGGGGCAATGCCTTGGTGACCCAACCTCGCTGTTCGGCGGTCAGGTCGAAGCGCGGCCAGGGGCCGGCGGCCTCGCTCAAGCATCCTCGGCTTGAATCCAGCGTTGCAAAAGCGATGCCGGATTTGGCAGGGACCTTGAGATCGTCGTGACAATTCGCACAGCCGAGTTTCCCGAAGTGTTCGCGCCCGCGCGCCGCGAGTTCCGCATCGATCTTGAGCGGTTCAAAGACCGGGATACGCTCGTTGGAAATGGACAGCATCGACGATGGAATGGGTGCCCGCGCAAACTGCGGACCTTCCATTTCGCACGAGAAGTTTGGCGAATGGCCCGTGTGAAAATAGGTAAGCTGTACCGCGTGCCAGCCGGCGGTCAGTTCCGCCTCACCCTGCAGTTGCTTCACCCCGCGCCGGTCACTGGGCTCCTGCCGGATCAGTTGCTTTCCGTCCACCACCAGCGAACCGCCATTCATTGTCAGGAAAAACGTGTGGCGGCCCTGGTTGGCGATGTTGATCCAGCCTTGGTATTGGATCGCCGTGTGGTGCTGAAGTCGGCCCAAACTCTCCGTGGCAAAATCCGCCACGTGTCCGGCCCGTTCCGGCGTCACGTTGTCATTCTCCAGGCCTTCCCACACCTGGCCGCGATACAGGGTGTAGGCAAGGGAGCCGAACACTCGCGTTTCCTGCAGCAGGTAATGGGCGATGCGTTCAAGATCCTGCCCCTGCAGCCCCAGGTCGGGCATGCGACCCGAAGGCCGGCTGGCAAGGGGCTGTCGGAGAAAATCAACCAGGCTTTTGAAACTGTATTTCTTTTCCAGCACACCGAGCGGGGCGGAAGTTTTGGCAAGCAACTCCGTTCCTTTATCATCGCGAGGCGAATGACAGGCCGCGCAGCCCCGGGAATGGAACAGCCGTTTCCCGAGCAGCGCCGCCACCGCATCGGGCGGCTGCAAGGAAAAGTCGCTATTCTTCAGCGATAACAAAAAGTGGGTGAGAGATGTTGCTACCTGTCGCTTTTCTTCGTCGCTAAACTGTGTCAGAACGTCCGGCATCGTGGTGCCGGGTTTGGTCCCATGCGGATCGCGGATGAATGCCTCAAGATAACTTGGGTTCACCCGGGAACCGACTTCGGAAAGCCGCGGTGCTTTCTTCGATCGAACCACCATGGACGCGTCGCTCCCGTGGCAAGCCACACAATTCAACTCTTCAATCAGCACCAGCCCCTTCAGCTCCGAATCGAAATGGGCGGGCGTCAGCCCGGGAACGATCACCTCCGCGAAGACAACTGGAGTTGCGCTGAACTGGAGCAGGGCGCCAAGGGTGATCAACGCGCGGTATTTCATCAACGTCTGCCGATTGTCGGGTTCACAAAATTTTGCTCGAAAGAAAAACGCGCAACCTAGCGTTTATCCTGACCTCATGGTAGAATTCAAAACAATCCCGTCCAATTCTACAATGTTCCCCTTCCGATCGCTGAAAACCACCCAAAAATTATCCGGAAGAGGCCCAATTACTTATGGACCGCCTCCCTTTCGACGCGCGCCCCAGTGGCCAGTCTCGTTCTCTGCAGTCCCGCCATCGGCTTCAGTTCATCAATCGTTCCGACAACCTTTTGTTGCATCTGCAACAAAAGGTTGCGGTGTCGTCGGAGGCATTTGAAGGAGTTTGGTTGAGTCTAGGGCCGTCAGACCTCGGCATCTCACGCCCGACGGATTTCGCTTTTTACAGCTGAGCCCAGACCGCCCGAGAGCTGAGCCCGCGAGCCACTCATAAAAGGGTCGAGCCCGGAATTGTGAATGTCATTTCTGTGCGAAACTGGTAACCATTTCATTCCCGCCACCCGATTGGCCTCGGGCGTTTCGAGAAGCAGCTGATAATGGTTGCCCATCCTAACATCGGCAATGTCTTTAACCTCGTTTCATGATTCCGGGCTTGACCCCTTTATGCTCGGGCGGGTGACGGCCATCGATGGTTTAAATTCAGTAATGTCAACGGCCTGTTTTCGAGTATGAAACCGTTATTCTCAGTCTTTTTTAAAACCAAGCACGCTGCCCCGCCCTATGCAAACTGTCTTGCGTCGATTTCGAGACGTTCTTTCCGACATGCTACTCTTGGGCTTCCTCGCCGGGTATGCCTCCGCCCCGACGCGCGCTGCGGGTCCCCCTCCGTGTTTCCCTTCGCTCGCGACACCGCCCAACATTGTCATCATTGTCTCCGATGACCTCGGCTATGCGGACTTGGGAGTCCAGGGCTGCCGTGATATTCCGACGCCTCGAATCGACTCGATCGCCACGAACGGCATCCGGTTCACGAGCGGATATGTGACCGCACCTGTGTGCAGTCCGTCGCGTGCGGCTCTCCTGACCGGCCGGTATCAACAACGCTTCGGACACGAAACCAACCCCGGGACGTTGCTGGAAAAGAGCCCTATCTTCGGCCTGCCGCTGAGCGAAACCACGCTCGGAGACCGGTTCAAGAACCTCAATTACAAGACTGGATGAATCGGGAAATCACATCAGCGGGAACGGTTCCGTTCTATCCATTGCTACGGGGGTTCGATGAATTCTTCGGATTTCTCCAAAGTCATCATGATTATTTTGATGACGGCAAGATTCCGCTCCAACTGCAGGAGGACCCCATCCGGGACGGCACAAACTCGATTATCGAGCACCAATGAGCCGTTTGTTCTATACGCGGCCTTCAATGCCGTCCATTTTCCCCAGCAGGCGACGTCCAATCTGCTCCATCGCGCCTTCCAACTTTCCATCACAAATTCTGAGCGCCGTATTATGGCTGCGATGCTCCTCGGACTGGATGACGCTGCCGGCGAAATCCTTGACCGGCTCCAACTGCACCATCTCGATACCAACACGCTCGTCTTTTTCACGACGGACAACGGAGGAAACCTTCAACTCGGCTCGCAGAACACGCCGCTCCGGGTCGGCAAGACGGAGGTGTTTGAGGGCGGCATCCGAGTTCCCTACTTCATTCAATGGAAAGGACGGTTGCCCGCGAATCGGGTATTCAAGGCACCGGTCAGCACTCTCGACATTCTGCCGACCTGCATTGCCGCCGCCGGAGGCACCAGCCAGCCGGCATGGCAACTCGACGGTATGAATCTGCTTCCGTTCCTTTGCGGTGAATCCAACGGCGCACCGTATACATCGCTATTCTGGCGGATTGAAACGGACGGCCTGAGCCCGGGCGGCGAAGTTCAGGACGGCATCCGTGCCGTACGCGAAGGGGACTGGAAACTTTTGAAGAGCGGGACCTACCGGACGTGGGAGCTATACAATCTCGACGCCGACATTGGAGAAACCAATAATGTCGCGGATTTGCATCCCAACGTCGTATTGATAGGACATCGGTTTATTGACGCTCCGCGATTATGGCGACAAGGATGCAACCGATCCACAATGGTTACAAAGGCCCGATTTGGGATGCCTGGCAAGAACAATCGCTGGCGTGGCTGGCGGAACTGAAATTCATCTCGGCAGAAGATGCCGTGAAAAAATAACAGCGACGTGGTGATCACTTGGCTTTTGGTTCGAGGCTACGAATCCCGAAAATCACCTTGGTGCGCGCTTCGATACTTTGGGCCAACGATTCGGCCAGTTGCAGACCGTGCATCGCCTCGGTCTGGCTGTAATACGTGAGAAAGCGCCGTGCGAGTTCGGGTTGCTTCGAGTCATACAACGCGCGGGCCGTCGCTTCGACAAAACCTTGATCTTCGATCAAACGCGACTCGAAGGCTTCGAGTGCTTCAGTCACCTCCGGCAGGAATTTTTCCTCATGCTCCTGCACCAGATACAACAGCCGCTTGTAAACCTGGAAGGCGTAGCGTGTCGATTCGATGCCGCGCTGCGCGATGTCCTGGAAACTCGCCGCTTCTTTTTCACTCAGGTAACGATGCCGTTGAAACTCCGGCGGCACGCTGGTGACACCGAGTCGAAACGGAATGAACGGCGCGGGGGACGACGGGGCGCCGGCAACCCACAGCATTCCCAGCTCCACCGGCACGTCTTTGCGAAGGTGAGCCACCTGACCGTAACCAGCCGTTTCCCGCGTGACTTCCGTCGTGCGGACGGCACGCATCACATCGACCAGCCCAACCTTGCCGTGCTTCGCTTTCTCCGTGAGCCGGTCTTCAATGAGTTCGATCGAGGGATGCCGCATCTTGCCGTCGCCGTAGACGTGATTGACGTTGAACGGCTTTCCCGCTTGCGGGTCGTACCAACCTTGTTCCACGGCGAACAAAATGAGATTCGCCGAGCCGCGAAAATTGGGATGCGTGCGGTAATCGTTCGGAATCTCGCCGATGTATCCCGGCCGCGAGACACGCACTTCGTCCGGCCCGACACGCTGCGCGACCCACAGTTTTTGGCCGCCGGCGAAGTTGAGGAACACCCACCCTTCATCGGCGTCGGCGAAGAAATGAGAGTTCCCGCCGTAGGTGGCGTAGCCGTACTTGTCGATCAGTTCGCCCACAATTTCGACCGCCTCGCGCGCGGTCGTGGCACGTTCCATGGCAATCCGCGACAGGTCGCTGTAATTCAAACCGGTCTGCGGGTTCGGGGTCATCTTCCCCAGTTCATCGCGCGACGGCGACCAAACGTCGCGGCCCGCCACGTGATGCTCGTTCAACCCGCCATTGGTCAGCGGCGCGGGAAACCCGGCGAACGCCGAGTAATTCATCGTGATGTAACGAAACGTCACACGGGCCGCGGGATCTCGATCAACTCGCCGGGATAGAATGCCGCTTTGGTGGCACCAACTCGAATCGTGGCCCCGGCGGGATGCTCGGCGCGCGGGACGATTTCGAGCCAATGGCTGGATGGTTCATCGCCATAACCGCCGAGAAACACGCTGCCGTCGACCGTCAGATTCTTTCCCACATACGCGCAATAACTGCCGCGTGTTTCGACGGCAGTCGTCACGCTGAATACCATGGCGAGCAGCAGGGACCAGCGGCGGAAGTTCGTGGGCGGAATTGTCGTTTGCATAACCTGATCCTCGTTATCGGATGTGTGAATCGATCACGGCAGCGCCGGACGATGATCAAACTTCAACTGCGATTCGATCCACGCCGCGGCGGGCAGCAAATCTTCGTCGGCACCGAAGCGGCCAATGAGCTGCAGCGACAGCGGCAAACCACCTTGCGCATGGCATAGGGGAGCGAGACCGTCGGCAACCTGGAATACGACCACGGCGAATTGAACTTCGAATCACCCGTCGTCTCCGCGGTGGGAGCCGGCGTCGCGGTGGCGGGCGTGATCAGTACATCCACCTCCGAGAAACAAGCCGACATCGCCTGGCGGAATTGCTGCTGATGTTCCAGGGCCGATCGGTAGGTCGCCGGATCGAATCCCTGTCCGCGGCGGATCATCGCGGCGATCTCGCGGCCATACTTGTCCCCGTGCGCGGCGAATTGTTCGCGATGGACGTCAACCGCCCCAAAGGCCATCAGCACGAGATGCCGGGCGTGAACTTCCGCAAAACTGGGCGGCAAGTTGATCGATGGCACCGGCGCACCGGCGAAATGTAACTGAGAAGCGATATGTCGAGTCGCGCCGACAACCGCTGGATCGGCCTATTCGAGAAAGTACGATTCCACCAGACCGATCTGCGGCAGCGTGGTTCCAGAGCGTGAGCACCGGCCGAATGTCGGTTATTGATAGGACATCGGTTTATTGACGCTCCGCGATTAGAGAGATTGGGTTTATTGAATCGGGCCATTTTTATCACTTTCCCCCTTTAACGGGAGGTAGCAAGAGAATTTAGTGGGTGATGACCGACAAACGGTGGGCTGGAGAGGGGTTTGAGGCCGAAAGAGGAAAAAATGGAGGCTGATGGAGTTTTTTTTGGCAATATTGAGACGCGATGGTGAGTACTGATCGTGTTCAAGATCCCGTATGGTCAAAAAACTCGAACCTGCCAATATTCAATGATTTACAGAGCGATCAGGAGATTGCTCCCAGGCCGTAGGCTCGGTTAAGTCTCTTCGATGAATTGGAAACGAATGCTGGCGACCCTCTCCGGTTCGGTTGATCAGGAACTCCTCCTTCGCAACGAGTATCTGGTGACGGAGAACCGGATTCTCATAGAACCAGATCAAAGGGCGGTTACAGCTCACGGACCCGGAGCGAATCAGCTTGGCCGAGATCGGCCAGCGTCTCGGGAGCAAAGCCTTGAAGGAAGTTGCGCAGAGTGTTCGACCTGAAACTATTCTTGCCTGGCACCGCAGGCTTGTCGGCAAGAAGTTCAACGGGTCCAAAAACCGCTCACCCGCTGTTCGCTCCAATACAGATAACTCCATCGAGGAACTGATCCACAAGATGGCTCGTGAGAACCGAAGTTGGGGCTATCGCCGGATTGTGGGTGCGCTCAGCAACTTGGGTTACGAGGTCAGTCATCAGACCGTTGGCAATGTTCTCGAACGCCACGGCCTTCTTCCAGCTCCGGATCGGGAGCGAAAGACTTCGTGGCGAGAATTTATCCGATCACACCCCGAGGTCTTGGCTGCCGTGGATTTCTTCACCGCCGAAGTTTGGACCTCCGCCGGGCTCATCACCTACTACGTGCTGGTATTCATGCGAGTAGGGTCTCGGCAGGTTTGTATCGCGGGGATGACGCACTCACCGGACCTCGCAGGGATGAAACAAATGGCCCGGAAGATGACCACGGCAGACACCGGGTTTCTTTGTGGCTGTCGGTATCTGCTACACGATCGAGATACAAAATTCTGCGCAGCGTTCGACGGGATCCTCCAGGCCGTCGGTATCAAAGCGGTGACATTGCCGCCGCGGAGTCCAATTCTGAACGCCCATTGCGAACGCTGGATTCGATCCGTAAAGGACAAGCTCCTGTCGAAAATGATCCTTTTCGGAGAAAGCTCTCTCCGCCACTGCCTTGAGAATTACGTGAATCACTTGCACGCGGAACGAAATCACCCAGGCAAGGGCAACGTGATCCTGTTTCCAGCGCCCGAGGATCGGATCGGTGAAATGTCGGGGGATATACAGACTCGCGAGCAGCTGGGCGGCCTCTTGGAATTCCACTACCGAGAGGAGGCCGCATGAGTTTTTGACCCACGGTGTCGAGCTGCGGTAAGAAATCCTATCGCTATGCGTGCACATCCAGGGCGAATATATTGGTTTGGTAGACAGCTTGCCTTGCGGGAGGATGTGCGGAGTGGCCGCCTTCCGTACCATATTTTAGCATTTCGGGCCGGCGAGCCTCGCAATCAACTTGATGCCGACGATTCAGCGCCCCCCGGCTCTCAAGCGCACAGGATTCTCGGACGAGGTGCTTCTTTGTCGCCTGCAACGGCAACCCGTTGGTCGTTCATGCTGTGTTCGTCGTCTCCTGGGTGATGAAAGGAAAAGTCGTAAGTAGTTGATGTACTCCATCATGGACGCACACAGCGGCTGGGTTGTCCTGCCTGGCAACCGCGGACGAGTGCCTGCCACACCCCGGTTTTTTTCCGGTTTTCGAGGGCAAAGTGTTACAGAAGCCACGCAAATAAAATCGCTTATTTGGTTGGCTAGGATGGCGTTGATGACGGCAAAGCGTCGATCCTATGAATCTCAGAACCTCGTCATGGGTGGATGTTGTGGTGCGACAATGAATTGCAACGTTGATTGTCGTTGTTGCGAGCCTGTCGGGTGGGCGGGCAATGGCACAGTACCCGACATTTCTCACCAATGGGTTGGTGGCCTATTATCCGCTAACACAGATCTTTAACGGACAATTTGGCTCACCGCACCTAGTGTCTACCAATCCTCCTCGATTTACAACCGATAACAATGGCGCAATATTTACCGGTAAAACCAATTACCACTACCTTACGACACCAGAGGCTCCAAGCTTCTTTGATACCGTAAAGGTTTTACGATTTCTTTCAATATTCAATTTGATGACAATAAAAAGTCTTGAATTCCTGTATTCATAAATAGTGTTGGGACAACTTTAATTCACGTAGACAACGATACATTATCAGTGGCGCAATGGAATCAAACCCCCACAAACCAATGGGTTGAACAGCAAGTAACGGCGAGTTTTAGGGCAATGCGATTTGTCTCCATAACCTTCCAAGCGGACAATGCAGACACTAAGGATGGCAAAGTAAACGTTTTTATCAATGGCATACTGCAACATACTGAATATATGCAAGTGGCGGACGACGGTATGGACACAACACCAAATATTGAGTCGCTTGTTATTGGGTCTCCTTGGTATTGTGAAAAGCCATTTAAAGAGATTCTTAGGTCATTGAGTATATACAACCGTGCTCTCTCTGGATTGGAAGTCAAAGCGCTCTACGACTACGTTTGGAGCCCACCGGGGCCCGCGCAACGCTCAAGCGATCGCCCAAATAGTAAACAGATTGTTAGTGGGAGCAATCATTGTTGACAGTCGGATTGGCTATACAAACAGCCCTGTGGTTACTATTAACGGTGGAGGTGGCAGTGGAGCTAAAGCTGCCGCAACGGTGCTTAATGGCTCAGTTGTGAACTTGACTGTGATTGCTACTGGTAGCTGCTTCATCGCCAGTCCGACGATTTCAATTGCCGCCCCGCCTCAGTTATCAAAACGTTCAACAGGTAATGCATTAGTTGTAAATGGTTTTGTGGTTTAAGTCCTGCTAACGCATTTGGGTTTCGGATATGATTCACCACCTGAAGTGCTGCTCGTTGGAGGAGGGGGTATTGGAGCGACTGCTGTGGCGACCGTCGCTGACGGTGTGGTAACAGGAATTACAATTACCAATCCGGGCACTGGCTACAGCAGCGCACCAATAGTTCGTATTGGCTCTCCACCGTTCAGCCCAAAACTTGCCGTGGAAGTTAGTAGAGTTCGAGTAGTAATGCACCTCGTGTTGGGGCGGAAGTATCAACTAGAGGCTTCCGCGGATCTTAATTTGTGGACAGCCGCTGGAGTTGCATTTGTGGCACAGAATGAACAGGTGGTGCAGGAGTGTGACGTGTATAGCACTGGTCGCTATTTCTGAATATCTCAGGTTCCTTGAGCCAGCAAGGATTCTAGGCTAACCAGCCAAACCGGCGAGCGACCCAGCACCAAGTTTACGGTCTTCAACTAATCCTCGAATCATCAAAAGGTATCGACCGCAATATCCTGCCCCCCCTTTCGATGATATGATGATATGAGGAGTCGCCCCACATTCATCCACCCATGATAAGAACCATAAGGACCCTCTTACTATTTTATTACGATCGAGGTCTAGGCACTTCATGAGCTTTAGCGCCCAATCCCAGAATTCGCCCTTTGTGACTAAAAAGACCGCCCCAGCGCTCACGAAGGAAAACACGGCTGACAGCGTAAACATCACCACCAAGGGCTTAGTTAAGTGGTTTAGTGTCCTTATCTTTTTACGTAACCTTTTTAAGATCAGGCTTGTGGGCGGTGAGGGACTCGAACTGGGTACTTGAGATGAACTCCGAGGTCACCCGGGACCGCCCGTGGAGGAAAGTCCAGGGCGTTCCACGCGCTCGATCAATCGGGAGACGTTTCAGCTCAAGACGTCGGATGCGTCCGGATTCTACCGGCTCCACCGCCAGAACTGATCCCAGGAGGGTCAACTCAAATTAACCGGTCCCTTGTTTTGCTAACGCTCATGCCCATGACGCTCGCCGATGAAGCAAGTGTCAGTTCTTACTGTTTGAAAGGGGCAAAATGTTCCAGTAGCCGGGGCTGACCCCGTTTGGGTTCGAACTCGTTGAAAAACAACAAGCTGCCTAGGAAGTAATTTTGGAAGCTATCAGTGACCCCGGCAATGAATAGAAATTGCTCTCCACGCCGTGAACAGTTTGGTTTGCGTTGATTTGTCAAAAACCTCGAATCCGCCCTGAAGGTGCTGCCCGTGACCGTGGTCACGGGCTTGGAGATTGGCCAATATCCGCAAAGAAATCGCAAAGGGATTCGCAGGAGTTTGGCCATTCCGGAACCGGGCGGCCCAATGTGCCGCAATAGTTTAGCCCAGGGTTGGATTCTTGGGGCCCATTGGGCCGTGAATGTTGCCAGGAATGGCCAATCTGCAGGGCGCGCAGCGCCGTCGGAACGTAGCCCACAACGTAACCTGAGTTTTGTCGCTGTAGGCAGTTTTTCAGGCCATGACGATATATCAGGATTGATCATCCGCCATTTTATTTCCCATCCTTGCTGCCATGATTGCGCTAACTACTGTATAACTCCTAAAGCATGCCGTCATGACCCCATCGCCCCCCGCATCTCTTCCCAGGCTGCCCATCGATGCCGGCACCTGCATCGGGATCTTCGACTCTGGCAGTGGGGGACTTGTGACCACATCGTGGGTGGCACGGATTCTCGAAGAAGCAGGAATCCCGGCGGGCGTCCTATTCCTGGGCGACACTGCGAATTTGCCTTACGGCACCAAACCTCTGGAGACCGTGGCGACCCTGGCCGACATCATTATTGATCGATTGTCGCCATCAGCCCCGCCATCGGCATCGCGTGCAATACGGCGAGCACCGCGTGGGAACGCGCCGGCCGACGTGGAAAAGGTGGCACCGGTTCTCGAATCTTCAGCATCGTCGACGTGGGAGCGGAACAGGCCTATGCGAAGGCTCGGATTGCGGGCGAGCGTCAGAGCCCGCGTCGCTGCAAGAATATCGGGGTGCTGGGCACCGAACTCACCGCGGACTGCCAGGCCCACGCCGATCGCCTGATCGAACTGCATCGCGACTCCCTCAGTCTCGCCGTGGGCCACGAGCTTCCGCTGGTCCCCTACGACGTTTCCCAACGGGGCCCCACCCCCGCCCTCCCGCGCAACCTAATTCACTACGACCGCACCCCGCACATAGCCGTCACGCGTGAATCGTTCACATCGCCGAACTCACACGGCGGCATCCGTCGCGCGCAGGTCCGTAACTTTGAACCTCCGCTAAGCCTGCCTCACGATATAGAAATCGTCAGTCTGGCCGCCCAACGCCTCGTGAATTTTGTCGACGTCGAGCACGTCTTCACTGGGGATGGACTTCTTAAACTGATCCATGCGGATTCCGTCCGAACGTTTCTCCGGCAAGTCTCCCGGGATCTGCAGCAACGCAAGGTTACTTCGGTGATTCTCGGTTGCACTCATTTCCAGTTTTTCAGCGACGAATTCAGCCTGCTTCTGCCGGGGATGGCTGCGCGCGGTAGCATTGTCAGCCCCAGTGGGACGTTGGCCTGGGCTTTGGTGGATTTTTTCCAGGAGTTCCGCGAACGCTTTCCAGCCAAGTGCAATCTCACCGCACCCAAAGGCTATGCTCATTTCACGGGTGTTCAACCATCCAAAGAGACCCTTGAGACGCTGGGCCTTCAGGAGTTGACGCTGCTGGAGACGATCGAGTCCGGTTCATAAAGGTTCCCGATTCCACGCAAAGAGTCCGCCCGCCGCCCGTTGAATTTCATCCGTCAGCGCCTCGGCTGGGTCCGTGATCATTGGAAGGGACGGCCCTGTCTCGGCAATGCCCGCCAACGCGACGGCGCGATGCAGGATGGGAATGGGTCCGTGCGCGTTGCGCAATGCTTCCAATGAATTGAACCGCGCCTGAATCGCGGCAACGCGCGCTTCATCCCCCGCCTGAAGGGCTCGTAGCATTTCCTGCGAACGGCGAGGGGCCACACAGACGCACCCGGAGGTAAACGCATGCACCCCAAAATGCCTCCTATGCGTCGGTGCCGGTTGTTCGCCAATGCCGCTGACGACAAGCCGCGGATCCACAGTGTCCACGATCGATCGCAGCAACGGATCCACGGACGGGTCGGCGCGTACCACGGCATATTTGATCCACGCAATGACCCCCGCTTTGACCAGCGATTTTACAACGTCGAGGGTGACGTACTTCTCGTCTTTCACGTACAACACCGCGGGAATGCCAGCCTTCTCCACGAACTTCATCACCGCAGTTCGAACGCCTTCTGGTGAACTGACCGCCACGGTCGGTAAAACCATCGCGGTCGGAAATTTCCGGGCGGCGAGAACCGCAGCCTGGTCCATCATCGTTCCAAAATAAGGCCCTACCGACGGCACGACCCAAGTGCCAGCCGCCGCGCTTGCATCCAGCATGTCGAGAACCGCTGCATACTCCGTGAGACTTATATTATAGAAGTTGGCATTGCCGCCGTAGAGCAACGTTGAGACGCCCCCCGCCTCGATGTGCCGGACAAGTCTCGTGTTCTCCCGCGCACAGGGTGTTCCCTGCGCGTCACGACAGAGCGGGGGAACGGCAATCACAGATTGCTGGAGATCGGAAAGGACAAAGGAGGTTTTCATTCAGTGTATTTCAGGTTCTGGCGTTGGAGATTCCGCATGAAGGAAACGAAAATCGCAACCCTCGTCCGCTTGGGTCACCTCTTTGAGAAACAAGGATACGTAACCGCGATGAACCGGCGTCGAGAGAGGGGTCCATACCGCGCGGCGCGAAAGCAACTCGGCTTCGGATTGTTTCACATCGATCCGGCGGCCCGAAACATCGAGCGAAATAAGATCACCGTCCCGAACCAACGCCAAGGGTCCTCCCACGGCGGACTCTGGTGCGACGTGTAGCACACAGGCTCCGTAACTCGTGCCGCTCATGCGAGCATCGGAAACGCGCACCATGTCCCGCACGCCGGCTTCCAGCAGCTTCTTAGGTATCGGAAGCATGCCCCATTCCGGCATTCCGGGAGCTCCGACAGGTCCGGAATTCTGTAAAATAAGGACCGAGTCCGGAGTCACGGGAAGGGCGGGGTCATCGATCCGGGCCGCGAGGTCATTGTAGTCACGGAAAACAACTGCCGAACCGGTGTGCCGCATGAACCGGGGCTCCATCGCAGCGTATTTGATCACCGCGCCGCGCGGAGCCAGATTCCCGCGCAAAATGGCCGTGCCACCTTCCGCCGCGATGGCCTGGTTACGAGGGCGGATAACTTCCGTGTTGAATATCTGCGCGCCCGCGAGGTTCTCACGCAACGTGTGCCCATTGACCGTCGGCACATCCGGATATAGCAAATCCATCAACTCTGCCAGTAAGGGACGTAATCCGCCCGCATAATAGAAATCCTCCATCAGAAAACGGCCGGCTGGCCGAAGATCCGCAAGTCGAGGTGTGCGGCGTGAGATTTCGTCGAACTGCTCCAACGGAAGTCGAATTCCCGCCCGCGCCGCCATCGCGATGAGATGAATAATCGCGTTGGTGGACCCGCCGACCGCCATGTCCATGACGATTGCGTTGTGAAACGATTCCGGCCGCAGAATTTGCGTGGGCCGCAGATCCTGCCAGGCATTTTCCACCGCCTGTCGGCCCGACTCCGCCGCCATACGCCAGTGAGCCATATCCACGGCCGGAATGGAGGACGCGCCCGGAAGCGTTAGCCCGAGCGTCTCCGCCACCGCGGTCATCGTCGACGCCGTCCCCATTGTCATGCAATGACCGTGGGAACGGGCAATTCCGTCTTCAATTTCGCACCAGGCCTCCTCGCTCAATCTGCCCGCACGCTTTTCATCCCAATACTTCCAGGCATCCGAACCACTGCCGAGCACCTCTCCCCGCCAGTTCCCGCGCAACATGGGGCCGCCCGGGACGAAGAGGAACGGCACTTCCGCCGAGGTCGCCCCCATGATCAACGCCGGCGTCGTCTTGTCACAAGCGCCCAGCAGGACCACGCCATCGACCGGATGACACCGGATAACCTCCTCCGTCTCCATTGCCAATAAATTGCGATACAGCATGGTTGTCGGCTTCATATAACTCTCACTGAGCGACAACAAAGGGACTTCGACAGGCATGCCCCCCGCCTGAAGGACGCCCTTCTTGACGTGTTCAGCAAGGATTTTGAAATGCAGGTGACAGGGATTGAGCTCCGACCACGTGTTAAGGATCGCGATCACCGGCTTGCCCTGCCAGTCTGCGGGGGCGAGACCCATCTGACGGGCGCGTGAGCGATGACCAAACGACCGGAGATCGTTCGGCCCAAACCAGCGGTACGAGCGAAGTTGTTCTGGAGAAAGGCGCCGTGCAATCATCGATAATTCGGAGGGTGTCACTGCCAGTTCGAGACCCTCACGTCCAGCCAGCGTTGTGCGGGCCAGCCGTTCTACAGGACGCGACCTTTCATTTTTATCCGTCGAGAAGCGGAGGGGATTTGGCAACGAACAATGAGGGACGTCGCGTCATTTTTCGGGCTTGGGCCACTTCAGATGCCGGTGCAGGAAGTCAAACGTTCCGACGCCGTGAATGCTGTGCGGGCCATCGAAGAACTCGATCTCGGTTCGGTCACTGAGCCCCATTTTTACGTAGTGCCGGCGGGTCTTGGCGTATTCGTAGGCGACCCATTCATCCGGCGCGACGCCATCATCATGGCCGCGCTCGACCATGAACGGGCGGGGGAAGATCAGCCACGACATCTCCGCGTAGTTAAAGGTATTGCCGAGATTCCACTCAGGCATGTCGTATTCGCTGTTGAACAGGTAGCTGTAGCCAGATCGCGCCGACGTATTCTTCCAAATCCACTCGTTGTAGTCGGCCGAACAAATGCTCAGACAATAACGGTCGACCAGGACGGGGACACGCATTGCGGTCTTGCCACCATAGCTCAGGCCATAGAAGGCGATGCGCGCGGGGTCCACAAAATCCTGCGCGGCGAGCCAATCGGTGATGACCTCGTGTTGGCGGACGATGAACGACCACAGGGTTAGTCCGAGGGGCTGGGCCTGGTGCAGCACCTGTCGGAAACGGGTTTTTCCAATATAAGGATTTTGCGGCGCGAACGTGACGAACCCGCGTTCCGCCAGTCGCAATCCGTACTGGTGGTAATAGGGGCTGTTGACTGCGGGATCGGAGACATCGGTGGGCCGTCCTTCAAGCCCGTGCTGGCAGACGACGACCGGGCGCCGTTCGCCAGGCTGCACATTTCCCGGAACACACAGGATGCCATGGGCGAAGACGTCGGGGTGGACGTCGAGGACAACTTCGTAGCGCCGCACGCCGTTCGTTTCGCCAAGGAAGCGCGTGCGCGGGTTGGGTGGCAGCGACGCCGGCGGGATGATGCCGATAATGTTGCTGCGGAAATGGTCACGGTAGGCGGCGGCAGAATTGGTGAAGCCGGAGAGGGTCTTGACGTTGGCATTCTTCCAGAACGCACGCCGCGTTTCCGGCGATTCGCGCATCAGCCATTGGGTGTCTTCGAGAATCTGGCGGTATTGGCGAAGTGTGCGCGCCTTGGCATCCGGCAGGGCGCCGGTGAGTGTGGGAGCGGTGCCGGGCTGCAGCCCAACCCCGGGATTCGTGCCCGTCAGCGCGAATAGAAAGCGGCTGACGTAAGCTCCGAAGGTGTCGGGTGGACTATGGCCGTGTCCGGTCGGAACAGAACCGGAAAGTTTCTGCAAGCGGTCGAATTCGCGCGTCACGGCGTTGTCCTCGGGACGCTGGATCCTTCCCGGGGCGCCCCCACCGGCGTCGGTATGGGTGACGTCCGGGTAACGGCCGGTTTCAATCCACAGCCAGCGCGGCGCAATGAGGGAACCGATCTCGGCATCGCCGAATTCTCGCAACAGCCCAAAGACATTGCGGTAGATCGGTTCCTCCCAGAGATTTTCACGCGGGCCGAAGTAACCGCTCACATAGGTCGAGGAAAACCGGGTGTCACACGCTGCCGCGTAGTAGGCCATCAGGCCGCCTTCGCCCTGTCCAATGATGCCGAGAAACTGGAGGTTGGTCGCGGCCCGCTGCTGTACCGCGAGCAATTCGTCGATGTTCCAAGAGGCTGTTCCGGGCCGGCGCGTCTGTTCGAGCCAATCCGCGGCGGCGTAGATTTTCTGCAGCTCATAGGCAATGGGCGTTCGCCCCATCTCCCAACCCGCGCGCCAAAGCGTTTCACGCTGGCTGTGCTTCATGGACCGGTAGTCCGGGTTTCCGCCGAAGGTGTCGCTGCGGTCTATGAGGCATGGCACCAACACCCGGCAGCCCTGTTCGGCAGCGAGCCGTGCAAATTGTTCGGCTGGGCGAAGTCCGGGAGCAAGGCCGACGAGTTGCTCGGGCGTCCAATCGCAGTCGGGCAGCGCGATAACGTCGCCCTTCGGCTCACCGTCGGGCTGGAGCAGCAGTCCTTCGCCTTCGACTCCGCGAAAAACGTTCCACGCGACCGCAAAGACACGGTAACCCGATCCGCGCGCCACCTCGACAGAACCGGGTGATTGTTTCACGCCGATTGGCGCAACGTGGCGGAGGGTCACTGGCTCGCGGGTGTCGGTCAGACCGAGCTTTTGGCGCAGGCGTGCACGATTGGAATCAAATCGATGAATGAACCCTGGGGGGGTGGAGTTGGCCAGGTCTGTCCGCCAGAGGGGCGCGCGGTTCGTCACCGCCAGCGCCGTCTCCCGGTCGAGGTATCGGCTGATCCCGCCGACCATGTCCATGGCAAGGTCGTTGGAGCCCGTCAGGGGGACGGTGCGGGGCAGGGGTTGCGCGGAGACGTTGAGGAGGGCGAGCAACCAGAAGAGGAAGGCGAGGACTCGAGGATTCACACCCAGACAATGCACCCACCTGATCCGCAAGGAAAGCCTCCTTTGACATCCGACATCCTTTCCAGAAGGGAACCCGACGGTAACGAACCGGCCGGGTAAAGTGGAAAGCCCGGGCGTTACCTTGCCGACGAACAGGGGTACGCCCATCGGCGTATGGACGACCGTTGTCCGGTCCGATATCGTCCACCGACCCAACCCATCGCAAATGTCGCAGCAAATGCCCGTTACGAACTCCGATCCCACGACGGAGCCCCTTAACGTTTCGCCGGATGCCCGCATCTTCATCCTACGCCAACGAGCGGGCCGTGGGGAGGCGATCGCGCGGAGTCTGAATGAGTTCGCCTCGTCGCTTGCCGCCGTTCACTCCGAGGACGACGTCCTGTGGGAGATTACTCGCCGATGTATCTCAGTTCTGGGGTTCGAGGACTGCGTGGTGTACCTGTTCGACGAGGCGAGGTGTGTGCTCACGCAACGGGCTGCGTACGGACCCAAAAACCCTCGGGGCCGGGAGATCATTGCGCCGATCACGATTCCACTCGGCGGGGGCATTGTCGGGCACGTCGGCGCGACGCAACAGGCTGAAATCATTCCTGACACGCGTCTGGACCCTCGGTATGTCGTTGATGACATACCACGCCTCTCCGAGCTGGTGGTTCCGATTATTTCCGACGGTCGGATCCTCGGAGTGATTGATTCAGAGCATTCGAGCACTGTGTTTTTTTACCACGGAGCATCTCACGATCCTGACGGCCATCGCGGCGATTGCCGCGAACAAATTGGTGCGGACCCGGGAGGAACAGCAGTTGCGCGAACTGAATAACCAACTGGAGGAACGGGTCCGCCAACGAACCACGGAACTCGCTGCAGCCAATTCGCGATTGAAGACGGAGATCGCAGACCGCACGCGCGCCGAAGAAGCGCTTCGTGCGAGCACGCGCCGGTTGCGAGAGTCGGAAGAGCGGTTCCGCAAGGCGTTCCGGGCCATACCCGCTCATGTTTCGCTCATTCGCGTGGCCGACGAACGCTTCATCGAAATCAAGGAACAATTCGCGACTGATTCCAAGTTTACAAAAAGTGAGATCATCGGACGGACCTCCGCCGAATTAGGCCTGTGGGTTGATCCGGCCGACCGTGAACGGTTTCTTACGCAGTTCCGACGGGACGGTTATGTCCACGGCTATGAAACCCAGTTTCGGGGTAAAATGGGACTTGTAGACACGGCCCTTGTTTCCGCCGAGTTGGTCGAGATTGACGGCGAACCGTGCCTGCTCGCGCTCAGCCTCAGAATTACGGACCGCAAACGGATGGAGGAAGAATTGAGACTGTCCCTCGCACGCGAGCGGGAGCTGAGCCGACTGCGCAGTGACTTTGTTTCCTTGGTTTCGCACGAATTCAGAACGCCGATCGGTATCATTCACTCCTCGGCTGAAATCCTCGAGCGGTATCTGGACCGACTTCCCATCCCGGAACGTCAGGATCACCTCAAGGCGATTCGGCACCACGCGTGGCGTATGGCGGAATTGAGGGAAGGAGTGCTTGTTTTCGGGAAAGTTGAATCCGGAAGCCTGGAATACCGCCCCGGACCGTTCGATCTCCTCGCCGCCTGCCGGCGGTGGTCCAATGAGTTGCAGATGGATACCGATAATCGCTGTCCAATAAGGCTCATCCCGAAATCCATTGAAGCTATGGCGTTCGGGGATGCGGACTTAATGCGGCACATCGTCTCCAACCTGATTTCCAATGCGGTCAAGTACTCGCCGGCTGGATCGGAGATACAGGTTCGGGTTAAGCGGGATGGCTCCTTGGCAGTGCTCGAAATCCGCGACCACGGTGTCGGAATACCCGACCGCGACCGCGACCGCCTCTTGACTGCTTTTCAACGCGGCCGAAACGTGGGCCAGGTGCCAGGTACCGGACTTGGTCTCGTGGTAATCAAGCACTGCCTCGACCTTCACCGGGGCGCCATCACGATCGACAGCACAGAAAACATCGGAACCTGTGTTACGGTCCACCCCCCACTTTTCGAAAACCAACCCTGACCCAATGGCTGTTTCCCCAAAAGTGCTCGTGATCGAGGATGAACCTCAAATGCTTCAGAACCTCCTGACAATCCTGAAAGCCGAAGGGTTCACCCTACTCGGCGCTCCCGATGGCACACGAGGTGTGGAACTTGCGCTGAAGGAGAAACCGGGCCTGATTCTCTGTGACATCACGATGCCGGGACTCGACGGATTCGGAGTCCTCGAACGCGTACGCAGTAATCCTAAAACGGCCTCGATCCCATTTGTTTTCCTGACTGCCCGGGGCGAGCGCGTTGACCTTCGCACAGGAATGAGTTTTGGAGCCGACGACTACCTGACGAAGCCGGTGAAAGTCGACGACCTGCTCATAGCAATCCGAGCGCGTCTCAATCGGGAAACTCAAAGAAGTGTGAGGAAGCCGGATTCGCTCCAGCCACCGGAATCCCCTCAGGATTTTCTGGTGCTTGGCCTTACCCGTCGGGAGGCAGATGTCCTCTTCTGGTTGATTCAGGGAAAGGGAAACTCCGACATTGGCACTCTGCTCAATCTCAGCTCTGCCACCGTCAAGAAACACCTGGAGCACATCTTCCAGAAGCTCGGAGTTGAAAACCGGACATCGGCAATCATGTCCGCCTTCAACGGTTGTCTGGAAACTGAGAGGCGCTCGAGGGGGCCGTGTATAACTTGCAGCGCGGAGGTCGGATACCCCTTGAGCTCGCGTCGGCTGTTGGATTATTTCGAAGCGTGTTTCTGCGATCGCTCGGGTCAGTAGCTCTTATTTTGCCGCGTGTGGGGCAAGGCTCCAGCCTCCCGCATCCTGGAGTCTCCAACTCCGACGGGGGGCGGCGCCCCCTGCAACTGGTAGACCCGGAGGTCTACCCCACGAGGTCGACCCAAATGAGAACGGCGACGCTCGCGTGCGTTCATTTTGTGTTGCTGCTTCAACTGCTGATCTCCTCCGGGTGTCAGTCCCCAAAGCCAAACAAAAAATTAACACCCAACGTCCGAACCCCTGAGGTCGAGCAGAGCCTCGTCACGGTGCCGCTGCCGCCAGGGGGGGGGGGCGCGCCGACAGTCGAATCCCCCCCGTCCAAGCCGGCGCCTGCAACCCCGGTGCCCCCGGTGCCAACCTCCGAGCCGGTCGCATCTTTGTCTGTCTCGCCGCCGGTTTCCCCAACCACCCCCTCCCTGCTATCGCAGTCCAGTGCGGCCTCATTGCCACCGTTCATTGGCCTCACATCTCCTCTGGAGAGAGACCGATTTTCAGCCGGAACCTGGCAGTCGTTGAACCGGTGGCTATCCACCCGGCACTGGCCGGCCGCTGAAATTGTTTCAACTCATTCTCAAAGTACTCTCGTCAACGTGACAATCCCGACGGGAACATTTTCTCTCCAACTCGGTACCCAGCGGGCGTACTGGAACGGAACCTTGGTTCAACTCGGCTTTGAGTCCCGCGTTGTTTCCCGCGACGTTTTATTGCATTCGCTCGATGTTGAAAAACACCTCAACCCACTCGCCACAGGCGGCGCGGCTCCCTGGTCCGGTCCGCGAATCATCGTGGTGGACCCCGGACACGGAGGCGCACAACCGGGTTCACGGTCGATTGCGGGTAATCTGCTTGAGAAGGATTTGACGTTGGATTGGGCGTTACGTCTCCGGGCATTGCTGGAAGGCCAGGGCTGGGAAGTGCATCTAACCCGCACCAACGATTTCTATATGCCGCTGGCCGAGCGGGTGGATTTCTCAGAACACAGCGGAGCCGCCCTGTTCATCAGCCTCCATTTCAATTCGTCGTTCCCAAATCAGGAGGCTCACGGTATCGAAACCTACACCACGACCCCGCAGGGAATGAATTCTCACGTAACCCGCGAATACGCCGATGACCCCACGCGCCCGTTTCCGAACAATAGCTACGATGAGTCGAGTTTTCCCCTCGCGGTCCGTATCCATCAGTCGCTGATCGCCCTCAGTGGATCGGCGGATCGCGGCGTGCGCCACGCGCGATTCATGGACGTATTACGGTGGCAAAACCGGCCCGCGTTGCTCGTGGAGGGCGGATTTCTTTCAAACCCCGTGGAAGCTCTTAAAATCGCCGCACCCGCTTATCGGCAGAAACTGGCCGTGGCGATCGCCGAAGGCCTCCGCTGAACCCACGGCTGTCATATCCGTCATGTTCAAAAAAGCGCATTCCTGCTTCACTCCGGATATCTCATGAACGGTGGTCAGACATTCCTCGCCGACAAACCCGTCCTCGTCACCGGGGGCGCTGGTTTCATCGGCGCACATCTTGTCGAACGACTCTTGAAAGACGGCCACTCGGTCGTCGTCATCGATGACCTTTCGACGGGATCGATCGACAACCTGAAGGCCGTTGACGGCCATCCCCGCCTGCGCTTCTTTCAAAGCCGGATTTCATTGTGCCCTCAATTAGACGAGCTCATGGCCGGTGCTTCGTACGTCTTCCACCTCGCGGCGGCGGTTGGTGTGGAGCTGGTGCTCAAATCATCGGTTCACACGATCACAAACAATCTCAATGAAACCCAGGCTGTTTTCGCCGCAGCCCTCCCACATCGGACGCCCGTAATGCTCGCATCAACCTCCGAGGTTTATGGCCGTAGCCCCAAGGCGACATTCTCGGAAACAGATGACCTTGTCATCGGGTCCCCTCAAATCGGTCGATGGAGCTACGCATGCTCGAAGCTTCTCGATGAATTCCTCGCCCTCGCTCATCATCGCGAAGACGCCTTGCCGATCACTATCGTCCGCCTTTTCAACACCGTCGGCCCTCGGCAGTCCGGACGCTACGGCATGGTGCTCCCCCGATTTATCGAAGCCGCGCGCAGCGGTCTTCCTCTTCGTGTGTATGGTCACGGGCGGCAAACTCGCTGCTTCTGCCATGTAGCGGACACCGTCGAAGCACTGGTCCGCCTGAAAAATTCCCCGGAAGCGGTCGGCGAAGTGTTCAATGTGGGCAATCCAGAGATCACCAGCATCGCCGCCCTCGCCCGTTCGGTGATTGAATTACTCGGGTCGCAGTCGACGATTGAACCGGTCGAATATAGCGAGGTTTTTCAATCCGGGTTTGAAGACATGCAGCACCGTCAACCGGATATTTCAAAACTGGAGCTAGTGACCGGATTTCAGCCGCAGATTCCCCTCCGCGAAATCATTCGCCGCACGGCAGAGTTCCTGCCGCCGCCGGCGTCATTGAATTGATTGCCTTCTCGCCCATAGACGGGTTCAATCGTGCTGATCTCCATGAAAACATTGTTTGCCCTCTTCGTCAGCGTTGTCGTCGCAGCTTCCTTCGCGAAGGCGCTTCCGGTGGTCTCCGTCCCGGAATTTCAACCCTTCGCTGCGCAGATTCGTCGGGTGGTGGACGCCCTCGAAGTATTGGGGGCCCCGCTTTCGACCTCCGAGAAGAGAACACTGGAGACGGGCCTCGCTGGCACCAATGCCGCCCTGGCCGCAGCCCAGGTCCAGGGAGTCCTGGATGCGCGGGTGTTGATTGGAGTCATGATCAACCCGGAGATGCGAGTGAAGGTGGCGGTGGGCGAAGCCAAACCGGAGCTGGTGGAGGGCGGTTGGCGTCCGTTTCTTGTGAAGGTGGTCAATGACTCCGGCACGACAGCTGAGCTCCGAGCAACGAGCCCGCAAGCGGCGCCCCTCCACAATTCGCCTGCGGAAACGATCGCGGACCGTTGGCTTTGGCTGGAAACATTCAATGGCGCACCTCTCAAGAAGGAATTGGGAGGACTGCCGTTGGAGTACCGGATTATCCAATTGTATTCACGCGACTCGGGCAGGCGCGAAGCAAAACTCTCCTTCAATGTGGGCCAGGGGACTCAGGACCTCGGATTCCGCAGCGAAGCGGACGTGCTGTTCACCGCCCTGCCGGCCCGCAACGTATCGCTTCGGATTCTCGATGAAAACGGGGCCCCGACCACCGCGGCGCTCACCGTTCGGGACTCGAGGGGCCGTGTCTATCCCGCTCCGGAAAAGCGGCTCGCCCCGGACTTCTTTTTCCACCACCAAGTCTACCGGGCGGATGGCGAAATGCTGCGACTGCCCGACGGCCGCTACCAGGTTGAGTTTCGTCGTGGTCCCGAATCGATCCCCCAGATGCGTGAACTCTCCGTCGGTCCCTCAGACAATCTTTGGGGCTTTCGAGTGGTTCGTTGGATTGATCCATCCAAGCTGGGGTGGTGGTCCGGGGACCATCACATTCACGCCGCAGGGTGCGCCCATTACACCAAACCCACCGAAGGAGTTCACGCCCTGGACATGATGCGCCATGTGCTGGGCGAAGATCTCAAGATCGGCGTCAACCTCACCTGGGGACCCTGCTTCGACTATCAGAAACAGTTTTTTACCGGCAAGGACGATATCGTGTCGCAGTTTCCATTTCTGCTCCACTATGACGTCGAAATCAGCGGCTTTGGTTCCCATGAGTCCGGGCATTTGTGCCTGCTGCGATTGCGGGAGCAGATGTTTCCGGGCGGCGAGTCGAAAAACCATTGGCCGAAACTAGGTTTAAATGCGCTCCGCTGGGCCAAAAAGCAGGGCGCTCTCGTCGGACCCGCCCATAGCGGATGGGGACTGGACGTGCCGTCAACCGACCTCCCCAACTACACGCCCGCCCCTTTCAATGGCATCGGAGCCAACGAGTACGTCGTTGATGTCACCCACGAGATTCCGGGTCCGAACGGTAACCTGGTGCCTGCCGTTGACTTCCTCTCGATGGTTGATACCCCGTACCCCTGGGAGCTCAACATCTGGTACCACACTCTGAACGCTGGATTCCGCACCCGAATCAGCGGTGAGACGGATTTTCCTTGCATCTATAGCGACCGCGTCGGGTTGGGTCGTAGCTACGTAAAACTGGATGGAGCCTTGAACTACTTCGACTGGTGCGAAGGAATCCGTGCGGGAAGGAACTATGTGAGCGACGGTCTTGGCCACTTGCTCGACTTTCGCGTTGAGGGCGTGGAAATGGGTGTCAACGGCAGCGAACTCCGCCTCAACAAGGCCGGCCCTGTAACCGTCCGGGTCAAAGTGGCCGCGCGCCTCGATGAAACTGCCCATTCCGAGATTAAGAAGCGGAAGTTCACCGAGCATCCCTATTGGCACCTGGAACGGGCTCGGATCGATGGCACCCGCGAGGTGCCTGTCGAGTTGATCCAGAATGGAATAGCCGTCGCGCGGACCAACGTGCTGGCGGACGGATCCTTCCAGGACATTAAGTTTCGGACCGAAGTGCCCCAAAGCGGCTGGCTGGCGATCCGCATTCTGCCAAGTACCCACACCAATCCCATTTTTGTCATCGTCGATGGCAAACCCATTCGGGCCTCGCGACGAAGCATCGAATGGTGCATGGCCGGAGTGGAAAATTGCTGGAAAAATAAGGAGCGATTCCTGAACGGGCCTGAACACGACGAGGCCATCGCCGCTTACGACCACGCCCGCAAGGTCTATCGGAATCGCCTCACGGAAGCTCAGATCCCGTAGCCGGACGAACGCGCATGACGTGAGGCTGCAGCCCCAGTGCTATAGGAGTTGACCTGCGTCTACTTCGAAAGTTAGGGCCGGACCTCGACCCACCGATGACCGGGTCACACAGCGCCCGACCCTCGCGCAGAAAGCCAGGTCAGCCGCAATCCTTCCAGTGTCAAGGAGGGACGGACGGCATCAATTTCCGGGAGCCCTCGGGCAATCAACCGGGCATAGCCGCCGGTGGCCACCACCGGTAGGCGCCGGACGCCAAGTTCCCGCTTCAATCCTCCGATCAGTTCTCGCACGAGCCCGCGGTATCCGTGGACCGCCCCGATCAGCATTGCCTCTTCTGTGTTGCGACCGATGACCCGGCCGGGCTCGTGAATGCGGATCTTCGGGAGCAGGGCAGTTTTTTCATGGAGATAATCCGTCATCGCAGCCAACCCGGGCGCGATGATGCCACCCACATAATCCCCCTGTGCGTCGACGACGTCAAACGTGACCGCCGTTCCGAAATCGACCACCACCGAGGGTGCGCCAAAAGCGGCCCGCGCGGCCACCGCATTCGCAAGCCGATCCTGGCCAATCGAATTCGGGCGCGGGTACCGAATGCCGACGCCGCGCACGGTCTTCGGCGTCAATTGCAGTGCGGTGACTCCGAACTCCTGTTGCAACGTCCGCTGCGTCGGCTGGGTCGCCTGTGGCACGACGCTGCAAAGACAGGCGGCCGTAATTCCGCGCTCGCCTGCGAATCGCGCCAGGATGGATCCAACACGCCCGGTCAACACTTGTGTCGTATCGATGTCGCGGGTCTTTAGTATCCGACGCTCCGTCGCAAGCCCGACATGCGTGTGGGTATTTCCAATGTCGATCAGCAGGAGGCGCACGACTCGTTGTGTGCTCATGAGTTGAAGAAGTTTCGGGCTATTTTTCGAGAGTCACGTCGCCCCCAATAATCCGTTCAAGACGGCCATGTTCGGTCCGCACACGAAGAGCTCCCTCTTCATCGAGCGCTTCGGCAAATCCCCGAACCACGCGGTCCGCCATGCGGATCGACACCCGTTTGCCGAGGGTGGAGCATCGGCGCATCCACTCGTCCCCAATCTCGAGGAAATCGCCGGCCCGCAACCGGGTGTAGGCGGCTTCCAGTTCCCGGAGCAGCGCCACCGCCAGCGACGCGCGGTCCAACGGACGTCCCAATTGCTCGCGCAGGGACGTCGCAACCGGCAACAGATCCTCAGGGAATTCCGCAGCGGTCAGATTTACGTCCACACCTATCCCGAGAACCACATGCCGGATGTGATCCAGCTCGGCTCCTAGCTCAAGCAGGATCCCAGCGCACTTCTGAGCTCCAAATACAATGTCATTGGGCCATTTGATCTCCGGATGCAGACCCGTTTCCCGCTCAATGGCACGGACTACCGCGACCGCCGTAATGACGGTCAGTTGGGTCGCCGCCGAAACATGAAGTTTGGGCCGAAGCAACACGGAAAACCAAAGCCCTTTGCCGGCGGGCGACACCCACTGGCGGCCAAGGCGCCCTCGCCCCCTGGTTTGAGATTCTGCGAAAACAACGATTCCCTCCGAAACATTATCGCGCGCGAGTTTCTCCACCACGTCGTTGGTGGAGGTGGTTTCATTGAAAACGCGGATGTCACGGCCAATACCCTTTACGGATCCAAGTCGGGACATCAAGTCATCCGCGTGCAGACAATCTGGAACCCCCCGCAAGCGGTAGCCCTGGTGCGGACTCGCTTCGATGTCGTACCCCAGCCTCCGGAGCTCCTCGATATGATTCCAGACGGCCGCCCGACTGACCCCCAGTTGACTGGCGAGTGTGGCACCCGAAACACCGGATTCCGGTGCGGACCGCAAGGCGGTCAAAATTCGTGCATCCGAGGTCATGTTAAAAAATCCAGTCCAATGTCCACGGCCCGCGCAGAATGAGTGATGGCCCCGACAGAAATAAAGTCCACACCGGTCTCCGCGATCGCTCGCACCGTCTCGAGGCGAACGCCGCCGCTGGCTTCGGTGCGGGCGCGGCCTGCTACCGCGGCCACGGCTTCCCGGAGCTGCACGGGCGTCATGTTGTCCAGGAGGATGACGTCCGCCCCGGCTTCCACCGCCTGATATACCTGGCTCAGCCGGTCGGCCTCCACCTCCACCCGCAAATGAGGATAAAGACGCCGAGCTCGGCGGACACCCGCCGCCACGGCATTCGGTTTTTCTTCACGGAGGGCAGCCAGGTGATTGTCCTTAATAAGAATCAAATCGAAGAGGCCGGCTCGGTGATTGGTTCCGCCTCCGCAGGTGACCGCATATTTCTCGAAGCGCCGCCAACCGGGCGTCGTCTTCCGTGTATCCAGAATTTGGGCGGATGTTCCCTCCACGGCATTGACAAATTTTGAGGTGGCGGTCGCGATCCCAGAAAGCCGTTGCACGAAATTCAGCGCGACGCGTTCCGCGGCGAGGATGGATCGGGTTGTTCCTTCGACCGTCAACAGCACCTGCCCGGCATCGGCTTTGTCACCATCCTTCGCGGGCTGAGTGACCCGAAGATTTGGCGACAACTGGTGGAAAGCCGCTTCCGCAAAGGCAAGGCCCGCGACCACCATCGGCTCGCGAGCATTCATTTCCGCGCGAGAAACCGAATCTTCCGAGATGCAAGCCAGAGTCGTGGCATCCCCGTCCCCGACGTCCTCTTGCAGGGCGGCACACACCGCCGCACAAATTTCCAAAGGCGTTAACATTGCCATGCCGCAGGCTCGCACCTTAAACGCATGCGATTCAATCGGGAACCATCGGAGATCATTGCCAAATGGCTTGAAGCTCGCAACAGTACCCCCATGTCCAGCCCTCACGCCTACATTGAACGGGTGGTCGACCTGCTCGACCCCGCGTTGAATCGCATTCACAACGGCACCCTCGAGGAAGCACGCGAAAAAGTCCGAGCCGGGACTCCCGACGCAGTACGAAGCATTGACGGATCGTTTGCCCTGCTGGCGCGCGAGGGAAAAACGGTGCGAATGGCCAGGTCACTGGATCGTCCAATGCGCTATTTTCTCGCCAAACGGCAGGCCGGGCCGGCGCTCATCGTGGCGGACCGTATCGACACTCTTTTTCAACAACTGCGACGGGAAGGGCTCGAGGGTCAGTTTCACCCGAGCTACACTCGCATGGTGCCGGCGCATCACGTAACCGAGATTCAGCTGATCGGCTGCCCAGATCCCGATCCGGTCTACACTCGATTCTTCACCCCCGAGCAAAATACACAGCCTCGTGATTTAGACGCTATCGGCGGTCGATACATCGGTGCGCTTGCCGAAGAGGTCGCCAAGTGGCTCCGTTCCATTCCGGAGACCGAACCCGTGGGAGTCGCATTTTCGGGCGGCATCGACAGCGGGGCCGTGTTTCTGGTGACGTACCATGTCCTCCGGAAGCTCGGCATGAATCTTTCGCGATTGAAGGCGTTCACTCTCGATTTCGGGAACGGACCTGATCTCGCCCAGGCCCGGGCCTTCCTGGATCGCCTGGGGCTCGGTATGTTCCACGAGCCCGTACAGGCGGATCGTGGCGATATCGACATCGCGGAAACGCTTCGCGTGCTCGAGGACTACAAGCCCCTCGATGTGGAATGCGCGAGCATGGGCCTCGCGCTGTTCCGTGGCATCCGTCGCCGCCATTCGCAATGGCGTTATCTGCTGGACGGAGATGGAGGTGATGAAAATCTCAAAGACTATCCGATCGAAGAGAATCCCGAGCTCACCATCCGGAGCGTTGTTCACAATCTTATGCTCTACCAGGAAGGATGGGGGGTCGGGCGGATCAAACATTCGCTCACCTATAGCGGTGGCCTCAGTCGGGCTTATACCAGGACCTATGCGCCGGCCCGGCGTTATGGGTTCGAGGGATTCAGCCCATTTACACGCCCCGACGTGATCGCCGTGGCCGAAGGTATTCCATTTATCGATCTGACGGCGTATGATGTCCCGACCCTGTATTCGCTGAAAGGCGAGGTGGCAGCCCGCGGGATTCGCTCAGTGACAGGGATGGAGCTACCGGTATTTCCCAAAAGACGCTTCCAACACGGCGCCATTGCGCTGGATGATCTTCGTGTCCAAATGCCCGGCGCGGAGGCGCTTTATCGCCGCCAGTTTCTGGCCCAGTACGCATCATAGTGTGCGCTCCGAAAGTGGGGTAATGTTCGACGAGATCGACAGGGCAAGTTGCCAGCTGGACGAGGCGGTGACGGCGTGTCGGCCATACTCCCCGCCACAACGGCTGTTGATTGCCGAGTCGCGCTGCAATCTGTTGCATGATCTAGATTCCCTCCATCCCCTATCAATTCTTCGTCGCGTCAATGCCGAGTTTGCTGCCGCTGGCGATACTCATTGTTTCTTCGCGCGGCGCTTCAACAATTGCGTTGCCGCCAGTGCGTCGCGCAGCACGGGAATGGTCAGACGGTCCTTGGCGCGGTTCGCGGGGATCTTGCTCGCGAGAATCCGCTCCAGCGAAAGCACCTTGAGCTTCTGCCGGCCCAGCGAAATCTCCACGCAGTTCTTGATTTCGTCGGCGAATGATTCGAGACCGTCGATGCGCAGGACGATATTGAAAAGTTCCGCGCCAGCCCCCGCCAGCATCGGCGGATTGAAATTGTTCGGTGGCACATACGCCGCGCCGACTTCCTGCAACGCGCGGGAAATCTTCAGTTCGCCAAGATTCTCAAACCAGAGGTCAACATCCTGCGTGACGACGGGCGCGCCCTGAAGGGTGGCGGCGGAAAGCCCGACGACCATGAACCCCACCTTGCGCTTCAGCTAAATCTGCAGCAGGCAGAGCTCACTTTCTGAAAATGGCAGTGGCGCGACCACGGATCAGGCTCCTTTCCAATCGTTCCAACGGCGGCTGCTACAGCAGAATCAAAGTATGACGAACATTATCGGGGTCGGCGTGAGGATGGGCGGCGAGAACTTTTCCGACACGCCTGGTCAAACGCCGCGCACAGCGTTGGGCTTGGGCTGCGCTGTTGATTTGTGCGCGTTGTTTCATGCAGGTCACGTGGGGTTGAGCAGTTTCTCAAAACTTGTCACCGGCATTTCAGAACAGTAAGTTCATCTTTTTCAGCACGGCTTCGTCCATCTTGATGAGCGGCGGCCAGGGGCCTTTGAAGCCTTCGCCCGGAATGTTCTTCGTCGTGTCGATGCCGAGTTTGCTGCCGCTGGCGATTTTGCTCGCCGCGTGGTCGAGCATGTCGGACGGGCGACGCGTGGATTAAATCTGCGATGGGGCTTCTAGTCGAGCCGCACCGCGCGATAGAAGCGCCTTTGCAGCCCCACAGCATTGGTGTCGGTCACGGTCACTTTACCGCCCGTGCCGGCAACGGAGTTTTGAAGCACAGGCCACGAAATGGCCGGAAGTTTAGTGGTGTAATCCACGCGATACGTCTTGCCCGCCAGGGTCGGCAAGCTGACACGAATATCATTTCCCGCGAAACTAATGACCTGTCCTTTTATTTACTTTATGAGGCTCTCAATTCACTTGCCAATGCCTGCTGACGGGGAGAGAGTCATGGAAAATCGACCGGCTTCGGTAAACCAAATCTCCCTAGACGCGGAGCGTTGAAGAAAATTGCGGCTAACAATTATTTGTTTTCCGAAAGGCACACGACCTATGAAAAGGAAGATTCTCTCGTTCGTAGTTGCTGGCTTTTATGCCTCTAAGTCTCTTGCGGCGGTTATGTCGATCAGTGGAGCCATTGGGGGGGCCATCGTGGGGACTGATTTCAGTGAGGACACTGAGGGCACTGAGAATGGCGGGAACAATTGGCCCGGGTATTAGAGCCCAACCAACGCGATCGACGGAACCGCGGTTACCAAGTATCTCAATTTTCGCAAGCTCGACGCCGGTCTGATCTTCTCTCCGGTAGGTGGCGATGCGTTGTTGCCGCTCAACGTGCTGACGTTTACCACCGCTGGTGATTATCCTTCTCGCGATCCGTTAAGTTTCACGCTTTACGGTTCCGCCGTCACCCTGGCGGGCACCGGCCCCTTTGCCCTGAACTTGCTGACTTTGATCACTGCCGGAGAGAGCACCGGACTCAGCGCAGATCCCGGGCGCGAGTCGGCTGGGATCGCTCGGTCGATAGCCAATACGACGCCCTACGATTCGTATCTCCTGGTCTTTCCAACCGTCCGAGACAGCGATAGCGCAAATTCCATGCAGATCGGCGAGATCAATTTCGAATCCGTCCCGATCCCTGAGGCGTCGACTTGGGCTGCGGTGGGCACGTTGCTGCTGATCTCAGGAGCCTGCTTACGCCGAAATCGCGGGAAGCATTAACCGCAGAGCGTGTGGGTGGTGAATTTCGATCACACTTCGCCCGTCAGCGGGCGGTAGCAAGTGAATTTAGCGGCTGTGACCGACAAGCGGTAGGCTGAAGAGGGGGTGAGGCCGGAAGAGGGGAAAATGGAGGCTGATGGAGGTGTTTTAGGCAATATTGAGGCGCGATGGTGACTACGGATCGTGTTCAAGATCGAGGCATGCATTATTGATTGGGCCGTGCACCACAAGCTTACGGGCGATTCCCTGCGGTGATTCGTGCAAATTTTCCAGTTTCCATCCGGTCCTTTCAGCCTCACTTTGGGCGCATGACACTTGAAGATTCGCTGGGCGACATTCTACGGAAGGCCCGGATGTCGGCTAACGTAACACCCGAAGCGGCAGCGTCTGCTGCGGGCTTGTCCGCCCAAGACTACGCGGCGGTGGAGGAATCAGGGAAAGCCCCGGCCACATTTGATTTCGGAGCGATTGGGCGGCTCTTGAGCCTCCACGGGGCCAAACTGGAGCGAATTCCACGGGGTTGGCTTCCGAAGCCCGTCGATATGAGGGCATGGCGTGAGTTTCGGATGATCACGACCGCCGAGGACGGCACGGTCGTAAATGCCTACCTCGTCTGGGATGAGGTCACAAAGGAGGCAGCGCTTTTTGACACGGGATTCGATGCGGCGCCCATTTTTCAGCATCTCGATGCGAACGGTCTTACCCTAAAGCACTTGTTCATCACCCACAGTCACGTCGATCACCTCGCGGCCTTGGCGCCGATCCGGGAGCGATTTCCAAAGGTGCGCTTGCATTCGAATATGAAATCGGCCCCGGTTGACCAGCGAAATCGACCGAACGATTTCACAATGCTTGGCAGCCTGCGGATTACCAACCGCGATACACCGGGACATGCCGAAGATGGCGTCACCTACGTGGTTGGCATGTGGGGGGACGACCCGCCGCACGTCGCCATTGTGGGCGATGCGATTTTTTCTGGCTCGATCGGCGGCGCCAAACAGTTCTTGGAGCTTGCGCGGCAAAAGGTTCGCGACCAGATTTTTTCTTTGCCCGGGGCGACTCTTATCTGTCCTGGCCATGGACCCTTGACCACGGTGGCGGAGGAACTGGCCAATAATCCCTGGTTCGTTTAAGGATTGCCGGAGATGCGATGAACGAATTTGAGGTAAACCTAGTTGTTGTGTATTGTGACCTCGGGAAGTCTTTGCGAAAGGTCCACGGTTGAACTTAACCTGAATTGGGGTTGCTTACATGAAGAGTTCCGCGTCGTTTCTCACCGTCATGCCGCCCGCCCAGCTGTCTGCGCTCACGATCGTGGTGGCGGGACTCGTTATGCCGGGTTTCACCCAGGCAGCTGAAACGAATTCAGCGATCACCAACGCCGTGTCGGCCGCGCAGATGACGGTACCGTTGTCGACGCTATCGATGTCCAGATCCTTGATAAATGCGGACGCTATGCGCCAGCGTTTGGTTCCCCGCTCTTACACGCTGGACGATGAAGACGGCGTAGCGCGCTACCTCTTCCGAGAACCGAAGCTGTTTAAATTCTGGCAGGTGTTGAACCCGTTTGCGCCCCGCTCGATGGGGACACCGCCAAGTATTGGGACGTCCTATATTGAGTCGCGACCGATGCCACGGGTATTTGTGGATGACAAGACCCGTGAGGCCGGTGGCATTTCTGTATTCCGATTTTCTTGGTGAGGGGTGTTAACACAAAAGCTCCGAGTGTATTCCTGCGTGCCGAGTGGCGGCGGTTATTGATGGTCAACTATGCAGTGGATCCGGCGGTGCTGCTCCCGCTCATTCCGCGAGGCACGGAGCCTGACACGTGGGAAGGGTGCACCTACGTTAGTCTCGTCGGATTCTTGTTTTTGCGCACAACTCTCATGGGTGTGCCTGTCCCGTTTCACCGTAATTTTGAGGAATTGAATCTGCGTTTTTACGTCCGGCGTCGAGGCCCAGATGGCGTGCGCCGCGGCGTTGTGTTTGTGAAAGAAATTGTGCCACGCCGAGCGATCGCCCTGACCGCCCGGTGGTTCTATAACGAAAACTATGCAACCCTGCCGATGCGACACCGGGTTGAAATCTCGGATGCAGGGATTCCGTTTGGCGAAGGCCGTGTCGAGTACGCCTTCGGCTACCCTGGCAACGAAGGGTGCTTGGAAGCACGCGTGTCGGGACCCGCTGCACCGATTGTCTCGGCCAGCGAGGCGGAGTTTATTACCGAGCACTATTGGGGCTATGTTAGTCGGCGCGACGGCGCGACCACCGAATACGCGGTGGAGCATCCACGCTGGGATATTTACCCGGTTGTTCCCAATAGTGCCTCGTTTTCGGCGGACATTGCGGCGGTTTATGGTGCGAATTGGGGAGAGCCCCTCACCCGGCCGCCTGCGTCTGCTTTCGTCGCGGAAGGCTCACCGATTCTCGTACGGCGCGGAGTGCGAGTAACCGTTTAAAGGATCCTCCAGGTCTTTAATTGGCGCGTTCCCGAGTGGATTCGCGCGTGATTGCGCCTACCGTGACCGCTGTGCGGAGTTCGTACTACCAGCCAGGTCCGTCGCGCGCGGAGAAAGTGGAGCGGCTATTCAACCGCATCGCGCCGCGCTACGACCGGATCAATGATCTTCAGAGTTTCGGTTTTCACCGTCTCTGGAAGCGCAGGCTTGTGTCTCTCGCAGCGGCGCGATCCGGGGATCAGGCGTTGGATCTCTGTTGTGGTACGGGTGACATCACGTTTGCCCTGGCGCAACACGGCGCGGACGTGGTCGGCGGAGATTTCAGCCAGGCAATGCTCGATGTGGCGGCAGGACGGCTTCGGGAGCAACCGGCTGTGCCGGGGTCGGGGACCGTGACCTTCCAACGGTTGGATGCGCTGCAATTGCCGTTCGGTTCCAACCGGTTTGATCGGGTGACGATCGCCTACGGCCTGCGAAATCTCTCTGATTTTCCTGGAGGAATCAGAGAAATCGCGCGGGTTCTGCGTCCGGGCGGCCGACTCTGCATTCTTGATTTTGGCAAGCCGGACAACGCTGTGTGGCGGGCGTGTTATTTTCAGTATTTGCGGTTCTGTGTGCCGGTTCTTGGGCGGATGTTTGCAGGAGACCGGGAGGCATACTCCTATATTCTCGAGTCGTTGCGGGCGTATCCGGGGCAGCGTGGAGTCGATCAATTGCTGCGTGATGGGGGCTTCCGGGAATGCCGGATCCATAATTTTTTCGGAGGCGTCATGAGTATCAATGAGGGGCGTCGGGACTGAGTTGAGGATGAGTGATTTTGAATTTCGATTTGGGGGCATTGCCCGGTTATACGGGCGTGACGGTCTCGAACGGTTGCGCCGGGCGCATGTTGCCGTGGTTGGCCTGGGAGGCGTCGGCTCGTGGGCGGTCGAGGCGCTTGCTCGGACGGGGATTGGGCGGCTGTCCTTGATCGACTTGGATGAAATCTGTGTTAGCAACGTGAACCGGCAGCTTCCGGCTCTCGATGGAACGATTGGCCGCATGAAGGCGGAAGTGCTGGCCGAGCGATGTCGGGCGATCAATCCAGGTGTGGACGTGCGGGCCGTCGCTCAATTCTTCACGGGCGATAGCGCTGCAGAGTTGTTTGCAGAAGGCTTCAATTTCGTCGTCGATGCAATTGATGTCGTGAACAATAAAGTGCGGCTGATCGTACTTTGCCATGAACGAAAGATTCCCGTCGTGGTATGCGGCGGAGCGGGAGGACGCCGGAACTCGACCCGGGTTGCGGTGACCGATCTTTCGCGGGCGAGTCATGACAAATTACTGACACAGGTGCGCAAACGGCTGCGGGCCGACCATGGATTTCCGCCGGGTGATCGGACCTTTGGCATACCGAGTGTGTATTCCGATGAACCGCTCGTTTATCCGCAGTCGGACGGCGAAATCTGCGCGGCACGGATGGTGGGGCAAACTGGAGCGGACCTGCGACTGAACTGTGATTCCGGGTTTGGTTCGGCCTCCTTCGTCACCGGGGCATTTGGCTTTGCGGCGGCGGGATGGGTTGTGCGGGAGCTTGCGGAAGCATCGCACCCCAGCGGGGCATGACGCCTCCTTAGAACAGTCTTGAATGGTCGTGGGTACTGGCGTGGGCCAGACCCAGTCGCCCCCGGGTTGCGTGCCTTCGGGCCGCCCCTGATCATCGCGTTCATCGGCTGCAATAGAATAAAGGCGGAACCAGCCGTCGGCAGATTTTTGGTAGTGGAGGGGCAGGTGATTGACTGGATCCAGCGGAACGTCGGTGAGGAACGGCCCAACTAATTCTTTCAATGCGTCCGGGTAGGAGCCATGAGCGAGGCGATGCCGCTCCAAAGCGCAGGCGGTTTCTGCAAGACGCAAGGCGGTTTCGCAACGCAAAAGCTTCCTCGAAAATCCGGATAATCCGGGAGTGGCGAGCCGGGCGATGAGATTGTAGGGTGAGGGCGGTTCAAGCCCGGCCGCTCGGAACAAAGACTGTTCACCGGAAGTCTCAGCATGCAGACCATCCTCATCGTCCCCGGTGGCGCCCGTTTGTGATCCGGCAAGCAAGGGGGACGCCTCGAAGCGGTCGAGCAAAACCATGTAGTAACGATTCAGGCGGGCCTGATTTTGTAGCCACCAACCCTCGGGTGCGAGTCGGAAAACTCCGCGAAGCTCATCGACATCGTCGCCGAAGTCGCTCATTCGTTCCGGATGGAGTCGCAGAGTGTCCAATTCCACGTTCATCAGCAATTGCTCGCCCCGTATGGCGAAGGGTATTGAGGGGAGTAAAGTTCTTGAATGAAGCTGCTGCTGAAATCAGGCCAACTGCGGGTCGGTCCACTGATGATCCGCCATCCCGTCCCAGAACGAATGGAGGGTGAGAAAATAACACGCCGCCCGCACGAGTTGAGAAATCAACAGGGGTTCACTACTTGGCCCATCGCTAAGTCGAAGAGACGTTTCGACGTTTGCAAACGCTCCATCGGTATTACCGCGTTGGAGGTGTGCTGCCGACCTCAAGCTATAGATCTGACAGAGATGCCTAAGCTTCGCGAGGTGTGGTAGCAGTGCGCGAGCACTATCCTGGTAGCGGACGGGAAACTTGCAGAATTTACGGCGAGCCGCTTCATCCACGGAAATTAGCAACCCATCGTACGGCTGGAGGCCCGCCAGAATTCGGTCGGAAACGGGAACGGTGGAAGAGGGGAGAGAAAAATTCGTGGACTTCGCCATCGCGGACGCCCAGCCCGCCAGGTCCGTTCGCCCGGTGCTCTTCATTCCGCGGCCGGGCTTGCGGGGAAGGCTTGGCAAGGGAATGTCGAGCGTTTTAATGCCTTGGGACTACTCCAGATTACCTGCCCTCCGGGGTCATAATAGTAGTCGGAAAGCCCTCGGAAGACGGGGTGCATTGCCAGGTTATCCTCTGCTGGAACTGGCGGGCCGATGAGAGTTGTCCAGTTGGTTCCGAGGCCGCGCCGGGCCATTTCGTCCTGAACCTGTTTCAGGGCGCGGTGACCCCGCATGTTTTCGATCGGATAAAAGAGCGCCGCTGCGAGAATTAGTGTTGCGCCGCTTATTAACAGGATTCGAATAGCCCAAAAATAGAGGCCGGTACTCTGTTTGGCGGGTGGGTTGTTCGGGTACATTGCGTGGCAGGATTCGGATGATTTCAGCCGTACTGGATCGATCGCTCTGGTGCCTACCCGGCAGCAAGCTGCTGACATCAAGACTTTAGACCGCTAGTGCCACTATCCGGCACGTCCTCTTCTTCGCTTTCCTCGTTTTCGTATTCGATCTCGCGTTGCATTTCACGTGAGATGCGTGGGCGCACGAACCCGTAGATCAAATAGGCAGCAATTCCGATGGGGGCGACGTAGGGCAGCAGCCGTCGCCAGAGGATGATGAGCATTCCAATAAACAGGACAATGGTAACCATTCGTCCGAAAGGGCGTTGAGTTCTCCAGCCGAGCTTCTTAAAGGTGGGGTATTTCACTTCGCTCACCATCATGGCGGAGAGGAAGATCAGGATCCCCGGCAGCAGGTATCGCCAGTTACCCACGCTTAGATTTTTGTCGTCGAGATGCAACAGGAGGTAGGTGATGGAGGCGACGAGTCCGGCCGCGGCGGGAATGGGAAACCCGAGGAAATATTTACCGCCGCCTGTGCCGGCCATGACCGCGAGACAGTTGAAACGGGCCAGGCGGAACGCGCCACAGATGACAAATACGGAGGCGATGAACCAGCCAACCTCCGGGTGATTCACGAATACGTCGCGGAGCACGATGCGATGGACGAGGAAGGCTGGAGCCACGCCGAACGAAACAATATCGGCCAGGGAATCAAATTCGCGTCCGAACGGGCTTTCGAACCCCCCCATCCTGGCTACGCGTCCGTCCAAGAGATCCAGGATGCAGGCCAGGAGAATGAAGGCGAGGGCATGCCGGATGATGCTGTTGAAATTCGGGGAGGCCGGATCCGCTTCGACGATTTTGGTAATCGCGAGGAAGCCGCAGAACAGGTTACCCGCGGTGAACAGATTTGGCAGCAGGTAGATCTTGAGCCGATCGGTCCCGGGTTCGGTCTCCGGTGTGCGAGCAGACGGAATGGATGGGCTTTGTTCGGGTTTCATCAGGAGGTTGCGGGATTCCGGATTCGAGCCATGACCGTTTCGCCTCCTACCACTTTCTGGCCGGGCTTCACGGTCACTTCAGCCCCCAGAGGCAGGTATAGGTCCAGGCGGGAACCAAATTGGATGAGACTGATCCGTTGGCCTTGGCTGACGTTCGATCCGGACTCGACCCACGGAATGATGCGGCGGGCAATCATACCGGCGATAAGGCGCACACCCACGCGGATTCCTTCGGGCCGGGTGCAATCAAAACCGAGGAGAACGTTTTCGTTGTGGGCGGCCGACTCGGTATTCATGGCATTGATGAACCGGCCTGGCGTGTGACGTGAGAAAATCACCGTGCCGGAAACCGGTGCCTGTTGCACGTGAACGTTGAAAATGGAAAGAAAGATGGAAATCCGCTGGCAACGGCCCCCCATCACCTGGAGTTCTTCGGTTTGATCGATCACATCCACTGTGCCATGCCCGGGTGAGACCACCAGGTCTAGCCCTCGCGGCACGTTCGCATCGGGGTCCCGGAAAAAATACAGCGAGGAGGCCGTGAAAAGCAGGAAAGGGGATATCAGCGAGAAGCTGACCGTCTGCGGCTCGGCGCCTGCGAGCTTGAGGACGAATCCGATCAAGCCGAAAATGACCAAAGCCCTCAAGATGAGTCGGCCTGCCGCTTGGAGCGCCTTTCCGCGATGCTGCACGCGGGAGACCGTAGCGTTGAGCCAACCTCTTTGGAAAGCACAGACCGCCGGCCCGGCCCCGAAACGCCTGTCCCAAATGTTCGTCAAATGAAAGAATGCCCTTGCCCGCGCAAATCCCTAGTCTTTCCCCCATGGCCAAGATCCTTCTCGTCGATGATGAGATCACCATGGTACAGATGGTTAGCGAAGTGCTGCGTGCGGACGGGCACTAAGTCTTTCCGTTCACGAGCGCGCACGGAGTCATGGAAGCACTCGCTGAACACCATCCGGACCTGGTCATCACCGATCTCTATCTTGACAAAACCAAAGCCTATGGAATGGAGATTTTGCAGAAGGCCCGCGCGTTGATTCCCTCCCCGGCCTGTCTGATGATGACGGGCTTTGGGAGCGTCGAGAGTGCGGTCGAAGCGATGCGGTTGGGTGCCTACGATTTCCTGGAAAATCCGTTCAAGCTCGATGAGCTCAAGCTCTCGATTCAACGAGCGCTGAACTACACGCGCACAGTCGCCGAAAACGCCCTCCTCCTCCGCGAGCTCAAACAACGGTACGGGTTTCACCAGATCATCGGCGCCGCACCCCGGATGCAGGAGGTATTCCGGATGATTGAGCGGGTCGCCGACACAGACGCCACGGTGTTAATTCTTGGCGAGAGCGGGACGGGCAAGGAGCTCGTGGCACGGGCGCTCCACTTCAACTCCCGTCGCCAACATGCCGCGTTCGTTCCGATAAACTGCTCGGCGCTGCCGGAAAACCTGCTCGAGTCCGAACTATTCGGGCACCGCAAAGGAGCCTTTACCGGGGCGATCAACGACAAGAACGGTCTGTTCCACGAGGCGGATGGCGGCACCATCTTTCTGGATGAGATCGGCACGATGCCGGCGCAGTTGCAGAGCCGCTTGCTCCGGGTGCTCCAGGAGCGAGAGATCCGTCGCGTCGGGGACACCACCGCCGTCGCCGTCAATGTCCGCGTCCTCGCCGCCACCAATGAAAATTTGGAAAAGCTCGTGAAAGAGGGAAAATTTAGGGAGGACCTCTTCTACCGGTTGAACGTCGTCCCGATCTCGATGCCTGCCCAGCGGGAACGGGTCGAGGATATTCCCGTGCTTGTTTACCATTTTCTCCGGGACAAGGTGCATTCACGGACCGGCCAGCCCTGCAAAATTTCCCGACGTGCCTTGGACGCCTTGTGCCTTCACGACTGGCCCGGCAATGTCCGTGAGCTGGAAAATGCAATCGAACGGGCTTCGGTACTGAGCGAGAGTCCGCTGATTGTACTTCGGGATCTGCCGCCGGTTATTATTCGAAACATTCCGGTCGGAGAATCCGACCAACCGGAGACTGCATTGGTGGCCGAGTTTCCCGATGGCAGTCCCGGATACACTCGGGTATCCGGGACCCCTCCCCCGGTTTCCGTGTCGCCAAAACCTGGGACAGCCATGCCCTCCCACATTGTAAGCCTGAAGCGATTTATCCGGGATCAGGAGACCGCCTACCTGAATCATGTGCTGACCCTGACCAATCAAAACAAGGAGGAGGCAGCCCGGTTGTTGGATATCAGCCTGGCGACCCTGTATCGAAAGGTAGCCGGGGAGGGGGAATAGAAACCGGCTGAAATTCGATGCCTTTGGGGCGCGAAAACTTTTTTAAGAAATCCCGTAACGTTTTTCATTCTTCGGGGTCTCTTGTTACTGCGGGGATGAAGTAGATCGGTGTCAGCTGTGTGGAATCGTTTACGGGTGGTTTAGGGGTTTGGTGTGATTGATGGGGATCAGTCCAATAGAGATAACCGCCCTGGCTTCGAGCTGGGGCGGTTTTCCTCGTGTGCGAGTTTTTGCGCCACTCCCACCGCGGCCGCGTAGCCTTCCCGAAACGTTGGAAATGCCGGTCGCCAGCCAAGGGCGCTCAATTTTCGATTCGAAACCCGCTTGTTCGTCACTCCCCGCTTGCGGCCCGTTGTCTCCGATTCGCCAGCCGTCGGGGGAATCCCCCGTTTCAGTTGCGAATCAAGCCAACGGAAAAAGTCGAGCTGTGAAACCGGTTCGTCATCCGTTGCATTATAGATCTCGCCCGGTTGACCGAATTCCAGTGCCGCGTGGAGTGCCGAGGCCACATCGTCGCGGTGAATCATGTTCAACCATCGCAAACCATCGCCATCCAGACGAGCTTCGCCCCGCAGGTATTTTTGAAACAAACTCCCCCGGCTCGGCCCGTAGATGCCGGCCACCCGTAGTATCACGGCGGGGAATTGGCGCGCGCTTACGGCGGACAGCAGCAGCTGTTCTGTCTCGATCAGCAATCGACCCGTCTCTCCCGCAGGCTTTGCCGGAGCGGATTCGTCCACCCATCCGCCAGTCATCTGCCCGTACACACTCGTACTGCTCGTATAGGCGAACCGGTGGATATCGACGGAGCTCAACGCGGCGATCAGTGAACATGTGCCCTCCCGGTACACATCGCGGTACTCCGTGGGCCCGCCGCGACTCGACGAAACCGTGTTGACCACCCAGTCGAGAGAATCCGGGAGCGTCGCCAGATCTCCAGGCCGCGTCACGTCACCCGTTAATGGGTGGATGCCCGCGGCGGACAGATCTGCCGCCCCAGCGATCGACCGTCGAAGTCCGAACACAGTGTGCCCGCACCGGACAAGCCGTTCGCCCAAAGCCGTGCCCACATAGCCACATCCGATAATCAGAACCCGCATCAACCCCAAGACGAAAGCAGTTCGGGCAGACGGTCAATCCGTTTAGAGACCCGTTGTGCATGGTCTTATCGCGATCACTCTCGGTACCGCTGATCGAAGCTGAGCTGCCGATCGCGGGTTGCGGACGATGAGTTCAATCGGTCGATTTGGCCATGCGCGCTCAGAGTTCTCGCGGCGGCGTGGATGCCTCGCCCCTTATTTTAGGACGCTGGTGGGTGCCGTGAGGTGGGTCTGAGCGACAGCGCGGGTGAAGACGATTGTGTCGCGGCCTCGTCACGGCTAGTACTGAGGTGTGCCAGCGGACAGCTCGAAACAGCGGAAGCTTGCCGCCCTCATGTTCACGGACATGGTCGGCTCGACTCAGCTCAAGCAGGACTTGGGCGACCACGGTGCGATCGAGATCATACAACGGCACCACGTCCTAATCCGGGAGCTGCTCGGCCAATTCAAAGCGGGGAGGGAGATCAGCACTGCGGGTGATTCCTTCTTTCTGGTGTTCGTCAATCCGTCGGACGCCGTCCGGTTCGCGCTCCTGCTGCAGGCAAGGCTTCGCGCCTGGGCGCGGGAGACCGGCCGTCTGATCACCGACCGCATCGGTGTTCACGTGGGTGAGGTGTTCATCGAAGGAGGGGAAGATTTCTCTAAACCGAAGGATGTGAACGGGATGCAGGTGGACACTTGCGCGCCGGTGATGGCGCTGGCGAAGGGCAATCAGATTCTGATGACCCGCTTTGTGTTCGACAATGCCCGGCAGGTGCTCAAGGGCCAGGACCTCGAAGGGGTTGGACTCCTCGCCTGGCTCAATCACGGGCCTTATCTTTTAAAAGGCGTCGAGGAACCGATCGAGGTATGCAAGGTAAACGAGACGGGCAAAGGAGCGTTGATGGTGCCGATCAACTCGGACAAAGCGCGCCGACATGTTTCCGATGAGGGCGAACCCGTGCTGGGCTGGCGGCCGGCGCTGGAACAAGTCGTTCCCGGCACGCAATGGGTTTTGGCGAAGAAACTGGGCGAGGGTGGCTTTGGCGAGGTGTGGCTCGGGCGGCACGAAACCTTGAAAGAGCTGCGGGTGTTCAAGTTTTGTTTTCGCGCGGACCGGGTGCGCTCACTCAAGCGCGAGGTAACGCTCTTCCGTCTGATGAAGGAGAAAGTCGGGCAGCATCCCAACATCGTGGGAATACAGGAGGTCTGCTTCGATAAGCCGCCGTTTTACATCGTGATGGATTACGCGGAGGCCGTCGACTTGCGGGCGTGGTGCGAGCAGGAAGGGTTTGGAAACATTCCGATGGAGACGCGGGTGGAGATCGTGGCGCAGGTGGCTGACGCGCTGCAGGCAGCCCACGACGCGGGCGTGATTCATCGGGATGTGAAGCCGAGCAATATTCTCGTCCAGTCCGGTCGTCGCATCCGGGGTAACGAGGCTCTGAATGCTGTCCCTTCTGTCGGTGAGGAAGGGAAGGAGCCTCTAGAGGCAAGCCGCCACGAGGTTCGAGCGAAGCTCACCGACTTCGGGATCGGTTAGGTGGTGTCGCAGGAAATGCTGGCGGGAATCACGCGCCTGGGTTTCACCCAGACGATGATGTCGCCGGGATCGGCATCCCAGTCCGGAACACAACTGTATATGGCGCCGGAATTGTTTGCCGGGCAGCCAGCGTCTGTTCACTCCGACATCTATTCCCTGGGCGTGGTTCTATATCAATTGCTGGTCGGCAATTTCAACCGTCCCATCACCACCGATTGGGCCAGGGCGATCCAGGATCCGGTGTTGCGCACCGATTTGGAAAAATGTTTCGCCGGCGATCTTCAGGAGCGATTTGCCGAGGCCGGACAGTTGGCCCGGAGCCTCCGTGCCTTGGGCCAACGGCGTGCCGACTTGGCGGTGCGGCAGAGGGCGGCGGCTCGGAGAAGGCTGGTGCGGCGGACATCGATGGCCTTTGCCCTGGTCGCGGCGATTTTGTGACTAGGTCTCAATGCCTTCAAGCATGTTGAGGGAGGCCGGGAGGCGTCGCCCTCCCGATTAGCCGTGTTGCCGCTGGTGAACCTTTCCGGGGATGTGGCCCAGGATCCATTCGCCGATGAGATGACCGATGAAGTTATCGCAAAATTGGGTCAAATTAGTGCGTTGCGGGTCATTGGGCGCGCAACGGTGATGCCGTTTAAAAGGTCGACCAACGCGGTCCCGGGGATTGCGCGGCAATTGAGCGTGGATGCCGTGGTTCAGGGGACACTCAAGCGAGAGCGGGACAAAGTGCAGATGGCCGTCCAGTTGTTTCAGGGGCCGACCTATCGGCTTCTGTGGTCCACGAATTCTGAGAGCGATCTGCGCGACGTGTTCGTATTGCAGAATGAAGTCGCTTTGGCCATCGCGAGCAAGATGAACGTGAGGGTGAAGCCCGAGGAACAGGCGCGTTTGGCGAGCGCTCCCCGGATTAATCCAGAGGCATTGGATCTGTACTACCGCGCGAAAGCCCTCGGCGATGGCGATGCGAACAACCAGGAGGCAATCCGTCTCTACCAGAGCGCGGTCGGGATCAGTAAAGATTTTGCGCCGGCTTGGGGGGCTCTCGGTGAGGCTTACATCGAGCGGGTTTTTCAGTATGAGCCGGAACTGAGCAAGAGATGGGCGGGCGATGCGCGGGACGCGGTGTTGGAGGCACTACGACTCAATCCAAACCTTGCCGAGGCGTACGTGCTGCATGGACGGCTGCTTTGGAGTCCAGCGAAAAATTTCCAACACGAAGCAGCGCTCGAACTCTTCCACCACGCTCTCCAGCTCAACTCTAGCTCAGCCAGCGCGCTGATATGGTTTGGTATCGTTTTAGCTCACACCGGGTTCGTAGACGAAGCGCAGCCCACGGAAATTGACCTGATGGCGGTGGACCCGGGTGCCGCAACGCGTATCGAGGCATACCACCTTCTTTTTAGAATGGAATACGAAAAGTCCCTCCTATTTTGGCCCAAGATTAAGCCTGACCTTCGTTCTTCTGCGTTGGGTTCCCACTGGGCCTGGGCTTTGTTCGCCGCCGGTCGAACGAACGAACGAGGCCACTGCCAAACTGCAAAAATACTTGGATAATCACCCCCGAGGACGGTCCTGGCGAGCTCAACGCTATGAAGGCCGTGCTGCTGGCCGCCGCCGGCGATGAGGCTGGTTTTATCGCAAGGATTAAAATCGCTGAGAAGAAAACACAGGGCAGCTTCGGGGAAACCCATCATGCCACGTATTTCATGGCCTGCGCCTGCGCGCTCTTGAACAAGACCCCGGAGGCTCTCCAGTGGTTGAAGAAAACCGCCGACACTGGATTTCCGTGTTATCCCTTGTTCAGAGATGACGCCAATCTAAAGAGTCTTCGCACTGACGACGGATTCATTGCCTTCCTCCAAAAACAGGAGGAAGACTGGAAGAAACGTAAAGAGACGTGGGCGAAGTATTGGGGCGATAAGAAAAGCGCCGGCGCCAAATAAGTCCGAATTCCGAAGCGCAATCTCTTCGCAATGATAGGTTGTCTCGTGGTGGAAACATTCCACACTAAAGGGGGCGGGTGCATGCCGATGTTGAGGGAGTCTCGGACTCCGCGAACGCAATGCGAGGCGGTACTAATTGATCAGCTTTGCAGCGGGCCTCCGACGTTCAGCTGATGTCGAAGGCAGTAGGCGCCGTTGACGACGTATTTTTCCGCCCAATGCTTCAAGTCTGACCGCTCTTGGGGTGAAAGCGCACGTACCACCCGGGCCGGGGAGCCGATTGCCATGGAACCGGG